>CAJURK010000006.1:0-44904 GCA_910588745.1 uncultured Dorea sp. | reverse complement strand
GATATAAGTGAAATTTCCTTCTTCATTGGTCAGACCAAATTTCACAATTTCATAAATACTGCTTGGTGCTTCTCCGCCGAGATACTGTGTGACTTCATCATTTCCTACTACTGATTTCGAAGATAATTTATGTTCCTGCAAAAAAGCATCCAACTGTTTATATAACTTCTCATCCTCATTGAATCCGAGATATAAAAACGTCTGACTTCCTCGTCCTCTAAACGCATCGCTCACAAAAACTTCCATTTCACTGGAACTCGCCGCCCATTCGCTTTTTAGAACGCCCCTAACGATATACTCTTTTTCTCCAATGCGAAGAGAATCTCCCAGATTCCCTGAAAATCCGAGATTACTAAGTACAAATCCGTCCGCTGCAATTTCATTTTCTTTCTCTGGGAATGTTCCCTCCAACAAGTCTCTGTGTGCCATTTGACGATAAGTTTCATCGGTATGGATAAAACAGATCAAAAATTCCTCTGCCACTACATCCCGGATTTCCATCTTTCCACACTGTTCCAGTGCATATCCTTTCCCTTTCTCACCACTTTCTACTGAATCGAAAAACTTCTTGTCCGTTTCTATATAATAGTGCCAGTCTCCATAAATGGTCTTACTGTTTGCCAGATCACTTTTCTGACTGCTGTAAATTAAGGAAGAAATCCCGGAAAGCAATGACGCTGTTAATAGAATACTCGCAAAAATTGCAAACGTTTGACTCTTGTAATACCGCATATATTTCCATGACAGTTTTAACATACGACATCACCGCCTTTTGCCGGAAACTTTCTCTTTCCAGTAACAATCTGACCATCCTCGATATGAATTACTCTGTCGCAAGTCTGTGCAATGGCTTCATTATGCGTTACCATGAGAATCGTCTGATTATACTTGCGGCAACTCGCTTTTAATAATCCCATAACCTCAATAGTTGTAGATGAGTCCAAATTACCTGTCGGTTCATCGCAAAGCAGGATGCTCGGTTTATTTGCCAAGGCTCTGGCGATTGCAACTCTTTGCTGCTGACCGCCGGATAATTCGTTTGGATATTTCTTGCGTTTTTCCCCAATCCCCAGTTCTCGTAACAATTCTTCGATATATTTGCGATTGATATGTCTTCCACGATCAAATGTTACCGGCAATGCCACGTTATCATACACATTCAACACAGGCATTAAACTATAATTCTGGAATACAAACCCAATATTTCTTCTGCGGAAAATCGTCAGTTCTTTTCTTGATAGAGAACCAATCTCTTTATTCTTTATGATAATTTTTCCACTTGTGGGATTGTCCAGTCCACCAATCAAGTTAAGACAAGTAGATTTTCCCGAACCAGACGTTCCTACAATGGCAACAAACTCGCCTTCTTCTACCTTTAGATTGATATTCCGTAACGCCTTTACCTGATTGTTTTTTTCTCCATATATTTTCTCAACATTTTGTAATTCTAAAATGCTCATCCGTCACCACTCCCTCTTTTCTTGATACATCCAGTATAACTGCCGTATCTTGCAATTTCTTTACAAACGGATGATTAGTTCTTACAGTTTTGTAAGAACACAGAAAAACAACTGCCTTTTCCATACTCGGAGTTTACTGTAATATAGCCTTTCTCTTTTTCCAAAATCAAATTAGAAAGATACAAGCCAATACCGGATCCTTCCATATTCTCACTTTCTGGACTTCTATAAAATCGTTTGAATATATCTGTCGTTTCCTCCTGTCGGATACCACGCCCATTATCTACAATCTGAATCTCTGTATATAGATCATAATTTATTACACGAATAAAAATTGTTCCTCCTGAATCCGTATATTTAACGGCATTTTCCAACAGATTCACAAATACTTCTTCCGTCCATTTTCGATTATGATACAATACTCTGTCCTCAAAGGATTCCAATGTAAAGTTGATTTCCTTTTTCTCCAGTTTCTCATAAATCGTATCTACTGCGCCTAAAATCGTCTGTTTTATTCCTATGCCTTTTACTTCAAAACCGTCAATATTTTGCTCCAGTTTTACCATCTTCGATAAGGACTCCACAATCCAACTCAGTTTATCAACCTGTCGCTGCATTTTTTCGGAAAACATAGCTTTCTGCTCTGATGTAATTTCCTCTTTACTTAAAATTTCAGCAAAAAGAGAAATATTAGCAAGGGGCGTTTTGAATTGATGAGACATATTCGATACCAAGCTTTTAACCTGTTCTTTTTCTTGTTCTGCACTACTAGCGTGATTACCAAGTACCTCCTGTATCTGCTTGATTTTACTGACAAGGGCAGAATATTCTCCTTCTTCCACATCAGAGGCTGCAATCATTTCCCGACTTAACACACGATCAAGCAAACCGTCAATTAGGCGATACGTTTTTCTTTTTTGATATATACTATGTCCAATCGACAAACACAAAAGAACTGCTAAAATTATCGTAATCCACATCTTTTTATTCCTTCCAGATATATCCGATTCCATGAACGGTTTGAATCCATTTCGGCTTTGATATATCGTCCTCTATCTTTGTACGAAGTCTGCTGATATTTACAGACACCGTATTGTTATCTACATATTTTCCGTCACAATCCCATATTTTCTCTAAAATCTGCTCTTTAGAAAGAATATGATTCTTATTCTCAACCAAATACAATAACAGACGGTATTCCAATTTGCTAAGTGAAATCTCTTCGCCTCGTTTATATACTTTGCAGACACTCTGATCTATGCTTAATTCTCCTGAGATCATTTTCGTACTTTCAGATTTTTCCTGAAGAATCCGCTTCATTCTTGCCTTTAATACTCCAAGTGAAAATGGTTTTGACAAGTAATCATTTACTCCTAATTCCAAAGCCTTTATCTCATCCAGCTCTGTATCACGAGCTGTCAGCATAATAATCGGAATATTGCTGTAACTCCGAACCTCTTTGCAAAGTTCAAACCCTGTTCCATCCGGCAGGTTACAATCAAGAAGAACCAGATCACAGCCACCTTTCTTTATTTCCTGTAAACCTTCCTTTTTGGTTTCTGTCTCCAGCACATCATATCCATCACTTGAAAAAGAGAAGGAAAGACCTTCTCTTAAATCACTGTCATCTTCAACTATCAAAATTTTATATTTTCCCATCATATATTCCTTTTATTACTTCACATTAAATTACTGCTTTTTACTTTATATTTTATTATACAGCAACCACCCCCATTGTAAAGCAAAAAGCAAGCCATTTCAGACTTGCACCACTCTGTTTCATCGGATTTGTTCTTTTCTTTTAGCGCTGCTATATAGCAAGTTCCCTTATTCGTTGTTGTTCTTCTAAATATCTTCGATGTTCTGCTTCTCTCTTTTCTCTTTCTATCCTATATCCTTCTGATATTTCATACAATTCAACAATAATTTTATCGATTCTATCTTCAATTGCATGTGGAAAAGATGTCCTCATCTCTTCAAATTTCTCAATAATATCGGATAAATTTTTTTCAATATTATGAACCTGTATTTCATTAATCTTTCCGTACTTATATGCAATTAACCTTTCCCCAATAATATGATATGACCAACTTTCTGAAAACCGTCTATCACGCTTCTGATTATTTGCCTACATGGAATTCTCCACATTTCTATTGCAAAGCCAATTAGCAGCAAATTATTTCTCATTCCAATGCTCACAGCCATTGGAGATATTCCTAAATAATCTCCTGCTATCTTACATGTAATTTTACTCATTACTCTTATTTCATCATCTGTATACTTTTCCATAGAACTTCCTTCCTATTGTTAATTAAGGCCATAACTGTTGCACAAAGTATACCATATTTGTAGAACATTTTATCTTACTATTCTATCGAATTAATCTTAAATCTTCCATATGATTAACTCTTATTAGGAACACGAAAACGAAAGGTTTTTGACGAAAATACAAGAAAACATATTGAAACTATCACATTCCACTCGAAAATATCCCAAAGCTGGGCCGCACTTTTAGACACATAAGAAATAGCCGTCCCGCTCATGGCAGTTGAGTGGACGACTATCTCTATCGTTCATTTCATTATTCGCCGGATCGAGTGGCTTGCACTCACCTTCCGGCTGTCCTGTTAAATAAATTATACCAAATACGTTAAATCCTTTCCTGCCCTCCCTGGTTGATGAACGGAGATACTAGACATTGGCCAGACGTTCCCTGATCTGTTTCTTCCATGCCGTTGGCCGCGCCTGCAAAACTCATTCCCAAACAGTAAAATTGAAGATGCCGTCCCTTACAATCAATCGCAATACCGGGCCTCGTACTCCGCCGCGTCATTATAAACGGTAATTCCTAGAATCTTAATCTCTAATCCCTCGTAAAATATCTGCACGTAAACGCTTTCCGCGCCTCGCATGGAATGCCAGCTAATAACCTGATATAAAACCGCATGATATTCCACGGTTCCGCCATCCTTGTAATGCCTGACCTCCGGTATCAGCATGGCGACAAGCAGAATGACAGCAGCTATGATCTTTATTATCTTCCTTCTGTCCATATGAATTTCAATCCATCTCTCTCTGCTTATGCTTCCCGGCCAGCTTCTTCATCTCCCTCGCATTCTCCCGAACAGTATCTGTAATCTTGGCGCCGCCCAATATTCTTGCCAGCTCCTCGGTCGTCTCCTCATCTTCAAGCAGACGGATGCCGGTTCTTGTTTTTCCTTTTTCCACTGTTTTTTCAATGACATAGTGTGCGTCTGCCATTGCCGCAATCTGCGCAAGATGGGTAATGCAGATCACCTGGTGGCTGTCTCCAATTACCGCCATCTTCTCCGATACTTTCTGGGCGGTTCTTCCGCTGATTCCCACGTCAATCTCATCAAAAATCAAGGTCTCTATCTCGTCCCTGTCTGCCATGACGGCTTTGATGGCCAGCATCATCCGCGATAATTCGCCGCCGGACGCCACTCCGGCCAGAGGTTTCACCGGCTCGCCTGGATTCATGGAGATCATAAATTCCACGTCGTCCCTGCCGTTTGCCGTATAGTCCGCCAGCTCTTCAAACTGAATCTGAAATTTTACATCCACAAAATTCAGTTCTTGCATCGCCTTTCCAATCTGCTTTTCTAAAAGCTTCCCTTGTTCTTTCCGGATAGAGGTAAGCTCTTTGGCGGCTTTCTTTAACTTCTTCTCGTTTTTTGCAAGTTCTTCCCGGAGTGATCCCAAATAACTGTCATAATCTTCTAATACCTGGAGCCGGTCTCTCTTTTCTTCACAGTATTCTAATACCTGCTCAATGGAATTTCCATATTTTGTCTTGAGATGATTCACCAGGTTCAGCCGCTCTTCTGTCTCATAATACTCTTCCTCCGAAAACTGCAGAGAATCCTGGTAGCCTGACAGCTCTCTGTTAAAATCATTGAGCAGGCCGTCAAGTTCGGATAACTGCTCATACAGCTCCTCCGCCTTCTCGTCGTATCTGGCTGCATCACTCATACAGCGGATTGCTCTGCTGATCTGTTCGCTGGCGCTGCCTCCCGACATCCCTCCGGTATATTCATAGGCTTCTGCCGCGTTCTCTACAATATTTCTGGCATTGTTCATCCGCCGATAATCACTCTCTAACTGCTCGTCCTCGCCAAGGGTCAGATCGGCCTCTTCGATTTCCTGGATCTCAAATTCCAGGAAAGAAGTCTCCTTTGCCCGCTCCGACTCGTCCAGCCTGGACTGTTCCCACTCTTCCAGACACTTCTTATAGGCTTTATAGGCGTCGCGAACCTTATCCGCGGTTTTTCGCAGCGGTTCCCCTGCGTAGGCGTCCAGAATCTGAAGCTGGTTCTTTTTGTACAACAGGGACTGATGCTCATGCTGTCCATGAATATCAATCAGAATCCCCGCAGCCTCCTTCAGCTTTGCCATAGTAACCGTCTCTCCGTTAATCCTGCTGGCGCTTCTTCCGTCCATCAGCCTCCGGCTTAAGACAATTATCCCGTCTTCCGGCACAATATCCAGCCCCTCAAGCTTTTGCAGGAGTTTCTCATTCTCCGGCGCAAAGGTAAGCTCCACCAGCCCATAGGAAGCGCCCTCCCGCAGGATATCCCTGCTGTACCTTCCCCCCAGGGCTAAATTCACCGACCCTAGTATAATTGATTTCCCGGCGCCCGTCTCACCGGTCAGTATATTCAGCCCCGGGCCGAATTCCACTTCAACCTCATCAATCAGGGCAAGATTCTTCACATGTAAATTCTGCAGCATACGTCCTCCTATTTACCGGCATCCATCCCTCTGTTACAAAACAATCTTGCTAATCTTATCCATCACCGTAATCGTATCCTCCACACTTCGGACGGCGCACATGATCGTGTCATCCCCGGCAATACTTCCCGCTACCTCATGCCATTTCATGGAGTCAATCGCCGCGCAGACAGCCATGGCCATACCGGACACTGTCTTGATTACCAGAATATTCTGGGCTACGTCCATGGACACATAACCGTCCCTCAGAATGCGGATGTATTTCTCGCTCATCTCCGTCTCTACAGTCTGATGCACCGCATACTTCTGTCTTCCCTCTTCTGTAGGCACCTTCGTAAGCTTGAGATCCCGGATATCCCTGGATACCGTAGCCTGCGTCACCTTAAACCCCTCCCGGTTCAGATAGTCCGCCAGCTCCTCCTGCGTCTCAATGTGATGCTTATTAATCAGCTCCACAATCTTTGCATGTCTGTTTACCTTCATTCCCGCTAATTTCCTTTCATCTTCCTGCTCAGAATTTCTAAAAAGCTGATCTCGCTTAATTTCATTAATGTTGTACTCATCCCGGAACGCCGTACCAAAATCGTCTGCCCGGTTCCAAGCTCCTTTGTATTGGTTCCGTCAAAGGAGATACATACCTCTTCCGACCTTCCGTGCCGTCCCTCTCCGATCTCAATGCGAATCTCATCCTCCGCCGACAGTACAATGCTGCTGGTATTCAGCGCATGGGAACAGATTGGCGTAACCACGATCAGCTCTGCGGTAGGCTCTACAATCGGCCCCCCCGCCGATAAGTTATATGCGGTAGAGCCGGTAGGCGTGGAGAGAATAATGCCGTCCGCCTCATAGGAATTCAGAAGCGCTCCGTTCACATACAGATTAAAATGGATGATCCGAAGAGCCCCCTTCCTTGAGAGGACGATATCGTTTAACGCCACATCCTTTGTGCCGTCGTCAAAATCTCCCTCCAGCATCATCCGGTTCTCTGTCATATAACTCCCGGCAAGGATTTGGTCAAACGCCTCCTCAACACGGTCTACCTCCACCTCCGCTAAATAACCTAAGGTTCCCATATTAATCCCAAGAAGCGGAATTTTCTGCTTCAAAAGCCTCGCCACCTCAATCAGAGAGCCGTCCCCTCCAATCACGACGGCGCAGTCTATATCCTCCGGGATACTCTCCGGAACGATATTCTTCTGCTCGTCTTTTTTACAGAGGATACAACTCTTCCCTCTGCTTTCTAACAGCTTCTTTACTTTCCCTGTCACTTGTCCGTCCCGGTCTTTCCCATCGTTGGTTACTACAAAAAAACGTTCCATATTCATATCAGTCATTCCTCTATTTTGTCAGCGAAGCAAACGCGTCCTCTACCGTCTGAGATACGTCGATGGGAGTTTTTACCGTCCCCGCCTGTCCGTCGGATTTTTCCAAATGAATCAGGTATTCAATATTCCCTTCAGGCCCCCGAATCGGTGAAAAATCCAGGTTCAGCACATCAAATCCAATGGATAGGGCGTATTCCTTTACCTTATCGATCACTTCCACATGGGTGCTTCTTTCCCGCACCACTCCCTTTTTGCCGACCTTTTCCCTGCCCGCCTCAAACTGCGGCTTAATAAGCGCCACAATCTGTCCTTTTTCCCGAAGATATTTTTGGATTGGAAGCAGTACTTTCGTCAGCGAAATAAAGGATACGTCAATGGAAGAAAAATCAATCGGCTCTCCCAAATCCTCCGGCTCCACATACCGGATATTCGTCTTCTCCATACAAATCACGCGCGCGTCCTGCCTAAGCTTCCAGGCAAGCTGGCCTCTCCCCACGTCTATGGCATATACCTTTTCCGCTCCGTTCTGAAGCATGCAGTCGGTAAATCCTCCCGTGGAGGCCCCCACGTCTGTGCAGACCTTTCCTTCAACTGTCATGTCAAAATTATGAATTGCTTTCTCAAGCTTCAATCCTCCCCGGCTGACATAGGGAAGCGCATGTCCCCTGACCTCAATGGATACGTCTTCCGAAAAGGAAGTTCCCGCCTTATCTTCTCTCTGTCCTTCCACGTATACGTTGCCGGACATAATCACTGCCTTTGCTTTTTCCCTGGACTCCGCCAGATTCCGTTTTACCAGCAGTACGTCTAACCGCTCTTTCATAACCGCTCCTACTATCTTCTCTGAAAACCCGTCTTCTGATTCTGCTATTTCGTCCTGTGGATCAGCTCCCCAAGAAGCCATTCCAGATAAGGATTCTCACCCGGAAGTTTCCGGAGCAGTTCGATCGCCTCTACGGATTCCTTCTCCACAACCTGCTCCGCTCCCCTGACTCCAAGAAGCGTCACATAGGTTGTCTTCTCATTCTTCTCATCGCTGCGGATCGGTTTGCCAAGCACCTCCGCCGTACTGGTCACGTCTAAGATATCGTCCTGCACCTGAAAGGCCAGCCCGATCTTACCCGCCGCTTTTTCTACCAGCCGGATCTCTTCCTCGGAAGCCCCCGACAGCGCCGCGCCGATCATCATAGCGCTCTCTAAAAGCGCGCCGGTCTTCAGCGCATAGATAAAATCCAGTACTTCTTTTTCCACAGCATGCCCGGTCTTCTGCACGTCTACCACCTGTCCGCCCAGCATTCCGTAAATTCCGGCTTTTTTCCCGAGAATCCCGATCGCTTTCCCGATTTTCAAACTCTCCTTCGGATATTCCTCAAAGGCAGACGCAGCCGTCTCAAAGGCATAGTTCAGCAGCGCGTCCCCTGCAAGAATTCCCATATCCTCCCCGTACACCACATGGGTCGTCTTTCTTCCCCGGCGAAGTTCGTCGTCGTCCATAGCCGGAAGGTCATCATGAACCAGCGAGTAGGTATGAATCATCTCAAGAGCCGCCATAAAAGGCTCCACAACCGTTCCCGTTCCGCCGAATAACCGGTAAGTCTCCCGCATCAGCATCGGCCGCAGACGCTTGCCGCCTGCCATCAGGCTGTAGGCCATTGCCTCCATGATGGTCTTCTGATATCCCTCTTCTTTCGGAAGATAACCGGTCAGGATCTGCTCAATCTCTTCAACTCTCTTCTTTCTAAGCTCATGAAAATCATAAGCTTCCCCAGTCTCTCTAGAACTCATGCGCCCCACCCTCCTCGTCCAATACAAGTATCTGTTTTTCAACCCGCTCTATCTTATCGTTGCATGCTTTCAAAAGCTCCATTCCCCGATGATACATCCGAAAGGATTCTTCCAGCGAATTTTCTTCCTCCATATCCGAAATCACCTGTTCCAGCTTCTCAAATACCTGCTCCAATGTATATTCATTTTCTTCTGCTGCCTGCTGTTCCTCCGGCAGCCCTTCCTTCTGCTTTTTATTCATATTCTTCCTCCCTGATCCCGACCACTTCCGCCTGAATCCTTCCGTCAGCCACATACACGGAGAGCCTGTCCCCCTTTTGCACCTGCTTCACGCTCCTGACCGCCCGCTTTCTTCCTTCCGTCTCCTGCTCGAGAAATGCATAACCCTGACTTAATTTCTCTAAAGGAGACAGTCCCTTTAACCGCGCAATCAAAACCGCTAACCGGTGTTTTTCCGAATACAGCCGCTGCTCCATCAGTCTTCGCAGCTTTTCTTCTATCTCCACGGCCTGATTTCTTCGGTCTCTCAGCTTTACTTCCGGATGCAGGTAAGAAAGCCTTACCCGAAGTTCCTTCTCTCTCATCCGGTACCATTCCAATCTCTGCTTCATCAGCCGGGCAAGCTTCTGTCTGTTTCCTCTGAGCTGTACCGCATACTGCGCATAATCCCATACCGCAAGCTCTGCTGCCGCCGAAGGCGTCGGAGCCCTCAGATCCGCGGCATAATCGGCAATCGTCGTATCCGTCTCGTGGCCTACCGCAGAAATCACCGGAATACGGCATTCAAAAATGGCTCTCGCCACCTCTTCTTCATTAAAAGCCCACAAATCTTCCATGGAGCCGCCGCCCCGTCCAACTATGATCACATCCACCTGCTTTGCCTCTAACATACGGATTCCCCGGACGATACTTTCCTTTGCTCCTTCTCCCTGCACCTGAGCCGGACAGAGAATAAGCTGCACATAGGGATTCCTTCTGGCGCTGATATTCATAATATCCCGGATGGCAGCGCCGGTAGACGCGGTCACCACCCCCACCGTCCTGGCAAATTTAGGGATCGGCTGCTTATATTCAGCCGCAAACATCCCCATCTCCTCCAGTTCCCGCTTCAGCATCTGGAACCGTTCGTAGAGCGCGCC
Organism: uncultured Dorea sp.; assembly: GCA_910588745.1. Classification (GTDB taxonomy): domain Bacteria; phylum Bacillota; class Clostridia; order Lachnospirales; family Lachnospiraceae; genus Claveliimonas. Next base: position 34,443 of record CAJURK010000006.1, on the reverse strand, counting down.
CTCTCCGTCCAGCCGGATCTCTCTGGCATAAAGCTGGTAAGCGCCGCTTCTCTCATACACGCTCACCGCCCCAAACACAATCACCTGCTGACCTTCCTTCATACGAAAAGAGAGCCCGCCGCGCTGCCCTGCAAACATGACACAGGCAATCGTTCCAGACTCATCCTTTAACGAAAAATATATATGTCCCGACGTATGATATTTACAGTTGGAGACCTCTCCTTTGACGTAGATCCGATTCAGCATAAAGTCCTGGGTAAACATGTTCTTGATATAAGTATTTACCTGTCTTACTGTATACACATTATTAGCCATAACTCCAAACTCCCGCCTAAAATGATAGGTAACGCCGCCGCTAACTCGTTCCGGCAGTGCCTATGCCGGTTTTATTTGCCGTCTACGGAAGCAAGTTTGGCTAGAACGCCGTTAATAAACGAAGAACTATCCTCCCCGCCGAATCTTTTCGCAAGCTCTACCGCCTCGTTAATCGCAACCGAAACCGGCACGTCTTCATCCATCTTCATCTCATAAACGGCAAGGCGCAGAACCGATAAGTCAGCCTTATTCATACGCTTCGTCTTCCATCCGGTACTGTGCTGATTAATCAGACGGTCAATCTCCTCTATATGGGCGGCTATAGCTTGCGCCTTCCCTGCAATGTATTCCCTGTCCCGCTCCCCGTCAATCTCCTTCTGTTCCAAATAAAGCTGAATCTGTTCCTCAAGCTCCTCCTCAGGATGAAACTCCACGCCGAACACCAGCTTAAATATATGCTCCCTTAGTTCTGTTCTCTTCACTTATACTTCCTCCGGCACATCCACTCCTGCAACACGGATATTCACATCGGCAACCTTCAGTCCCGTCATGCTCTCAATGGAAGTCTTCACCTTCTCCTGGATCCGGCTTGACACGTCAATCAGGCTGTAGCCATACACCAGATTCAGCGTCAGAGTCACCGTAACCACGCCCTCTAACACATCCAGCTTCACTCCCTTCGACGGAGACTTCATGCTGAGTCTTCCCTTCTCCTTCACGTTGCCGCCCATAGAGCCGACTCCTTCCACATCCATCGTCGCAAAAGCCGCAATAGAAGCTACCACCTCATCCGCAATCTTAACCTCGCCCACATTCTCTTCCTTATGAACCGTATAAGCGTTTCTCTCTTCTTTTCCCATATCTCTAAACCTCCTATTGGTAGATTTCCAAACTCATATAACGATTATAACAAATTTATCCACAATTGCAAACAATAAACTTCATTATTTACATAAAAAAATGCATACAACGGTACTGTTCACACAAACCTTCACTTACTCCATAGTCCGCAAGAACGTGATTCAGGAGCGAGCAAATTCCATTCTCAAAGCGAATTTTAGCAGGACACAAATTAAGCCAGCGAACCCTGCATGAAATTCACCCCCTACACAAACAGCAACACCGCAAAAATCCCTCAATAACCTCCGCGCATCGTCTGTCTGCCGCAGCACAACAAACCTCACGACCTTCCAAACTCCGAAAGCCTAAGCCCCTCATTGCGTTCCAGTACCATCCGCACACTCCATTCGTTTACAAAGAGCAGCAGCGGCCTATCTTTTAAATCCTTGATTTTCTTCATATCCGAAGTGCCTTTCAGTTTATCCAAATCCACATCCTCGTTCTCAATCCAGCGGATATGCTCGAAAGGCAGATTGTCCAGGCGAATATCTACATTATACTCATTCTCTAAGCGGTATTTGAGTACGTCAAACTGCAGAACGCCTACTACGCCCACGATAATCTCCTCCATACCTGTATTGTATTCCTGGAAAATCTGGATTGCGCCTTCCTGGGCAATCTGGTTGATTCCCTTAATGAACTGCTTCCGCTTCATGGTGTCCACCTGGCGCACCCTTGCAAAATGCTCCGGCGCAAAGGTAGGGATCCCCTCGTAGGCATACTTCTTCTGCGACGCCGTCAGCGTGTCCCCAATGGAAAAAATACCCGGGTCAAATACTCCGATGATGTCGCCGCCATAGGCATTTTCAATCATCTTCCGCTCGCTGGCCATCAATTGCTGGGGCTGGGAAAGTCTTACCTTCTTCCCGCCCTGGATATGGTGTACTTCCATTCCGGCTTCAAACGCCCCGGAACAAATCCGCATAAAAGCAATCCGGTCCCTGTGAGCCTTGTTCATATTTGCCTGAATTTTAAAGACAAACGCGGAGAAATCAGGCTCTTCCATTGGATCCACAGGCCCTTGATCGGATTTTCTCGGCAAAGGCGACGTCGTCATCCGGAGGAAATGCTGTAAAAAGGTCTCCACGCCGAAATTTGTCAGCGCCGAGCCGAAAAATACCGGCGACAATTCCCCGCGGCTCACCAATTCCTGGTCAAATTCCGCCCCGGCTCCGTCCTGCAGTTCAATCTCTTCTGTGAGCTGCGCTTTCTGCCCTTCTTCCAACAGCGTATCCACCTCCGGGTCGTCAATTGCAATCTTCCTCACCTTTCCCTGCGTCGTTCCCTTTCTGGTGTCCGAGAACAACTCAATCTCTTTATCATTCCGGTCATAGACTCCCTTAAAGCTTTTGCCGGAACCAATTGGCCAGTTCACTGGACAGGTAGCGATCCCCAGCTCATTTTCAATATCGTCTAAAAGCTCAAATGTATCTAAAGCTTCCCTGTCCATCTTATTAATAAATGTAAAAATAGGGATATGACGCATCGTACATACCTTAAACAGCTTCCTTGTCTGGGCCTCCACGCCCTTGGACGCGTCAATCACCATTACCGCCGAATCCGCCGCCATCAGCGTGCGGTAGGTATCCTCCGAAAAGTCCTGATGCCCCGGCGTATCCAGGATATTAATACAATATCCTCCATAATTAAACTGTAATACCGAAGAGGTAACCGAGATACCCCTCTCTTTCTCAATCTCCATCCAGTCAGACACCGCATGCCTGGCGGTGGCCTTTCCCTTTACGCTTCCCGCCTGGTTGATCGCCCCTCCATACAGGAGGAACTTCTCCGTAAGGGTCGTTTTTCCTGCATCCGGGTGAGAAATAATAGCAAATGTCCTTCTCTTTTTTATCTGTTCCCTGATTTCATTCGTAAGCTCTGGCATATCTGTAATTCTCCTGCAATTTTCTATCGTTGTAATGATATCATTTCCTGCGCAAACGCGTTCTAAAAACAATAACTCCTGCAAAATCGGATATTTGAGTATATCCATATTCTGATATCGCTAGACATTATAGCATAGCTGGAAAAAATCTACAATGCAGGAAATTTCTTTACAGCCCACCGCTTAAGTCCCCAGGCCGCCGACGCGCAGACCGCGCTTCCTATAAGCGCCCACACCCATCCGGGAACGTCATGGATATTGTAGCACCGAACGTTGATCCACATCTGATTGATCGCTTTGGTCTGCCCTTCGTCAAAACACACCATGATGGATGACCGGGAAATTGCTTCCTCCGTGGGATACTGTGCGAAAAGCTGCCGGTATACCTGCTCCGTAGGCGCAGAGATGACATAGTCTCCTTCTTTCCCCTCTTTGGAAAAGAAATATCCCAGATCGTAGTCTGAAACCTCCTCTTCGTCCTCTTCCGCTCCATAGCACCAATCCGCATACTCGAAAATACGCATATCTTCCCCTCCGGAAATCACGGAAGTATAACCGATATAATACATATTTCGGATCACATTGTCCGCCCGGGAGTTAAAATTAATAAACGCTTCTGCCGCATGCTGCTTCGCCGCGTCTTCTCCTATGCCGTCCTTTAAAAGCGCCCATCCGTCAAAATAAATATTCGTCGATTCTTCCGGAACCGCAAAAGCCAGCGTATAATCCTCCTCATCCGCCTGATCCATGGTATAGACCGCATCCCCGGACCACTGGTAGTTGGCCACCACCTTGCCGGTAATCATATCCGCCTTTCCGGAGTCCGTCTCAAAGGAATAGCAGTTATTCTTCACATCCTGCAGATATTCCTGCACCTTCTCTATCGTCTCCGGCGAAGTATCGTTCATCTCTCTTTCCAGATTCTTCAGATAATCCGGGTTATCCACAAATTCCCTGGAGGTAAGCAATTCTGATTTCACTGCCCCCACCGCCGCAAAATAGGAATCCCGCACATTATCCTTAATGGTAATCTGCCTCTGATACGCCGGGTCGTTCAAAATTTTCCAGCTAGACGCTTCCCTTTCGCTTACTGCCTCCGGGTTGTATACAATTCCTGTAATTCCCCACATATAGCCCGCCGCATAACCGCTCCATTTTTTTCCTTCTATTTTATTATTGTCAAAAACAGACTGTATATAAGGGGATACGCCGTTTATATAGTAATTGTTCGGATCGGACGTGTCAAAAAAGCCGTCCGATAAAGGGAGAAGCCGGTCTTCTGTCATCAGCTTCATAATCATATATTCCGACGGACACACCAAATCATAGGTGTCTCCCAGCGTCAGCATATTGTATAAATCTTCATTCGTGCCAAAAGTAGAATACTCCACTTTTACCCGGATGCCATAAGTCTCATAATACCACTCTGTAAAATCATCTACCATAGAACGCCGCCCAATCACGTTCCCGCTTGGCAGATCTATCGTCTCTTCCTCATCCCAGTCTCCTAAGTCAATGTATTCTTCCCAGTTGCAGACCCTCAAGGTAACCTCTTTTTCCCCGGCTTCTTTCCCGGACCCTTTCGCCTCCGCTTGGAAAGAACAGGCAGGAAACAGAAAAAAAAGCATACCGCATGCAAGGCCAAAAGCCGCCATTCTCTTTCTTCCTTCCGACATCATACACCTTCCCTTTCCCGTCTCTCTTTTTCTGCCCGCACATTCATCACCAGCACCAGCAGCGCAACCGCCAGAAATAACACGGTGGACAGCGCCCAGAGAGCAGTTTTTATAGTGGTCTGCGCGCCCTTGGTGGCATTTACCACATAGGTACTAATCGTATCAAACGTAGCCGGCTTTGTATAAGTAGCCACAAAATAATCGTCCAGCGATAAAGTCACCGCCAGCGCAAAGCCTGAGACAATCCCCGGGAAAATCTGAGGAATGACCACTTTAACCAGCGCCGTAAGCGGCGTTGCCCCCAAATCCAGCGCAGCCTCATAAATACTGGAATCCATCTGTTTCAGCTTTGGGATCACCGACAAAAACACAAAAGGGGCGCACAGCGTCACATGCCCGGCAACCAAAGGGATAAAGGTATCCTTACTAATACCCAGCACAACCACCAGCAGAATGCAGATCGAAAATCCCGTTACCACATCCGCGTTGACAACCGGAATCTGATTCATGGTAGTAATCGCCGAAGACATTCCTTTTTTAGAATAAAACGAACCCACGGCTCCAAGCGTACCCAAAACCGTTGCAATCGCCGCGGCGGAAAACGCCAGGGCAGCCGTTCCCATAATCATCCGTACCAGTTCCGGCGTCGTAAACAGCGTCACATAGTTTTTGATTGAAAACCCCCGGACGGCTCCGATATTTGCCGCGTCTGTAAAGCTATACACCGCAAGCACCAGAATCGGAAGGTATAAAAACAGAAGAACGGCTCCAAGAACCATGCCTTTCCATACTTTTCTCATCAAAGCAGCGTACCTCCTCTCGTATTCTCTTCCTCCATCCCGCTGGTAAACAGCGTAAACAGGCAAATAATTGCAAGCAGAATCAGCGCGATCATAGAACCGCCATGCCAGTTATAGGCTGCAAAGTAGCTTCCGATCAGGCTTCCCATGATATACGTACTATTGTACAGCATATCCAGCACTACATAATTGGTCATAGCCGGTAAAAATACCATGGAAACCCCGCTTATGATCCCCGGCAGGGATAACGGCAGCGTCACCTTCAAGAACGCCTGCGCTTCCCCCGCTCCCAAATCCCTTGCCGCCTCAAGAAGCGCCCCGTCCAGTTTAGAAATCGTAGTATAAATCGGAAGAATCATAAAGGGCAGGAAATCATAGCTCATCCCAATCACCGTATTGAAAAAAGGATGATATGCCAGATTTCCCTCAATCCAGGTAAGAATCTCCTTTAACGCCGTAATCCGCAGTGAAAAATTAATCCACATAGGAATCACAAACAGCATCACCAGCACGGATTTTGCCTTAAGCTTGCTGACTGCAAGGATATAAGCCGCCGGATACGCCAGGATCAAACATACGCCCGTCGTAACCATTGCGATGCCAAAGCTGTAGAATAACGTCCCTACGGTATTCGGATCCGTAAAAAATCCCGTCAGGTTCTCCGCGGTAAACTGCCCCTGTCCATTGGTAAAAGCATAATAAAGCAGCACGATAAGGGGCGCCGCTACAAAAAGCAGTAAAAAGACTGCATAAGGAATTCCCAGGATTTTTCTGGAAAACTTCAAATGTTTCATGGCCTCCTCCTATCTTTTTACGGTAAATGTCATCTTCTTTTCCGGCATTACAAGCCCTACCTGGTCTTCCATATTCCACAGATACTCGTCGTCCACCACAAAATCCTGCTCCAAGTCCGTATGAATCACATAGCTGTAATGGTCTCCTTTATAAATCAAGTTGCTGATATATCCCTGTACCAGCCCCTCGCTAATCTCATCCGTCATACGGATATCCTGCGGTTGTATAGACACAATGATCCTGGTTTTCTGCCGGTCAAGCTCCAGCCCATTGGCATCCAACACCGTTCCGTCCTCATCTAAGCGGCTTCCTTTAACCAGGTCGGTCAGCTTAACATCCAACACCGTTCCGTTATATTCCAGCTCGTAGTTTTTATTGATCTCCACCTGAAAGAAATTCGTATGGTCTTCCGCAAGCATAATGTGAATATTGTCCGGTTCCACCACAACGCCAACGCGTTCTCCCACCGACGCGGAATTTACCGACTGCGCAACAATTTCATTTTTCCCGGATTCTACCGTAATCTCATAGTGTATTCCTTTGAAAATCACCGAGGTAACGGTTCCTCTGATGATTCCTTTCTCTGGCCTCGTAAGCGTCACATCCTCCGGCCTTACCACCGCCGTAATATGGGTTCCTTCCTCCACGTCGTCCACACAGATAAATTCCCCTCCGCAGAAGCGGGCCTTCAGCTTTCCGGTCATAATTCCGTTAAATATATTGCTGTCCCCGATAAAATCAGCCACAAAGGCATTAACCGGCTCATTATAGATATCTTCCGGCGTACCGATCTGCTGCATCTTTCCCTCCGACATAACTACGATCTTATCCGACATGGTTAGCGCCTCTTCCTGGTCGTGGGTCACGTAAATAAAGGTAATCCCAAGCTCCCTGTGCATCTCTTTTAGCTCAAGCTGCATCTCCTTGCGCATCTTTAAGTCCAGCGCCCCGAGAGGTTCGTCTAAAAGCAGGATCTGAGGCTCATTCACCACCGCCCTTGCAATCGCTACCCTCTGCTGCTGCCCCCCGGACAGGGTATCCGTCTTCCGGTTCTCAAACCCCTCCAAATCCACCAGCTCCAGCGCTTTCTTCACCTTCTTCTCAATGATATGCTTTGGTATCTTCCTCTGTTTTAAACCAAACGCAATATTATCAAAAATATTCATATGGGGAAACAATGCATACCGCTGAAACACCGTATTAATCGGCCTTTTATTCGGCGGAAGACTGGTAATCGGCTTCCCGTTCAAAAGGATCTCTCCCTCCGTAGGGATATCAAAACCGGCGATCATCCGCAGCGTCGTAGTCTTCCCGCACCCGGAAGGCCCCAGGAACGTAATAAACTCCCCCTGCTTTACCTCCAAATTAAAATCCGACACCGCCGAAAACCCATCCTCATAAGTTTTTGTAATATGTTTTAGTTCAATAATATTCGTTCTTTTATCCATTTCCACTCCTCTTACTCTCATTCAAAATGTAGGGGGCGTACTGACCCATATAAATTTTGCCGGCCCGTTCCCTGGATTCTCAATCCGGTGCTTCCATTTGGCCGGATAGTAAAAACTCTCTCCCGCCTTCACCTGATACGCCTTATCCCCCAGATACAGCGTCAGTTTCCCGGATATCAGATATCCGAATTCTTCCCCGTCATGGGGCTTATCCTCGAACAGACTCTGATGAGGCTCCACTACCACCAGGAGCGGTTCCATCTGATACCGCTGGGCAGTGGGTACAATCCACTGAATACTGTTCCCCGCCTCATCCACCTTCTCAAAAAATCCCTCTTCTGAAAATACAATATGCTCTTCTTCTGTCTCCTTAAAAAAATCCGACGCCGTCGTTCCCAGACACTCGATCAAATCCAGAAGCGTTACGACCGACGGCGACACCTGCCCCCGCTCAAGCTGGGAAATAAATCCCTTGGTAAGCTCCGTCCTGTCCGCCAGCTCCTGCTGGGTAAATCCATTTCTGTTCCTCAAATCTCTGATCTTTCTTCCAATCTGCTCATTTATATATTCGATCTCCATACAATGATTCTTCCCTTCTTCCTAATTCACAATGTCTCTAAACCAAAAATCAATTTATACTAAACTCAAACGCTGAATTAATTATACTCCTATTAAACATTTTGTCAATTATTAGAACTATCTTTTTCTATTCTTTCCATAATATATTTTGTGTATCAAACCGGCAGTTTTTACGGCAAAATCTATCGAATCCATGTTGGCAGTACAAACCAGAAACTTTTCCATATAAAAAAGGAACTACCAGGAAATGCAGACTGCCATATATTGCCGCGCTCTTGAATTGAGCAAACAACATATTGTGAAGCCGGTCATCTCCGATAGTCCCTTAATTATATAACTGTAAATATTGATACCAAAGCATACTTACTAGAACAAATCTGCAAATGCCTATATCAAAAATCAAGCGTCCTTATCTGCGCTCAGAACTTCCCACTAAATCTCCGAATACCGGAGTCGCAAGACCGAAGCCTCCGGACACTGTCATGATCTGTCCTGTTGTAAATGCAGCGTCGTCGCTTGCAAAGTAAACAACCGCAGCGGCAATCTCTTCCGGCAGTCCCATTCTGCGGATTGGAGTATGCTTTAAGAATAACTCCCGGAAATTATCCGTCAGATTATTCGTAACGGCGTCCGTAGCCGTCATGCCCGGCAATACCGCATTGCAGCGGATATTATGACGCGCTTCATGCACTGCCGTAAGCTTTGTTAAATAGTTAATGGCAGCTTTGCTGGTTCCATAGGCTACCTGAGAAATATCCGGCGTCTGTCCTCCAACCGAAGAAATATTGATAATGCTTCCGCCGCCTGTCTTCGCCATCTGCCGAACCGCCGCCTGAGAAGCAATAAATACGCTTTTTAGATTGATATTCACCGTCTTAATAAACACGTCCACATCGGTATTCGCAAGATCCCGATCCTCCGCCGGTTTAGAAGTACCGAAGTTATTTACCAATACATCAATACGTCCTTCTTTTTCAATGACTTCATCAATCATTGTAGAGAATGTTTCTTCTTCCGTCGCATCGTTGTACACATATTTTACGTTGCAGCCTTCTGCATTCAGCTCGTCGGCAACTGATTTGGCAAGCTCTAAATTTCTCGCCGCCATGTATACCTTCGCGCCTTCTCTCGCACATGCTTCCACTGTGGCACGTCCGATTCCTCTTGTTGATGCTGTAATTAATACTACTTTTCCTTCCAGTCTCATAAACAGACCTCCTGATAAACAAAATACAGCCTAATGGCTTTTCCTCGCTGTTTCAAAATCTTACCTATATTTTACCTCTTTTTTCCGAAACAATCAACACCATTGGCGCAGACAATAACTACAATAATTACTGCGTAAAAGTCTGATTTTACTACATCTGCTTTGCACTTCGTAATATTTTGTATAGCGGATTCTGCTTTGCCAAAAGATAGAAGCCGGGACTACAAAAATCCCGGCAGATAATCTGGTTCCTCTCTTTTCTACAGCATACCCATTACCAGCATAAAATTCAACGCCCAACTTAAAAGCGAAACGATGATACCGATGATGGAAAGTACTTTACCCGCCTTTGCAATTCCGGCTTTACTAGATCCGCCTCCCATTCTCGCTCTTGAGAATCCGAGACATCCCAACAGGATTCCGATAATCGGAATAAAATATCCGACCACGATCGCCAAAATTCCAAATACCAGCGCCAAATTCGCCGCTCCGGTGTTATCCAGCGTCTGAACCGGAATCGGGACTCCCTGCGGCACCTGTCCTCCATGCGGCAGCGGCTGCTGCAAAATTCCGAAGAGCTGCTCAAGGCTTTCTTTGTACGGCTTCTTCTGAAGAGTTCCAACAAAACCATCCAGATTCCATTCTCCTCCAAACGTTCCTTTCATCCATGCCTCCAGGTGAAAGACTCCGTTCATGTAGCCCCATTTCAGGTACTTATACCCTTCAATCGCAGCGTCGCCTGCCCGGTATGCAGGCTCCCCCTTCCAGTTAGACATAACAAATCCATTCTTCCTCAAATAGTCGTCCATGATAAACTGCACAAAATCCCCCGGCTTATTCAGCACCACTTCTCTCACAAATCTTGCCATCGTTCCACTTCCCATTCCTTTCCGGCAGCAGAATGCGTCGAATATATACTATGACGCACGCCAAAACCGTTTATTATTTCACAATAATAAATTATCATAAAATAGAAAAAAATGCAAGAACGGGGAACTGCAGTTCCGCTCGTTCACAGCGGGTACGTTACTGTTCGCTCCGTTCACAGCAACTTTCGCAAATCCATTTAAAATTCGCTTCGCGAATGGGATTTGCTCACACCTGAATCACTTTCTTACGTACTTTGCAGTGAATGCAAAGTACTGTGTGAACAGTAACGCGGGTACTTTAACTCGTAACCCCTAGGGAATCTGATGCGAACTTTTCAAGAACCGCAGCGGCCTCTTTGCAGCCGTCGGCCTCGCCTTCATAAACAATCTCCCAATAATGCTCGCCATACCAATCGAAGGTAGGATGAAACGCTTCCCCATCTTTCACATTCAGCTCTTGCGCATCTTTTGGCGTCATATGGATATGGCGTTTCGCCGCAATGACTCCCTGATCAATCCTAATTTCTCCCTTTGGCCCTACAAGGGTGCATCCCGGCGTATCTTTCGTGTCACCGGACTGCCGGATCATCCCCTCAACTCCCAGTTTCCTGGCATCGCTCAGAGAAATTTCTACTTGCGTCCTGCTCCGAAATGGGCCGAGAACGGACACTCTCTCAAAACATCCTGACGATCCCTTTACTGCCACCCGCTCCTCACAGGCAAACTGCCCCGGCTGGCTTAACATTGTCTTGACCGTCAGTTCCCTTCCCTTTCCGAACAGGATTTCAAAATCTTCCTGGCTCAAATGTACATGTCTTGCGCTTGTCTCTATTGGTACTCTCATATGTATTCCTCCTGTTGAATCTAATAGCTGTCCCAACGTTTCCCGGCTGCTTGTCCTCCAGGAGCGCTATTTCTTAAATATATCTATAAAATATCTAACAGTTTCACTCATCGAAGATACGAAGTCTGTATATTTCAGCCCGGTATATTCGCAAATCTTCTTTCCCTCGTAAAGTTCCGTCTCATTTTTTGTCAAAGGAAATGGAAAATACTGTCCTGTAATTTCAGAAAGTCTAATATCTCTGATTTTCGGCTTCTCCCCTGCCTCCTGTTTCAAAATGTCAAAGAATTTATGATAGTCTACGATTTCATCGCTGCAGAAATTAAAACATTCATTATAAGCCTTTTCATTTCCACACAATACTTCCAGCATCTTTACCGCGTCATCTACATAGACGAATTGGAACAGGCCGCTCGCATCAACCGGATACTCTACCGCCTTCCCCTCTGCAATACTTCTGGCGTAATAACTCTCCCTGGGCGCATAATTATACCTTCCATACAAGATTGCCGGGCGGACAATTGTATATGGTATCTGATATAACTCCGCACATTTCATTAATTCTTTTTCAAGGCTTATCTTACCGCCGATATATTCACCGGCTTCTCCTGGTATTGGGCGGTATTCATAAGGTGCCGCCTCATCCTTTACCGTTCCTGTCTGGCGTTCATATACGTCTACGGTACTCACAAAAATATACTGTTTCACCTTACCTCTGTAATTTCCGATAAAACCCGAGATATCCCCCTGTCTGTATCCGCAGAAATCAATCACCATATCATATTCCTCCGGCTGCAGTTCCCCGATTCCTTCCACATCATGCCTGTTCAGGACATACTGCCTGACTTTCTGATCCTTCAATGGATAGGTACCCCGGTTCAGAACCGTCAAATCATGACTTTTCTTTGCATATTCAACAAAAACACGTCCAAAAAAGTAACTTCCGCCAAGAATTAAAATTTTCATATCCGCCCTCCTTCCCGCACGGATATCCTTCATCAAAAAAAGTGAAAAAAGACATCACCTCTTTCTTTTATAATACCTTTCGGTGAAATGCAGGCTTTCTCAGTACATATCTTAACACACTCCCCGTAGCCTATACAATCCTTTTCCACAAATAGATACATCCAAACCAATAGGACGCAATACAAATATCGGCGGCCGCAAAAGCCGCCGTCCCCTGCCGAAACTATTTTCCTTCCGTATTAATAGGCGTGATCACAATATTCTCCGCTGCAATCCCTGTTTTCCTGGTGACAATATCTTCGATCTGCGCCCGGTTCGCATCCGAAAGCTCCGCCGCGCTGACTACGATATCCGCGCCTTCCTGAGTCAGGCTCACCACCGCCTGGTCAAATCCTTTTGAAGCAAGCAGAGTCTCCGCCGCCGCTTCCTTCTCCGCAAGATCTGTCAGCACCAGGAGCTGGTTTACCGCATCCTGTTTCTGTTCGTCGCTTAAGTTCTGGTTGTCAACAATCTCCATCAGGGATTCTTTATTCTTTGCCCGCACCTGTTCTCTGGTGACCTTAGCTTCCGCTACCACCGCGCTGGCATCCCCGCTGGTAAGTACCGCCTCCCCCGGCGTTCCTTCTACTGTTCCGTCTGCCTCTTCACTGTCGTTACTTGCAATTTCCCCATCCGTCTCCGCAAGATCCTCCTCCGAAATATCCAGAAGCTCCATGTTCGCCAAATCGCTGTTGGCTTCCGCCGCGTCCTTGTCTCCCCCGAAAATACGTCCCGAGTAATTCAGATACCCTGCAACCGCAATCATAACAGCCAGCGCTGCTATGATGACCTGATTTTTACGAAATATTCGTTTCACTGTTCATCCTCCTTGAGATAGATTTAATTGCTCTTCATTACCTTTATTTTATGCGTGTCTATTTCAAATAATGCTTGCACAGCCTCAGTAATATTCTGAATTGTTACTGCATCGTCTCCTCCTTCGGCAATCACGATCACTCCTTCCACCACCGGGGTCAGCTCCTTTGTCACATAAGGCTCCCCTTCTCTCCCGCTATCTTGCGCGCCTGCGTATACGGTCGCCTGAGAGCTGGAGCTGTGAATCGTACTTCTGCTGCCGCCCTGGCTGTCTGTCTCCTGTACCGACTCATTCTCGCTAATGGTATCTTTCTCCACAACCCGCTGGGTTCCTGAAGCAAGGGTCACCATAACTTCAGTCCGGCCCACCCCCTTTACCCGAGAAAGGGCTGCAGCAAGTTTTTGTTCCAGATAATCTGCATATTCCGCCGTATCAAAGCCTGCGGTTTCTTCTCTCAAGCTTGCGTCGCCTCTCTCCGCCATACGTTCAGGCGAATCCCGGTTCTTGTCCGATACCGGAAGCGCGATCACAAGCAGCAGAATTCCCACCAGCAAAGTAATCACAAGGTGATCCTTTTTCATCAGAAGTTCCCGGAGCTTTTCCGTCAAATTTTCCGGTATATGTATCGGTTTCTTCTGTCTACCTTCCAATTCTAATTTCCCCCACTTCAATCTTTCCCGTCTCATGATCCGTTTCATCTGTTTCCGTTTCTATACTTTCTGCCCGCTGATCCCAGACGCCTACCTCTGACTGACTTTTTCCCATCTCTTCTGAAATCCCTCCTGCTTCCATGATCTCCCCGGCTCTTTCTTCCACAAAAAACGCATCGGCCTCCCGCTCTAACTTCTGAATCTTTTCTTCTATGTTTTCTGCCGCCGCTTCGTATTCTTGTTTGGCAGAACGGACAAATTCTTTACCGTCCAGCCCTAATAAACGGATAACCGGAGACAGAATGAAAAGAATCAGAATAATCCCGGTAAACAGCCGTATATATTTCCGGTAGCCCTCTCCTGCCGTCGCCTGCATAATCAGCGTAACCAGAATCATATAATACGCGACTCTCTGTATCCATTCGTATAAATAATCTAACATTCCCTACCTCACACTGAACTGGTTGTATATGCTACAATGGCAATCGTCAGCAAGAACAATACCCCGCTGGTAAATACTGCCCGCATAAGCAGCCTGCAGCCTTCTCCTACGCCGCTGATGCATTCTACAATCCTTTTGTCTGAAACCGGCTGTATCACTGCCGCCGCAAGCTTATAGGCAAGCGTAATAAATCCCAACTGAATAAGAGGAACCAAACAGAGTACGCAGCAGATAAGGGCTCCCGTCAGGCCGATGCTGTTCTTGATCAGCACTGCCGTTCCCAGCACAACCTCCGCCGTACCTCCCAAGGCGTCCCCCACCCCCGGTATCGCCTCTACCCCTCTGGTAATAACGCTTCTCTTCACTGTATCAATCGCCGGAGCCACCAGCCCCTGAACTACGTTTAAGCCGATCATACAGCCCAGCAGGCTTTTTAACAGCCAGCTAATCACAAGCTCCAAAAGCTCCGCTGATTTGGACAGGTAATCCTCCGGCTGCAGGCTGTTCATCACCCGAATCATCACGTAAATGTGAATCATGGGAAGCATCACATGCATCACCAGCCCGTCAATAACAAGAACCAGAAGAAGCGCCAAATGATAGAACGCCGCAGCCGTTATACTGCCCTTTGCAGCCGTTACCGCCACAAAATAAATTGGATACAAAACCTTCATAAATCCGGTAATCTGCCCGATCCCACTGTCAACCCAGTCAGAAGCCGCCTGAAAGGAAGTCAGGCAAACCCCAATGAGCAGCATATACAGCAGGAAAAAGCTGATTTCCGATACCTGTCTGGTCTGAAATACACGAGAGAAATTCACAAAAAGCGCCGCTCCCACGGCAATTGCTATAAGCTGAAACACACTCCTTTTATTCACCCGAAAAGCATAGAATAACTGGTCGCTAATCAGCCTGTTTACTAACTTTGCATCAAGCTGCGTCTCTCCGCTCATCACAGAGCGGACAGTCTCGCCAAAGTTTAGCCTCTTCTCCGGAAACAAATCTGCAAGAAGCTGATCCATTTCCGAAAAATCCATTTCCCCTAAAAGCTCTTCCCTGGTCTTTTGCTCCAGCCTTCTCGTCTCATTCTCCGCCTGTTCTTCCGTATTCTGCCTCTGAGCCTCTCTCTCCTTTTCCAGAGATTCCGCTTCTTCCGGTTCCCATCCTTCCATACTGCCGTCCGCCGCCATAGCCGGCGCCGCCATACGCCAGGCCAGCAGACACCATAACGCAATACACAAAAAGCCGCGCCCCGCCCACCCTATCTTTCCTGAAAACCCTCTTCTTTCCCATCTCATGATAGAAATTCTCCTATGGTTTCCAACACCGTCAGGACAATCGGAATACTAAGCGCCAGTATCATTAACTTCCCAAATATCTCAATCTGTACCGCAACGGCCTGGTATCCCGCGTCTTTACAGATACTAGAAGCAAATTCGGAAGTATAGGTAATACCTATCATTTTCACTAGTGTTTTTACATAAGATGAATCCAGATTGACTTCCCGTGCAATTTGATAAACCGCATCCAGAAACACCGAAAACTGACCCAGGATTCCCAAAAATATCAGTATGCCGACTCCCGCCGCGATATAGGTACTGTATTCCGGCCTGCCGCTTTTAAACTGTACGGCAAGAAGCGCCCCTGCAATTCCAAGAAGACCCGCCTGTACGATTCCCATACCCTTCCCTCCTCTTCCATTTCCCGTTCTTACTGACTTTGCAGCAAAGACAGCTTCCTGCCCGCATGAACTTCTTTCGTCCCGAAACCCTAAGCAAGTATTATAACGAGAATAATCCTTTGATCGACTCAAATAATTCGTATATATACGGTACGATCCAAAACAGCACCAAAAGCAGTCCTGCAAGGCTTGTCAGAAACGCCTGCTCTTCTCTGCCGCTATGCTTTAACACCTGGCTGATTACCGATACAAGAATTCCTACCGCCGCTATTTTAAAGATTAGATTAACACCCATAATTCCTCCTTACACCAGCAGCACCGCAATCAGAATTCCGCCGGATATCCCCAGGCAGCGGCACAGCTTTTTCTTGTTCTGTATCTCCGAGTACATGTCCTTTGCCGACAGGGCAAGTTCCTCCTGATAGGCCGCCAGGAATCCAAGCTGCATCTGGATATCTGCATCCCCAAGCAAACTTCCCAGCTCTGCCAGCCGCTCCCGCTCTCTTTTCGCAAGTTTGGAAGCTCCCAGATAAAGTCCGACGCTCTCCCTCCAGATATCCCCAAGTCTTCCCCCTTTCCGGGATTCCATGCGGATACTCATCTGCTTGAACCATACGCCGTAAGGCTCCTTCACTTCCGCTCCCAGCTTTCGGAATATATGCGAGAGTACCGCCCTCGAATATCTGAGTTCCCCCTGAAGCATTCCAACCACTCTCTGAAGATAAAGGAGTTCCCGGTAGGAAGCCTCCGTCTCCCCGGCCGCATATACGCCAAGAAGCGTAGCCGCCAGGATCGTAAGCATACTTCCAAATACCTTCAGCATAGACACTCTCCCTGTTCATTATAGATTTGTTCCACCCTGCCCGGCTCTTTCACATTCTTTAGAACCAGATACCGTTTAAACAATCCCTGGGTAAAAAATTCCTGGAACATAGGTTTCCCCCTTATTTCCTGCCAGGACGCGCCATGAACCGTAGCAATCATCCGGCAGCCGCAGCACATGGCATATTTCAGACTCTGCACCTCTTCCATACTGCCAATCTCGTCTACCGCGATCACCTGCGGCCCCATGCTGCGGACAAGCATCAGCATGCCTTCCGCTTTCGGGCAGGCATCCAGAAGATCCGTCCTGCTTCCCAGGTCATTTTGTATCACTCCCATATAGCTTCCTCCAATCTCTGAACGTTCGTCTACAACCCCCACATTCCTCCCTTCTAAGAGTCTGGAGCCGTTGGATATCTGGCGTATCACATCCCTCAAAAGGGTTGTCTTTCCGCATCCCGGCGGAGCAATCACCAGCGTATTCAGCACCTCTCCATTCTGAATCAAAAAAGGAAGCACTGCATCGGCACAGCCGATAATCTCATGGGCGATTCGGATATTCACAGAAGATATGTACCTGATGTTGCGGATCTGGTTTCCATCCAAGATGACCTGTCCCGCCATCCCTACCCGGTGCCCCCCTTCGACAGTCAGATACCCCTGCCGCATTTCCTGCTCGTAGGCATACAGCGAATAACCTGCGGCATACTGCACTGTCTCATTGATTTCATCCGCCGTAATCCTGCAGCAGGGCGTCCTTGTAATTCGCATTTCCCTTCCGCCAACGCGAAGCGTCACAGGCTGTCCAATGCGCATCCGGATTTCCTGCAGCCTCTCTAAATCCAGCTTTTCCTCCAGAATCCTTTCCCGAAGCTTCTCCGGCAGGATATGTAAAACGCTCTCTATTTTTTCCCCTTTCGGAATCATTTCCTGTTTTTCTAAAGCTCTATACACCTTTGTCCACCTCTTTAAAGCATGTATATTGCCCGAACAACAGAATTATTCCTGCTATTGTCTTTTATCGGAATCAAGCAGACAAAAAAATCCCCCAACCATGCCGCAGCATCGTTGAGGGATTTTTCTTTTTTATCTTTTTCTGCTGTTCCTTTTGATCATATGTCTCAACATACATCATTTGAGCCGCAGATCATTATTTTTTCATCGGGCTTTCGCCGAATACTTTCTTATATCTGCCGATGAGATACAAGGTAGCCAGCACCTGAATCGCTGCAAGCACAAACATCAGAACCATCAGTGTATAAACCGCCTTACTCTCGCCGGAGATGATCGTCAGTCTTCCTACAACTACCGGCATCAGATAAGAAGCCGCGCCCATGAAGGTATAGTAAATACCTGTGTTGCGTCCCTTCGGTCCCGGAACAAACTCCTGTACCACAGAAAGTCCTGTCTGAAGCGCGCCGCCGGCACATCCAAATCCCAGCAGAAGAATTGCTACATAAACAATCGCTACCTGGTGGATGAACAACACGCCAAGCAATGCAACCGCCGTCATCACAGAGTCGATGATCAGCACTTTCAACGGATGCCATTTCAGCTTACTCATCATAACTGCCCAGAATGCAACCGCTACGATAGAGCCTACCTGATACATGGTTGTAAAGGAAGCTGCCTGCATCTCGGACAATCCGCAGTATGCAAGACCGAATGCCTTTGTATACTGCTGAGCGCCGTACATAACTGCCATTACAAGAAATGCATAGAAGTATGTAAGAAGCTTTGTAGCCGCTCCCGGCGCAACCAGAAGTCTTGCCTTTGCCGCGTCGATTTCAGCCTGATCAGCCTTCTTGCCGCCCTTGCCGCCCATCTTTGCCTTCTCGTCGTCATATACGAACTTCGCCATACATGCCAGAACAAGAACTACAACAGAAAGTACCAGCGGAAGCATTACGTTGATCTGTAAATTTCCCGTAGCTACGCATATAATCGGATAGAAAATGCTGGAAGCCGCAACGAAGAACTTAATCATAATCAACGCGGTACCAGGCGCTGCCGGATATGCTTCCTGTACGGCCGGATATCCGGACGCATCCCAGAAACCAGAGGTAGCCACGCCTGCCATCAGACCCGCAAACGCTGCCAGCGTCGCATTCGTCGTCATCAGCATCGTTGCGAAACAAACGATGTAAAGAGCTGCTCCGCCGATCATCAATTTCTTACGTCCTACACGGTCGGAAATCTCTCCGCCGATCCATACAGATATA
This sequence comes from uncultured Dorea sp., assembly GCA_910588745.1. Taxonomy (GTDB): domain Bacteria; phylum Bacillota; class Clostridia; order Lachnospirales; family Lachnospiraceae; genus Claveliimonas. Next base: position 15,486 of record CAJURK010000006.1, on the reverse strand, counting down.
AATTTACCGAAACCGGTCCATGCAATCGCCGTAGAAACGGCAGCCGCTCCTGCCGCATATGCCGTAGACTCAGGATCAGACATATCAAATCCCCACTTAAGCGCAAAGTTTACCTGATTCTGTGAGAAGATCAGCGCCTGCATACCATGAGTCAGATACGCCATATAGACTGTGACCATGGAAAGAATATACTTTTTTGCCTTCATTTCTCATTTCTCCTTTTCTTAACTTTTTATTAACTTTGTTAAATAAATAATAAACAATATCATATCAAATGTCTAATTAGTTTCCCGCCTATTATTCATTCATTTCTTCTATATATTAGGAATATAGAATTCAGGGGCGCAATTCTCTCTTCCGTCTACGTCGAAATATTACTGTCTGCCTTTGCTGCCAGTCTCCGGCAGACGGTATTCGGAAAAGTCATCCCGCCCCTGAGTCTATCATAAATACAGATTCATGATCTCCTTCTACTTTGCCTGCTCAGCCTGGAATTTCTGATACTCATCTACCGGCATCTCTTTTCCAGTATACAGCTCATAATTTACAGCTCCCTGCCATAACAGCATACCCTTGCCGCCGATTGCTTTCGCGCAGCCTGCAGCCTCTGCGTCCAGAATCAGTTTGGTCTTTTCCGGATTGTATACGGTATCAGCAACAACCAGGTCTTTCCTGAGAAGCGCAGTATCAATCAGGGAAATTCCCTCCTGCGGTTTCATGCCTACAGAAGTTGCATTTACCAAGATGTCGCATGCGTTAATTGCTTCGGCAAGTTTATCAGCCTCCTCGAGCTTGGTAACGCTCACTTTGCATTCCGGACATTCCTTCGCAAGCTTCTCCATCGTATTTTCTGCTCTTGCATAGAACTCATCGTCTCTGTTAAAGATCGCAACCTCTGCAACGCCGTCCAACGCAGCCTGCACCTGAATTGCCGTTGCGGCTCCGCCCGCTCCTAAGACAACCATCTTCTTACCTTTTACTTCTACGCCGTTGACCGCTAAATTCTTAAAGAATCCAACGCCGTCTGTAATATCGCCGTACAGCTTGCCGTCTTTATTTACAAAAACGTTGCAGGCTCCGATAATACGGGAAGCCGGCGACAGTTCATCCATCAGTTCAGCCGCAATATTTTTACACGGCATCGTGAAATTACCGCCTCTTAAGTTCCAAAGCTTAACGGTATCTAACGTCTGTTTCATACCGTCAATATTTACGTCAAACGCCATGTACGCCAGATCCAGCCCGTCGTGCTGGAAACAGAAGTTGTACATTGCCGGAGAGCCTGAATGTCCCACCGGTGTTCCAAAAAGCGCCAAAAGACCTGTGTGTCCGTTAATTCTTTTTTCCATTTTACTTTCTCCTTATTTACAAATCTTTTCTGCCCGGGCGTTCCTGTCTCACAGCATGAACGCCCGGCGGATGACATCACTAATATCAAAACTCCTTCCGAATACCGAAAGCTCTGAGTTTTCCGGTACGTCAAGGGCAGTCCCGATTTACAGCTTCATAGCCGCGTCGTAAGCTTCTTTGGTTGCGTCTAACGCCCGGCGGGCTCTTGTTGCGTCGCCGACTACATGTACCTCCGGTACAATCGCACGGATCTCGTCGGCAAAATCATATACAACCTCCGGTCCTTCCCTGTGCGTATAACGTGAACTAAAGCCCATAGAAAGAACTACCGTGTCAAATCCTCTTGCCTCATAGAGCGTCTCGTCTGACTTGTCAGCCGCATTCTTGTAGCTTACGCCGTCCGGGAATATCTCGGATACCGCCGCGCTAGTAATCTGCTCAATTCCATATTTCTCAAAACCTTCCATCAGGAATACTCTATGCTCATGAATCACATCCGGTCCGATCGCATCTCTCATCTCTATAACGGAAACTTCATGTCCCTGCTCTGCCAAAAATTCCGCGGTCTCTGCCCCAACCATACCGCCGCCTACTACTAATACCTTATGCCCAACCGGACGTTTTCCTTCCAGGCAGTCGATACCATGAACGATCTCAGGACTTGTAATGCCTTTGATAAATGGAAGGATCAGCGTTTCTGAGCCGGTAGCAAGAACGACTGCATCCGGCGTATCTGCTTTCAGCATCTCGGCAGTTACCTCTGTATTCATCTTAATCTCAACGCCGGCCTTCTCACATTTTACAACATAGCTTCGGATCATGCCCGTGATATCGCCTTTTCCCGGCGGATAAGCTGCCAGCCTCATGTTGCCGCCAAGCTTATCGGAAGCTTCAAATAAAGTAACCTCATGTCCTCGTCTCTTTGCCGTATACGCTGCGCACATACCCGCAACGCCGCCGCCGATTACATAAACTTTCTTTGGCTTCTCAGCCATAGGGAAGCCCTCTGACTCACGGCCAAGCTTTGGATTAGTCAGACAGCATACCGGATTGCCCTGATACATATTGGCAACGCAGCCCTGCAGACACGCGATACAAGGAGTCATATCTTCCAGTCTCTCCTCAAGCGCTTTCTTCGGCATATGAGGATCCGCCAACGACTGACGGCCAAAAGCAACCAGATCAGCCTTGCCCTGTCTTACCATCAGTTCCGCGAACTGAGGCTCCGTATAACGGCCTACCGTAATAATCGGAATCGATACGGATTTTTTGATATTCTCTACAAGTTCTGCCGAGAATCCGCCGTGGATACCCGTAGGCGCCCACATATATTCGTCTTTTAAATGAACCGCGCGGGAAACATGAAGTCCGTCAACGCCGCAGTCTTCCAAGTAAGCGGCAATCGCGCACATGTCATGATTGTCCAGTCCGCCAAACATATCCTCCGTACTGTTGATACGTGCGAGAACGGCAATTTTTCCTTCTGTTTTTGCCTTAACCTCTTCCACAATCAGACGGGAGAAGCGCATTCTGTTCTCAAAGGAACCTCCGAACTCATCAATACGCTTATTGGTTCTCGGAGACATAAAAGAATTCACCAGGTAACCGTGAGCCATATGGATCTCTACCGCGTCAACTCCGGCCTTCATAGCGCGCATAGCAGCCTCGCCGTAACCCTTTACAAGCTGGTATACCTTCTCGGTGGGAACTTCCTTTGGAATGTCCTTCTTCTCAGACGCCTGAATAGACGTAGCCGCCTCGATCGGCGCTCCGGCATTTTTTGCATTTCCCTCCGGACCTGCGTTCTGAAGCTGGATAGAAAGGCATCCGCCCTCCGCGTGTACTGCGTCGGCAATCTTTTTCAGGCTCTCGATACTGTTGTCATTATACAGACATGGCTTTCTTGGACCGCCCTTTGCCCCCTCATGTACAACGGTAGCCTCAATGGTAACCAAACCGAACTGTCCTTTTGCACGCTCTGTGTAGTATGCAAGAGACTGCTCTGACCAAGTTCCGTCGGTATTTGCAAAGTTATTGCCCATAGGCGGAACCACGAAACGGTTTTTCACTGTCATAGGTCCAATCTGAATTGGAGAAAACATATTTTTAAATTTCATCTCTTTTTTCCTCTCTTTTATTTTTTCATCGTCCTACATCATCCTGGCAATTCTGTTTATTTTTTAACGCACCTTGTAAAACACACTTCGGACTTATCTTTCTATGCATAACCCGCCGGATTGCTCTTCTCCAACAGGTTATCCCCCTAAAAGCTTTTGCTTTCTGCATTTTACGAAAGATAAGTCCGTAATTGAAACCAAATGATTTAGTCTTCTAAAAGCTCCGGCCAGGTCTCTGCAAGAACTTTCTTTGTATTCTCATATGTATAAGCGGCAGCCTCATTCAACCCGCGTCCGAGAATCTCGTCGGAGATAACCTCAACGCCTACTGCCTTTGGATCTACGCCTGCTTCCTTAATCATCTTTACGAATCCTGCAGTATCTTTTGCACCGGTTCCCGGAGCAAGACGGTCATGCATAGACTCGTCTCTTAAGATCGAAACTGCATATGGCCTCTCATACGCGTCATTAATCTGAATCGCTACGGTCTTAGCGGCCTGTTCCTTAGTAAGGATATCAAACGGCTGATTTGCTCTTACCCAGTGCCAGGTATCCAAGATTAACGCTGCATTTTCAGCGCCGGAAGCCTGCACAACCGCCCATGCTTTCTCAAGGTTCGGAATCCCTGAGTATGGCATTGGCTCAACGCCGATCACTCTCTTACCTGCTCTGTGGCATAACTCTTTTAACTTCTGAGCGGTATGCTCTACGGAATAGTTCTCCATCAGTCCGCAGTTGATGTGATTTACTCCGAAAAGATCACACATATGGAAGCACATCTGCTCTTTATACTTCTGTTCATAGGAGCGATTATCCTCTGCCCACTGCACAATATACTCAACCTCTGTACACTTCATCCCATGCTTCTCAAGGATCGCGAGAATATCTTCATCGAACAGACCCTCGTTTAACGCATCAACATAAGTCTCTGCACGAAGTCCGATTCCATCATATCCCGCCTCCTTAGCAGCGATAACGCGGTCTTCAAATTTGCACTGATCTCCCAATGTCCAAGAGCTGATTGTAATTGGATGTTTTTTTGACATGATTCATAGTCTCCTTCCTTAACTTGTTCAATTCAAACATTTTTCCGTAAATATCTTCGTTCACTCTAGTTATATTTACTATGTTTCCATTATAATCTATCGTTAATTTAAAAACAAATTGTAAATATGACATGAATCAATAGATTTTGTTTATGATTTATGGTAAAATCATTTCATAACAAAAGATGAGGAGGAGCATTATGAATCTATATCATTTGCGATACTTCGTAACGCTGGCTCATTTAGAGCATTATACCAGAGCCGCTGAATTACTGTCTATTACGCAGCCAAGCCTCAGTCATGCCATCTCTTCCCTTGAAAAAGAGCTTGGCGTAAAGCTCTTTGAAAAGGAAGGGCGCAACGTAGTCCTTACCAAATGCGGACAGGCTTTTTTAGAGGACGTCGAACAGGCGCTGGACATTTTGGATTCCAGTATCAGCAGCCTTCAGATGACAGGCAGCGGGGAGGGCCTGATAGATATTGGAGTTCTCCGAACCTTAAGCACCAACCTTGTCCCAAACATTGTACGCAGCTATTTAGACTCCCATCCTGACAGACAGGTTGATTTCCGATTCCACAACTCTACCGGACTTACCCCGGATATTATCGCAGAATTAAAAGAACGCAAATACGACATCGCTTTCTGTTCTATGATGGAACATGAACCAACAGTGGAATTCATCCCCATCGCCAGACAGGAACTGGTATTGATCGTTCCGAAAGAACACCCCTTAAAAGACAGGGACAACATCAATCTTACGGAAGCCTTAAGCTACCCGCTGATTGGATTCTCCAGACGCAGCGGACTCCGCCCCATCATTGACAAACTGTTTGAACAGTGCGGCGCCATCCCAAAATACGCTTACGAAGTAGAAGAAGACCACGCCGTGGCAGGTCTTGTCGGCGCCCGTTTCGGGATCGCAGTTGTTCCCAATATGCCGATATTAAATTACATGCCGGTCCAGGTAATCCATATCGCAACGCCAAGCTGGGAGCGTATATTCTATATGTGTACCTTAAAGAATGTATACCAGGCTCCGGCCGTCTTAGAATTCAAAGAATACGCAAAAGAACACGCCGCACTTTAGTGTGCGTGTTCTTTTGCTTGTACCCCTGCGCTGTTCTGAAACATCCTATCAGGCGCATATCATCTAAATCTTCACAACCTTAATCCTTTCGCGTTCAATAATCTCCGCTTCTTTTGGCGTAAATTGTCTGTCGGTCACCACCGCCGTATAATCCCCCAGTCCGTTTATCTTTACCATAGACTGCTTTCCAAATTTGGAATGATCCACTGCCAGATAAGCCTTCTCACACCGAAGAGCCGTCTCCCTTTTCAAAAACGCCTTTTCCACCGTCGGCGTCATAACCTCCAGCTCTTCACTAATAGACGCAGCCCCAAAAAATCCCACGTCAAAACGAAAATCCAGCAAAAAACCAGTAGCGTAATACCCCAGCATACTCCCTGTAGACTTCTGCACCCGTCCTCCGCAAACAAAAAGCTCCGCGCTGCCCTGCTTCACAACCTGTGCAATCTCCAGATCATTCGTTACAATCGTCACTCCCTGCATCCCGCATATCCGTTTTGCAATCTCGTAGGTAGTTGTCCCGGCGTCTAAAAACACTGTATCCCCAGTAGACACCAGCCCTGCGCACTTCTCCGCGATTTTATACTTTTCCCTCTTATTGCGGATCTGCTTATCCTCATAGGATACCTCCTGCTTCGCCACCGCCCCGCCGTGGCACCTCTCAATCCGCCCCGTCTCCTCAAGCTTTACCAAATCCCTGCGAATCGTCATCGCGCTAACCTTCAGCTCCTGAGCCAGTTCCTCCACCTGAACGCTTCCCCGCTCTTCAATCAACCCGATAATTTTCGTCTGCCTTTCCGCCGCCAGCATACCTTTCCCCTCCTAACACGTTCCCGCTTGATTTCTCACACCCCGGCCATAAACTCCAGCCGAAAGCCTTATACCCCAACTGCAATCCCATCCACCCAACACTCTTTTATCTATTTTATCACACTCCGGCCAAATACTCACCAACATAACTCCAAAAAACATTACCATTTACGATAACTACCAAATCAGATTTATTCACTCCCAATATCATCCTCTGACAATCCCCTTCCTCCCGTCCTATCCTGCGTGCGCCGCGTACTTCGGGGGGCAGGAAACAGGGGTATAAAAGAGACGTTTTTAATGGAAGCAAAATCCACTGCTTACGAAGACTAAGATGCGCAGGCATTCCTGCGCATCTTAGCCGGAGTTAGCAGTTAGTTTGCTGGAATGTTGTCTCGCCCCGGTATCCTGCCCCCGAAGTACGCGGCGCACGCAGGATAGGACGGAACACCCCAAACCCAAAAATGCAGCGAAGGTTACCCTCCACTGCATTTTAATCCATACTACATGAAAATACTAAGTACCAGCACCTCTACAACACCGATTGCCCAAGCAACGGTAGAGGTTACTGACCAGACTGTAAGCTGGTCTTTCGCTTCCTGAACGCCAAGCGTCCGGTTTACAACCCAGAAGTAACTGTCGTTAAAGTATCCGAAGAACAGAGAACCAACGCAGCATGCAACCGTTCCAAGAAGCGGGCTTGCGCCTGCCGCAATCAGGATCGGAGCAGAAATACTTGCCGCCGTTGTCATAGCTACCGTACCGGAACCCTGGATAAATCTCATTGCTGTAGAAATAACCAGAGGCAGAATCATAATCGGGATAGCAGTCTTTGCAAGTCCCTCTGCCATAAAGGTTCCAAGACCGGAATCTTTGATGATCTGGCCAAGGGCGCCGCCTCCGCCGGTTACCAGCATAATAATGCCGGCAGACATCATACCCTTTTCCATCTCGCTTACTACCGTCTGCCTGTCAAGACCGCTGCCCAGTGTAAAGATCGCAACAATCAGTCCAAGTCCTACCGCAACGATCGGCTGTCCAAGGAAAATCAGAACCTGCATAATGCCGGCTGTCTGTCCCAGCGCTGTTGCAACGGTGTTGATCAGAATCAGGATAATTGGCAGAAGCAAAGGCAGGAAAGAAACAAACGCGCTTGGAAGCCCTTCGGTATCCATTGCAAACGCATTGTCATAATCCGGCTCCTGATAAGGCAGCTCTACAATCTCGCCATCCTCGTTCTCAATACGGTAATATTTCTTGGAAAGAAACAGTCTCGCATACGCAATACATCCGATTGCCATCGGAATGGAAAGTACGATAGAGAGCAGAATATACTTACCAACGTCAACCCCAAAGATACCGCACACGCCGAGAGGCCCCGGTGTCGGCGGAACCATGGAATGAGTAATTACAAGGCCTGCCGCAAGCGCAACTCCAAGGGAAATCACGGATTTCTTCGTTGCTTTGGAAATCGCCTTTGCGATCGGAGCTAATACCACAAATCCTGAATCGCAGAAAATCGGAATCGATACCAAGAATCCGGTAAGCGCTAAGGCTTCCTCTTCCCGTTTCTTTCCAAACATCTTAAGGAACGTATGGGCCATCGTCTTGGCCGCTCCCGTCACCTCAAACAATTGTCCCATCATAACGCCGAAACCAATGATAATACCGATACTTCCTAACGTCCCACCAAAACCGGAAGTGATCGAATTGACAATACCAAAGGTTTTCCCGTCCTCAAGGGTAATGTTCACCAGCGGCATTCCGCCGATCACACCAACAATTACGGTACAGATAATCAGCGCAAGAAACGCCTGTACCTTTGTCTTCAATACCAGAAATACCAGTACGATAATACCAATTGCAAGACCAATCAGCATTCTCTGTCCACTAAGTCCGTTTACCATACAATTTTACCTCCTCTTCCTCTCTCGCATTCCCATAGGAATCCTGCCGTTTCGGACTCTGATCTGCCCTCCCGGCAGGCAATCTCTTATAAAGGAACACTTTTCTTTTGAAAAATGTAACAATGCATCCATGTTACAAACTTCTCCGCATCCCGCCAGAAACTTTCCGGCAGATGCGAAGCCTCCCGCACCGCAATAACCCTTTTATCGGTTCCTACGATACAAAGTTCGGCGCGTATTTCGCCGCAAGTAAAATAGCCTCGATCATGCTAACCGCGCTGACAATGCCCTTTCCGGCAATATCAAACGCAGTACCGTGGTCAACCGACGTACGAAGAATCGGCATGCCGTTGGTAATCGCAATCGTCTTCTCAAAATCGAGCGTCTTTGTTGCAATATGACCCTGGTCATGATACAAAGAGAGTACGCTGTTGTACTTTCCGATTGCCGCCTGGTGGAAAACGGAGTCTGCCCCAATCGGCCCCACAACCTTATATCCCTCTTTCTTAAGTTCCTCGATTGCCGGCGTAATTTCATTCACTTCTTCCCAGCCAAAGAGACCATGCTCTCCGCTGTGGGGATTCAGTCCGGCAATCGCCATCGTACCGTCTTTCACACCAAGCTTTTCAAGAGCCTCCGTACACCGCTTCACATAATCAATAATCCTCTCTTTTGTGATCATGTCCAGCATCTCGCGCAGGGATACATGCCTGGTCAAGAAGAACACCCGCATTCCATTTGTCTCGAACATGGTAAGGGGATCCTCAGTATTCGTAAGCGCGCCGAAAATCTCCGTATGTCCGATGAAATTAATGTTTCCTGCCCTTAATGACTCCTTGTTGATTGGTGTGGTCGCCACTGCATCGACCTTGCCTTCATTTGCAAGCTCAATACACTTTGCAATATATTGATATGCAGCTTGGCCGCACATCCCATTGACCTTGCCAAATTCAAATTTAGCCATGTCAATATTGCCTAAATCAATGAGATTCAAAACTCCCTCACGGAAATCGCCGTCCTCAATGTTCTCAATCACATTGATGCGTAAAGAAACTCCGCTGATTTTGATGGCGTTTTCCATAATCGTCTTATCTCCGACAATAACGCAGTCAGCCGCGTTGAATACTTCCTTTGCGGCGACTGATTTTGCTACAATTTCGGGTCCGACTCCCGCCGGATCTCCAATTGGTACCGCGATGATTGATTTGCTCATAATGATTCGTCCTCCTTTGACAAAATAGTACGGTTGCATTTTATGATTAGATATACAGCTTCTCTTTTAGATAAGTAATACAGCGGTTAATCGCGTCGCTTCCACCCTGGCTTCCGCCTTTGGTAATAATATGCACGCCCTCAAACTCGCCTTTTAAAAACTGGCCGTAAGCCGCAAGGGGAAGCACTTCATCCTCAAGATTAAGCCCCGCCGTCTGGAAGCGTTCACACACAGAAACAGTCACATCGCCGCCGCTGGTATACAATCCCCGAAAGGATGGCTCCGCTTTAAAAATCCGGTAAGTAATCTCTGCAAGCCCGGCATTGATCATCCCCGTTACTTCATCCATCGTAGCCTGGTAACGCTCCATGTAAGGCTTAAAATCAATCCGGTTCTCGGGATAAATCCCGTCTCCGGTCACCGTAGATACCATATTGCGGCTGCATTTACTTAGAATCTCATCCGCCACACGGTTAATCTCCGCCTGCCTGCGGTCCTCATCCTCCAAAAGTTCCTTGGTTTTCACAAACACATTATACGTCTTCTGGGACAGCCACAACTCTTCCATCTGTTTCTGGGTATGAGGGTTCACGCTTCCCACCACCGCTAAGATCCTGCTTTTGCTCTCTCTTTCCGCGGGAACAATCAGCTTTCTAGCAAGGGTCGCCGTAAATACGCCCGGATCTACCGCTACAGCTTTCAGTTTGCTTGCAATCACCGCATCCGCGATCAAATCCAAATCCTCCTGCGTCACACAGTCGCAGACAAGGATCCTGCTTCCTTCCGCAATATATGTATTCATCAGATAGGACAAATAATGGACTCCGTGCATCATATCCTTCATCAAGATCGAAGATACCTTGTACTTGCTCTGCTCCTGAAACAGAACCGCCGCCTCCGACACCTTCACTGGCGTCTTTGGGTCAATGGCAATATCCGTCTTGTGCAGGGGCAGGCCGTTCACAAGCATATAGCCTCCGATTACGATCCGCCCGGAAGAAGGAAAGCAAGGCGCCACAACGGCCACATAGTCCTCGCCCAGACAGTCTAACATCGCGTCCGTCTCGCTCCCCAAATTCCCCCGAAGAGTACTGTCTATCCGCTTAGAATAGACCCTGACCTCGTCGTTCTTTAACAGGTTACAAACATTCTGTACCCGGTTATAGGCAATCTCCGGGTCAACCCCCCTGCTGTCCGTAGGATACAGCACACAGTCGCAATCCGATATAGACGACAGCTCAATGCGCTCTGAATTCATCACGGTAAAGGCTTTGTAATCCATCTTCTTCAGAAGTACGCCCGTCGCATTAGCCCCCGTCAGATCGTCTGCAATCACTACACACTGCGGCATGGTTAAAGCTCCTTTCATCATAAAACACTTTGTTGTTCATTTCTGTTTCTATTGTACTCCTGTTGTTCGTTTTTGTCAATCAAAACTATTGCTTTCCCATCATAATTTACAAATCTATTATTCACCTTTCACAAAACTTCTTCCATTCCTGGAAAGTTTTTTGTAAAATAAAGGACATTTTAAAAATATTTTGCGAACAATAGCAAACATTTTGTTCGTTTTTGTTTATTTGTTCATTAATACTTCAACTGCTTCCTTTAAGGTCGTAATTTCCCCCACATTTCCCGGGAAAATGATGTAAGGCGTCATTGGGAACTTGCTTTCCTCCCCTGTCTGCCATACCGGAATCCCCGGCCTGATCTGCCCTAATACATTGGCTTTCTTTACCGCCAGCGCTTTGGTTCCCACATCGCTTGAGGTAATGCCGCCCTTGGCAATGACAAAGCTTGGCGTAATGCTGAGGCGACCTACCAAAGACTGTACTGCGTCCGAAATCTTCACAGAAAGTCTCAGCTCATCCTCCTTGTCCCCGGTATCCGCGGTAATCAGCGCACGGGTCGTATAGCAGCACACCGTTTTTCCAGCCTTAATGCATGCTTCCTCCGCCGACAGACACCTCTGCACTTCCGCCTCAAATGCCGCGTCGTCCTTTACCAGCGTTGCATCCAATTCGATAAATTCAATATCGGAAAGCTCTTTTAAACATTCTACCTGTTTGGTCGTCTTATCCGTATGAGAACCTACGACAACGATACCGCCGTTTGAAGTCTCCTTTACCACCATCTGTCCTCTGGTAAGCAGCGGTTGGTCTGATACGCCGCCCATTACTTTTACAATAGCGGCGGCCGTACGGAACATAAATACCTTGCCCTTCGCCATCGCCCGATAAAGCGCCACGCAGAACACCTTTACATCCGCGTAATCCACTGCGTTTACAATAACTTTGTTGAAATCCTTAACCGCCAGAAGCTGCTGTTCCATTTTGTCAATATCCATGTTATGGATATCCTCTAAGGAAATACAGGTTACGTCTCCCGCCTTGTACGCTCCCTTTGTCTTCTCCTCTACATACTCCGGCATGGTCTCTGCGCTGTAGCCAAATGTCTTATCCTTTGCAAATTCCGTCTCGTTGGCCGGAACCAGCTCGTCGCCGTATTTTACATAATGTACATTATCAATGGTAAAACGTCCGCCTTCCTTAAAAAACGGGCAGAGAATCTCGCCGTCAATGGTTTTTCCGGTATTTTTCTCATAATCGCCTTTCAAAAGTTCTGTCTCCAGCGGAAAATGTCCCCGGAGCGTGCTGTCGCTCCTGCTGATGAAGATGTATTCTTTCCCGGTCTCCTTTGCCACTTCATCCACTACCGCCGCAATCTCATGATGGGCTTTCGTCGTCTGCTCCACCGTAAAGCCCCTGGAATTGGTCAGTACGTAAAATAAGTCGTTCTCTTCCTCAAAGCCCTGACGAATACTGTCCTTCTCCCAGTTGGTATATACGGAAATATCATGCACCGTCTGAACTCCTGTCGGATCGTCGTCCAAAACTACGATTTTCTTATGATTAGCAGCTATTTCTTTCTGTAACAGCCCGTCGATATATGTCTCGTCAATCTTCTTATAGGAAGCTAATACTCCTACATCTAATGCCATAGTTACGTCCTCCTTCTTTTCTCTTCCGGCAGATTACACTTATTACTCAGCCTTCTTAACCTCTACATCTGCAAGTTTCTCAAAATACTGTACGATTCCGCCGTGGTCGTCTCCCATATGGCCGTGAATCTTTAAGGTCTGAAGGATCTCGTAGAGCTGCGCCGTATATGGAATCGGTACGTCGATGGCATGGGCGGTATTCACAACATTCTTAATATCCTTATGGTTAATGCGGATCGGTCCGCCCGGCTTAAAGTTCCGCTCGATAATCATCGGAATCTTTGCGTCAAGCACGGCGCTTCCCGCAAGGCCGCCGCGGATTGCCTGGTATACCTTCTCCGGATCCGCCCCAGCCTTAGTTGCAAGAACAAACGCCTCCGAAACCACTGCAATATTATTATTTACAATAATCTGGTTCGCCAGTTTTGTTACGCTTCCGCTTCCGGACGGCCCGATTAACAAAGCCGAATTTCCAAGGATCTCAAAATACTTCTTCATCGCGTCGAAATCTTCCTGGTCGCCGCCCGCCATAATCGCAAGGGAACCTGCGACCGCTCCCGGCTCCCCTCCGGATACCGGCGCGTCTACAAATCCAACGCCCAGTTTCTTTAAGCCCTCGTAGCATTCCTGGGATTCAACCGGAGTTACGGAACTCATATCACATACAACCGCGCCTTTCTTAACTGTGGAAGCAACGCCGCCTTCGCCGAACAGTATTGACTTTGAGATTGCCCCGCTTGGAACCATAATGATAATTCTTTCACACTGCTCGCCAATCTCTGTGTAAGAAGCCTCCTCAGCTCCCGCAGCCACCACGTCAGCAACAGCTTCTTTGTTTAAATCCGCAACCAAAAGCTCTTCCCCCGCCTTCAAGAGGTTCTTTGCCATCGGCCTTCCCATAATACCCAGTCCAATAAATCCTAACTTCATACTTCACATCTCCTTTTCTTTGATTGGATAAACAGAAAACTTCCAATTCTGCACGGAACTATCTTCTTTTTACCCTGTTATATTTTGTGAACTTGTTACTTCTTGATTATATTTTACTGCACACCGGTATACCGGTCAATCCCTAAAATCCCTTTCTCTGTTTTTACTAAAAATCACTCCTCAAAATTGTTGAAAATACCTACAAATACAGTGTTTGTTTGTTATTTAATTAACGTCTGAAATTTAAAATTTCATCGCCTTTCTCTTGCACAAAAATCTTTTTTCTAAAAATGTTTTTTTAATGAAAGGATTGTTCTCTTTAAAACGTATGTATAATTAGAACAGAATAAAGCAACAACTACATCAAGGAGGAAATTATGATCAAAGGAGTATTAACAGCAACTTTAGCATCTGCAGTACTGCTGTCAATCGAAACCGCCAATACTTTTACACCACCGCACTGTCCCTTGCAGTCTCAGAATTTTATAGACAAGAACCTGGACGGTATTTGTGATTATGCCGGAAGCGGCGGCTTTTATACCGATGCAAACGGCGACGATATCTGTGACAACTACGCTTCCGGAAACGGCGGCGGAGGCTACGTAGACGCAAACGGCGACGGCGTTTGTGACAACTACGCTTCCGGAAACGGCGGCGGAGGAAACTATACGGACGCAAACGGCGACGGTATCTGTGACAATTATGCTTCCGGAGCAGGCCCGTGCTATGGCGGCGGCAACGGTTATGGCGGAAACGGCTATCGGGGCGGACGAGGCAGATAGGCCGGAATACGCAGACAACGCTTAACAAAAGAATATATGTTATTATTTGTTCAATTTCTGTAGGAATTAGCCAACAGATGTGTTAAGATAGACAAAAGAGGAGGATACGCTATGATTTCTCTCAATGAACAAGCCTATGAACACTTAAAAAAACTGATTGCAAGTCAGAAGCTGGCCTACAATAACATATATTCCGAAACCAAGCTTTCCAAGGAACTAGGCATCTCCCGCACCCCTTTCCGCGACGCGGTTCACCGACTGGTGCAGGAAGGCTATATCGACATCATTCCAAGCAAAGGATTTCAGCTTCACCAGTTATCGAAGAAAGATGTGACGGAGACTTTCCAGATCCGTTCTGCTTTAGAAGGTTACTGTACGGTCGAAATTGCGAAAACCGTTTCCACGGTCCGGGCCGGAAAGCTCCTGTTAGAACTTGAAAAGTTAATGCTGGATATGGAACAGATCATGCATACCAGCCGCTCTATCCAGAACTTTATTGAATATGATTTTCAGTTTCACCGCAAAGTCATAAACTATGTCGCTAACAGCCAGTTCTCTTCTATTTTTGAAGCTTATATGTACCGGATGCAGCGGCTGGCCGCTCTTTCCCTGGCTCATAAAGACCGCATGGACGATACCTGTATGGAACACAGAGCGATTTTAAATGCCATGAAGACTGGAAATGTAGAGCAGGTCTATGAGGCCACTCTGCAGCATATGAACACCCCGAAAGGAATCAATCTGGAAGATTTATAATAATTAAAATAACCATTTCCATTACAAGCGGCCGCGCCGAAGAACAATTATATTTGTCTCTCCGGCGCGGCCGTATAATATTACAGTATAAATTTTCTATTATTTAGATCTTCAAAAAATTCCATAACATCATGTAATACCCCATTCCTCAAAATTCTGAGAAAAACTTTTTCTGATATTAAAATTCACCCTTTTGGTAATGTCAAGTAGGGAATAAGAGCAAGTGCGGCTATGGCTTTCTCAACCGTTTTTTCTCCGGCAAAGATAACAGGGCGGCGGCAAGCTCTCCATTGGTGAGTATGATTGTCTGGCCGCAAATCGTAACGGGGTGTTCTTCGTAGGGTGCTTTGAAATATTCGTCTGATGTGCTTAGGGGGTAGAACTTTTCTTCTGTGAGGTATTCAAAGGATATTTCTCTTTGCCGCCGTCTGCTCCTGTCGCGCCATGCGTTGATAGCGGCATAGCGTATGACAACTTTGCAAAAGG
>CAJURK010000005.1 GCA_910588745.1 uncultured Dorea sp. | reverse complement strand
ATAGGTTCTGAAAGCCTTATAAAATCAAGGCTGAAGATTCCGAGAAGTTATAAAATCAGTAAGGGAGGAAGCTATCATGGGATTTTTAACAGGTAAAACAGCAATTATTACGGGCGGCGGCCGCTCGGTACTTAGCGACGGCAGATGCGGCTCCATCGGATACGGCATTGCAACCGCTTACGCGAAAGAAGGCGCGAATCTGGTAATCACCGGCCGTAACGTGAAGAAATTAGAAGACGCAAAAGATGAGCTTGAAAGACTATACGGCGTTCAGGTGCTGGCAGTGCAGGCGGACGTATCCGCCGGCGCAGACAACGAGGCAGTAGTCGGAAACGTGGTGAAACAGGCCATGGAGAAATTCGGCCGCATCGACGTGCTGATCAATAACGCACAAGCCTCCGCCTCCGGCGTGACTTTGGCCGAACACACCACCGCCCAGTTTGATTTGGCGTTATATTCCGGCCTGTACGCTACCTTCTATTACATGAAAGCCTGCTATCCTCATTTAAAAGAAACGGAAGGCTCGGTAATCAACTTCGCGTCCGGCGCAGGGCTGTTCGGCAACTTTGGACAATCCGCTTACGCGGCGGCTAAAGAAGGCGTACGCGGCCTTACAAGAGTGGCGGCTACGGAATGGGGCAAAGATCATATCAATGTAAATATCATATGCCCTCTGGCCTGGACCGCCCAGCTTGAGAACTTCAAAGAAACCTACCCAGACGCCTTCAAACAAAACGTGAAAATGCCGCCGGCAGGCCATTACGGCGATACTGAAAAAGAAATCGGCCGCGTCTGCGTACAGCTTGCTTCTCCTGATTTCAAATATATGAGCGGAGAAACTCTGACGCTAGAAGGCGGCATGGGACTGCGCCCATAGTTATTTGAAACAAGCATTCTCTTCCAACGAAGCATGCAACCCCAGATCAAAAGGACTGTCGGAAAATCCAGTTTGCCTGCAATACATTGGGCAAATGGTATCATTTTCCGACAGTCCCTTTCGTAATCTCACGATACGCCCGCAAGGCTCTGCAAAGCAATGTATCGGCAATAACAAAACGATGCAGTCTGTAACAAAGGCTACGCTTCTACTGCAGTTCCTCTAAAAACTCCACGCCATCCATATTCCGGATTTCATCTATAATCTCCATCCTTCTTTTCCGGTTCTTTACCTCAATACAGACAATGGCATGAGGCCCTTCTCCTTTGATCTTGCTTTTCGTCACCACAAAACTGCAGACTTTTACATCCATATGATACAGGTTCGAGCGAATCTTTGGCACGCTCTCTATGGAAGAAAATTCCACGTACAAATCAAAGATCCTGGCATACATGTGCGTCCAGATATCCACCTTCATCAGGAACTTTAAGGTGACCATCACCAAAACCAACGTGATAAACGCGCCTTCCACAAATCCAATTCCCACTGCAAGCCCAAGACAGGCGCAGGCCCACAAGCCCGCCGCAGTAGTAAGCCCCCGAACCTGATTCTTTCCCGTAACGATAATCGTACCTACGCCAAGGAAACCGACGCCGCTGATTACCTGGGCGCCAATACGGGAAATGTCCATATTTCCGTCAAAATTCAGATAAATATATTCTCCGGTCATCATCACAAGGGCGGAGCCGAGACACACCAGCACATGCGTCTTGACCCCGGCGCCCCGGCGCTTAATCCCACGCTCAACGCCAATGATCGTTCCCATTAGAAATGCGGACACCATACGGAAAACCATCGCCTCCACAGACCACCCTTTTGCTATCGACATAAATTCTGCCATTGCTCCCTATCTTCCCTTCCGTACGTCGTTTTCTTCCCGGATACCAGCGGGAGTCCTTACGCCCACTTATATTCGCCTCTTTCATTTAAGCGGTAAAAATCCGCATAGCTGATGTCGAAAACGTCTTTTGCAATTTTGCTTACGTCAATCCGATTCTTGATCAGATACTGCCAGGTTCCGGCATGCGCGATATTGCCCTGCAGCAGGACGCCCTCTACTTTTTCATCTTTCAGAATGACCCGTTTATACTGCGTCCTGTCTTCCTTAATCCGGATAACGTCGCCCTCTTCCGGTTTGATCCGTCCCACGCAGAGCGTCGCCAACCCAAAGAAATTAATGGTATTCTTCAATGCGTAAGTGTCCGTGTATTCGGATTCCGCTCCGCACATATTTCTTCCGGCAACACGTCCTTGATCCGCTGCATTGGGCCAAATTCCGGAACGGCCTGTAATATCTCCCGCCGCATAGATATCTTCTTTGGAAGTCCGCATCCGAGCATCCACCGTAATTCCCCGCTCGCAATCAATGCCGCTTCCCTCCAGGCCGGACAGCGAAGGACGGACTCCCGCCGCAACCACCAGCAGGTCGCAGGCAAGTTCCTTTCCGTCATCCAGCGTAACCTTATGAATCTTTCCGTCCGCTTCGCAGACTGCCTCAGACGCTTTCCTGCCAAGGACAAACCGGACTCCCGCTTTCTCAAACAGTTCCTGATAGGCGGCCGCTCCATGGGCGTCAAGCTGTACAGGCAAAATCTGCTCCGCCATCTCTACAATGGTAAGTTTCTTTCCACGTTCAAGCAGCCCGTAAGCCGCGTCCAGCCCCACCAGGCCGGAACCGATAACCAGAACTTCCTTAGCGCTTTCCGCTTCTTTTACGATTGCCTGGGCGTCCGTCAGATTTCTGAGCCCATACACATTCGATGCTTTCCGCAGTTCTCCCACGGGAGGTATAAAGCTGTCCGCGCCGTTTGCCAGAAGAAGCTTATCATATCCCACATGCTCTCCGTCGTCCAGAACTATCTCTTTCTCATCCGGCCGGATCTTTTCCGCCCTTACGCCGCTTTTCCAGTGGATACGGTATTTTTCAAAAAAATCCAGCTCTGTAAAATTTAAACCTTCTTCGTCCCGCTCTCCCGCAATAAACTTGTGGAGCATGCACCGGGAATGGATCTGTGCATCCGCGGAAATCATTAGGATGTCTCCGTTCGTATCCTTTTTTCGGATTTCTCTCGCCGCTTCAATACCCGCGACTCCCACGCCAACAATCACATATTTCATCCCTTTACACCTCCTCTACATAAATCGCCTTCTTGGGACAGGAGGCAACGCAGGATGGTTCTCCTCCTGCATTTACACAGAAATCACATTTAACCACCTTACTCTTGCTCACCCTATCAGGCTTCAGCACACCGAACGAGCAATTCATCACGCACATAAAACAGGAACCGCACCTTGTCTCGTCGTAAAACACATGGCCGCTTTCCGGATCTTTTGTAAGCGCGCCGCTCATACAGGATTTCACACATTCCGGTTCGTCGCAGTGACGGCAGAACAACGGCTTATATCTTCCGTCCGCGTCCTTTAAAATCGTATTTCTGGATTCGTTCTTCGGGTCGGCCAGATCCAGGTCATAAATGGTTCCTTCCGTATCCCGATGCGCCTGCATACAGGCGGCGCAGCAGTTCTTACAGCCATCGCATTTTTCGTACTCTACTATAATACGTTTCATATTTCCCGATCCTTTCTAAATCTGAAGTCCCTTACGTTTTTCCAGTATAATTCCCTCCAGAATATCTGCGGACGCTTTTGCGTCTCCATTGATGATAACCTGTCCTCCGGTCAGTTTCTTCATATCCTCCGTCAATACCTGAACCGCCGTCTTACTTCCGGTCACAAACGGCGGCAGGCCAAGGTGCAGCGGCAGACCGAGAGCCAAACCATAGCAGCCGTCTGCCAGCGCCTGTTCCTCCAGCCACTGGGCGGCGGAAAGCACCAGCGGAAGCTGCGGAAGATCTACCTTAAGCGCCTCCGCAAGCTCTGTAGCGACAATCTCCAAACGTCCGATTGCAAGACAAGGCCCGAAATTCAATACCGGCGGAATACCAAGCTTCTCACAGACCGCCCGGAGTTTTGGCCCCGCATACTGAGCCGCTTCCGGAATCATAAAGCCGCAGTTTTCAATTCCGCCTGACGAACATCCCGCCGTCAGCACTATGATATCTTTCGCAATCAGTTCTTTTACCAAATCCACCGTAAGCACATCGTGTCCGCCCGCCGTCAGATTTGAACAGCCCACTACGCCTGCAACGCCCTTGATATCTCCCGATACAATCAAGTCAATCAGCGGCTGCCAGCTTCCGCCCAGGAACTTCTTTAAGGACTCTTCGCTGACGCCGGTGAGAGTATTTTCATAGCCATGTTCTTTCATCAGGTTCATAGGAACGCTTCCCCGGCGCGCCCGATACGCTTCCACAATCTCGTCGATCATCTCTTCCGTCACAGCCGGACGGTTCTCAAAATCAAATTCTTTCAGCTCCGCATTTGCTTTCTTCGCCACATTATCAATACAGATCTGCTTAATCTTCAGCGTATCACAAATCGGTTCAATGCCGGGAAGCGTACAGTTAAATTCGGAAATAACCGCATCGATTCCTCCCGTTGCAAGGATCGCTTCACTGGTATAGTTATTGCCCGCATGGCCGTCGAACACTTCTGTATAATGGGCGCCCCGAAGCTGCAGATCCTGTCCCACACAGGTACAGCCTACCAGCTTAAAGCCCTTCGCCCCCGCCTTTCTTGCCTTCTCCTTCACATCCTCGTCCGTCAGCCGGTTCTGTAAAAATGTAAACATAGAATGCTGATGTCCGGTAATCATAATATTGATGTAATCCGGGTCGATCACCCGAAGCCCCACCGGTGCAAAGCGGATCTCCGGCTCGCCCAGCACGATATCGTTCAGCAGGTTCGTAAGTACCAATCCATAAATGCCTGTAGAAATACCAAGCTTTAAACAGTCAAGCAGCATATTAACCGGATCCGAATTCAGATTTGTAGAACACTTCACTACTCCATGGAATACTTCGGATTTGGCGCCTCCCGGAAGAATCCCTAACTCTTTCCACTTCTCGTAACGCGGGGCATAGGCAAGCTTCTTTGTCAGCTCCATCTTCTCATACTCCGGGAGATACAGATCCCGAAGCACCGCGTCCGCCACAGCCTCCGCACGTTTATGGTCGTCGGCCTCTTCAATGCCAAATATCCCTGCCAGCCGGTTCAACGCATCGATTCCTTTAATCTCTCCTCCGGTCTTTGCCACATTCTTCACATTTAAGGCTGTATTCTCCACCACATGAATATAACAGCCAGAACCGGAAGCTACCGCCCTCAAAAGGTTTCTAGTTACAATGGTATCCGCATTCGCGCCGCAGATACCTCTCGGTGATTCCGGCGTAATCCTGCAGGGACCATTGGAACAGAGCCTGCAGCATACGCCCTGCAGCCCGAACGCGCATTTCGTACTCTGCCCTTCCACACGATGGTGCGACGTCTCCATGGGAAGTCCCGCAATAAACTCCTCTAAGGGCTTATCCGCGCTCCTGCACGTACTGCATCCATAACATTGATTCATAAATCTACCTCCTTGGTTTGTTTTATAATTTTTGTATAAAATATATCCTTGTTTTACCCAAAATTTTACTATAATTTACAAAAAAATTCAATATTACAAAGACAATTCCCATATTTTTATTAGGAAGCATAACACCATTTCCGCCCCTCTTTGCACGGTATCATACCGGCAATTTTCAAAAAAGTCTTGTTTGTGACGCAGCGTGGTTTGACGAAAGCTTTTCAGGTAAGTGTGTTCGTGTTATAATAGGCAAAACATATACAGGAGATCTTGTGAATGGAAATAGTAAAGACGGCAGGTCTGAAAAAATATTATAATACGGGAAACTGTGAAGTGCATGCTCTGGACGGAGTAACGATGTCGGTAGAAGAAGGAGAGTTTCTTGCTATTGTCGGAACATCAGGAAGCGGAAAGACAACTTTATTAAATATGCTCGGCGGTCTGGATACGCCGACCGGAGGCGGAGTCTGGATACGAGAAAACAGCCTGAAAGATATGAGCGAGGAAGAACGGACAATCTTTCGGAGACAGAACATTGGATTTGTATTTCAACAGTATAACTTGGTACCGGTGCTTCGTGTATTTGAAAATATTGTGCTGCCCCTTCGACTGGACAGTGCGCCGATTGATGAAGAGCTTTTTAAACAGGTCGTAAAAGTACTGGAACTGGAAGATAAGTTCGATCGTCTGCCGCAGATGTTATCAGGCGGCCAGCAGCAGAGAGTGGCAATTGCCAGAGCGCTTTTAGCAAAACCTGCAATAATGCTCTGTGATGAACCAACCGGAAATCTGGATTCTTCCAACAGCTTAGAAGTCGTAGAACTTATAAAATCCTGCGCAAGGCAGTTTCATCAGACGGTAGTTCTTGTAACGCATCAGGAGGAAGTTGCAAAAAAGGCAGACCGCATAATTCGTATGGAAGACGGAAAAGTAAAAAAGAACTATCTGGCGAAGGAGTAGCGTATGAGCGAAAATCCATTTATACCTTACGAAAATCAATCTGTAATCCGTCAGTTGGCCGATGCATTTCGGATGGAAAACCGTGTCCGTAATCGAATTTATCTGGCCGCAGTCAGTCTGTGTGTGCTGGCATTGACCGGTATTTTTGGAATTGCTTACGGAAAAGTGCAGGCAGAGTATGTGAGGACGGTCAGACAAAACGGAGAAACTGCATCTACCTATCTGAATGAGGGGACGAAGAGTCAGTACGAACAGATACATGGTTTTAGTTATGTGAAATATGTCGGACGAAGAAACATCATTGGAAACGCATATTGCATACAAGAACGTAATAAAGGAGAACAAATCGGCAGAATCGAGGTGTTAGACGCAGGCGGCTGGAATGATATTGTAAAACCGGCATACACGGGCATCAAGGGCGGTTATCCTGAAAAATCTGATGAGCTGATGTTATCAGAAGAAGCCTTGAGAACACTCGGAATTAAAAACCCTAAGATTGGCATGACAATTTCACTGAACATAGAAGTTGGTCTTTTTCAGGAGAAAGAACAGGAATTTTGCCTAAGCGGCTGGTATCAGGACTATATTCAGACAAGCGGAGCAAAAACTGGCGGATATATTTCCGAAAAAAAAGCGAGGGAATGGGGATATGATATTGACCAGTCGGCTACGATTCTCATTTGTCAGAAGGATCAGTGGACCGGGAAGCAGACAGAGGACAGACTGTATAAAGATTTAACTATGAAAGATTCCGAACAGCAGGTGGTCAGCGCCAACACAGCGGCGTATGAGGCGACCGACGCCTGGATTGGAAGTTATGGAAGCGCGATGATTCTGACATTGATGATATTAGCCGTGATGTTTTTTCTTGTGCATAATGTCATGCAGATTTCCATGGCTTCGGATGTCAGACAGCTTGGGTTATTACATACGCTTGGGGCTACGAAAAAGCAGCTTAAAAGAGTGTATTACCGACAGATGTCGGAGATTCTGCTTGCAGGACTTGCGATCGGAAGTATTCTGGCGGCTTTGCTTTTGAAGTTTGCAGTTCCGGGAATTTTAGGAAAACAATATCTGACCCTGTATGGAGGCGCAGAAAATTTTTCTGTATTCCGTGGAAGTATCCTTGTGACGGCGGTCATATTTACGGGGATTCTGATGATTATTGTATGCGCAGAGGTCATCCACAGAATGGTCGGTCTTTCCAATGTGGAGAGTATCGATTACACAGGCGTAAAAAAAGAACGATTTGGCATTCGTAATAGACGAAATTTTCAAATCCGAAGCAGCCGCGTGGAACTGCTCTTGATGGCGTGGAAAAATGTACTCAGATATCCGGTGCGCTATACATTTACCGTATTATCTTTGACTTTGGCTGTTGTTACATTTTACAGTATTATACAAATTGCAGATACAAAAGATTATACTCACGTGATAGAATCAAGACCGGATTTTCTGATTGCCGGGCAGTTCAGCCAGTGGGGACAACAGGAGGAAGGCTATGGAAAAGAATATCAGACAAGAAAAGCCGGAGAAGACCCGATGAAAACACAAGGGAATAATTTTGCTCTGCTCTATGACAATGCATATGATGAATATGCGCCTGTTTCAAACGAAATCCGGAACGAATTGCTAGATATCGACGGTGTAGAAAGGCAGAAATCCTACGCCATGGAAGGCGCATACCTGTATTCTGTTCTTTCAAGAAAAGCAATCCGGCCGCTTGTCAAAGAAGGTGCGGTAACTGAAAATGATTTGGAATCAGAAAATGATGAATCGGAAGTCAGTATGGATTACGGAGACGAAACAACTATGGTTCAGGGAAGCGAGCCGGATACGGTGCAGGTTCTCAAAGACTGCGAAATTGAACAATTAAAAAGATATGTGAATAACAAGCATTTGCAAGCAGATATGCAGAGTCTGGAAAACGGAACGGGAGTACTGATCATTCACGACCATATACTTTCTAAAGTACAGGAAGCTCAGGCGAAGGAAAGTGTGGGAGAACCGATTTATTTTAAGAAACTTCTGAAAAAAGATACTTTAAACGCGTGGTTCCAGACGCCGCCGGAAGAAAAAGAAACTTCCGAAACAAGCGCAGATTCAGGACTCTATGGCGGAGAAAAATCTCAGAAATTCACATTGTGCGGATATTTAGATAACCAGGCAGAAGGATTCCCGGAAATTCGCCAAAGCTGGCATGGAGCCGAAGGAACCATTTACTATTTTATCAGCGAAAAAGGATTTGAAAAACTTCCGACCAGAAAAAAGACGCTTTATATGGAACTTTCTGTAGATCCGGATAAGGAAAACTATGTGCAGGGGCAGGTTCAAAGTATTTTATCCGTAGAAAATCAAAAACGTGCAGATGAGAGCGGCGCAAACTGGCATGGCGTGGGAGAAGCCGGAATATTCTGCATCAGTAAGTCAAACCTATTAAAGCAATCCCAGAATTATATCTGGGGGAATCGCATGATTTATGGAAGCATCAGTATTATTCTGCTGATTGCCGGTGTGACGAATTACTGCAATGTTGTGATGACCGGAATCATATCCAGAAGAAAAGAACTGGAAATCATGCGTAAAATCGGAATGACGAAAAAACAGCAGAAGTTTATGCTGGCAGCAGAATGTGGAATTTATCTGGTTAGCGTGGCAGTTCTTGCATCATTTGCGATTTTAATAGCTTCAAGCATGCTTTAAATGAAGCATTTTCATTAAATACACTTTGCAAAAGGGGATGTCGGGAAAAGAAACAAGTCCCAAGGCAATCCCCTTAAAAAACATGGAAGCAATTAGTTTTTCCAGCGTTTCAGCGTTGGAAACCATTCCAGCATAGCCTTTCTTGCTTCTTCTTCACTCATATCAGGGTTCGCCGCAGCCATATTCGGTACGCATACCTCAATCATTTCTTCCATCGTACCGTCAAAAGTAAACTTACCGCTTTCAAAACAATATTTACAATAGTCCTCATTTTTACTGCCATCACCGTTTGTTCCATACAGTTCATCAGCATCTCCCAAAGGCATTCCGCAGCTCTGACAAAATTTCTGATTCATTTCATTCATCTTCTTTCCCTCTTTCTAAGTGTGTTTCGAGTTTCTGTATAGCTGTCTTGCTATGGTATTCAGTATAGCGCACATACCTTGACACCTTTTGTCAAGGTTTATTTTTTTTATAGATTTCCAACGCCTGTGCGGCTATCACGCCTTTTAAATACTCCGGTTCTATTATTTCAACCTGCACCCCAAAGGAAAGCAGATAACCCGTCAGCCATGTGTCAACCGGCATTTCAACACAAACCTTCAGATCGCCGTTTTCCTGATATTCTATTTCTGTTTCGTCAAATTCATCATAGACGCGGTATGCAATTTCCTTTGAAAACAAAAGAATGATCTGAGGGTATGTCTGCTGTAAATTATTTTTTGATTCTTGGTATATTCTTGGAACAAATGTATTCTCTAATAATTCCAACGCAACTATACGATTCAATTTGAATATGCGGAAATCCTGTTTTTCCATACAAAACGCTTTCAAATACCATTCCTTTGATTTATAAGATATTTTTAATGGTTGAATGATTCGTTTACTTCTTTCTCCATTCGTATTTTCATAAACGATCTTTATTTCTCTGCACTGAATGACTGCTGTTTTTATAATTTCAAATTTTGAGTTGTCAAAAGCACGTTTCCCCCAACGTGAAAAATCTACTTCAAGCCAATTTCTTGTATTTACATGGAAAAGCGCCGATAACTTTGTCAGCATATCTTTTCCGCCGGTATAACCTGTAGCAAATATGCTTTGTACCGCCGCTAATACTTCCTGCTTTTCGTCTTCGGATAAGATTGCCCTATCCAAAATAAAATCCTGCAATAAGTATATACCGCCGTTTCTTCCCGGCTCAGTATAGATTGGAATACCTGCGCTGCTTAATGCTTCCACATCGCGGTAAATTGTTCTTGGCGAGACCTCAAATTCAGCGGCTAATTCAGGAGCCGTAGCGTGTTCCCTGTCTAAAAGATAATATAAAATTTTGAACAAACGACTATCCGACATCACTACACCTCCGTCCTAAAATTAAGGACACCACAAAAATTTACGTATATAAGTTCCCCTACTCTTCTATCAAAATATACGTCCCCTACAGCAAATCTTTTGTTTCCGCATGAAAGACAGACAACGCCGCAAACACAACGGACGCGATTGTAAGTATAACCGGAAACAGCGCGTGATCAGCCAATGAGAAATCTCCGACATTTGCCTGCGTAAGGAAAATCAGCAGAAAGGAAGCAACAACCGTCGCTTTCGACGACTTCAAGGCAATCCCCACAAACAACGCGATAAAACTCATGCTTACCAGTACGGCTGATTTCATCAGAAGCTGGATATAAAATGACAGGCTTCCCATTTGAAAATCAATGATAAAGGGGGACCGCATGTTCCGGGATCCTATGAAAATGCAGCCGTAAACTAGCAGCTTCGCCGCCGTTAAAGCGATAAAGCTAAACAGCCACACCGCTATCATTTGAGACGCCAGGATTTTCTGCCTCTTAATCGGATAAGAAAACATCAGGTTCATCGTTTTATTTTTATATGCGCTTACAATAAAGGAAGACAACATCACACACGTAAAAATCAAAAAAGCTATGCTTGTAAACATCTCGACCGGGGCTGAAATCAGATTCATTCCCTCCGCCGCGTCCAGCGTGCCGTCCGGATCCTCTGCAATCCCCAGGAATGCCAGCGCAAACAGAAACAAACACAGGCACGCCGCCAAAATAAAGGCGCCTATCACATACTTCCCAATATTATTTTTCTTCCACTCCAATTTGATTAACTTTATCACGGTCTCGCTCCCCCTTCTGTCAGCTTTAAGAAGTAATCCTCAAGGTTTTCTGCCTTTGCGCCGATGGCTCTGATCTCGGCTCCTTGTACCGCCAATGCCCTTGCAATCTCATTGGTGTCGATTCCTGCTTCGTAAATGCGGATTTGACGCCCGTCCAACACTTTGAAATGCTCCAGCCCTAATTGATCCGCCAGAATATACGCCGCTTTCCCGGAATCACCCACAGCAAGTTCGATATAGGCTGTATTCCTTTCGGAAATATCCCTCATGGAAATCTCTTTCCTCATAGTTCCTTGATGGATGACCCCGATCGTATCCGCGATGCTTTCCACTTCTGAAAGCATATGGCTGGATATCATAATCGTAATTCCATATTCCGTACACAGCATCCGGAACAGCTCCCGAATCTGTTTGATCCCGGCCGGGTCCAGTCCGTTTGTCGGCTCGTCAAGCACCAGAAGTTCCGGCTTACATAGAATCGAGCGGGCAATTCCCAAACGCTGTTTCATGCCTAATGAATAACTTTTCACCGGCTTTTTCGCAGCGTCCGATAAACCTAACATTTCAAGGGCATTCTCCACGCTGCCGGGAGTATAATACCCCATATACTCACAATGGAGCTGCAGATTATCCGTTCCGCTCATATGCTCATAAAAGCTGGGAAATTCTATCATGATTCCCATTCGTTTCAGCTCTTCATACGAAGAATGCGTGAGTCTTTTCCCAAACAGCAATACTTCCCCTGCCGTCGGCTTCCATAAATTGGTAATCATCTTCATTACGGTTGTCTTGCCGGCTCCATTCGGCCCTAAAAATCCGTAAATTTCCCCCTTTTTCACGTGTATATTTACGTTTTTCACTAAATCCCTGCCGTCAATGGTCTTTGTTAATCGATTTGTCTGTAAAATATCTGGCATATTCTCCGCCTCCTTTCAAAAACCATTCTAGCAGCTTAATTTTTCAAAACTCTTGAATAATTCTTACAAATTTCTTTCATCTTGGCTGCGCATATTTTTTTTAATTTCACTGTAAATACGGTTCTTACATCCGGTTCGCTTTCCAACAAAATATCGCCGCCCATCTGCTTCGCAAGATTTCTGGCAATGGTGAGGCCCAATCCGTTCCCCTGTATCTGGCGGCTGCGGGAATCTTCCATTGTATAGAGCCTGTCAAATACACGCTCTGAGAACGCCTTTCCGATTCCTTTCCCCTGATCCGCAATGTCTATATGGATATACTCTGCTTCTTCATGCAGGAACAGACCTATATATTTTCCGTCGCTGCCGTAACGTATTGCATTTGACAGCAGGTTATTCAAAATCCTGTCTATGGATTCCCGTTCGCCCAGCACAAACATTTTCTCTTCCGGGATAGACAAATCTACTTCAAATTCTTTTTGGAGCAGCAGTTCATAGAAGCCAAGTATATTCTCCCTGCACAATTCGCCGATATTGATCTTAGTCAATTCAAGAGCCATATCTCCGGCTTCCAGTTTTGCAAGCGTAAAAAACTGGTTGATCAATTCCATAACCTGTTTCGCTTTTGCTTCCACTTTCCGCAGCGTTTCATCTTCCGCATGTTCCAGACGCATAATCTCTAAGTAACCCAAAATAACGGTTAACGGCGTCTTTATATCATGCGAGATATTTGCAAGCATTTTCTTTGTGTGCAGTTCCTGCCTCCTGTAATCGGTCTTTATTTTCTGCCTGTCCAAAAGCACCCGGTTGATCTGGCCGCACAAATCCATCAAAACTTTATTGTCTGTAAACGCCATGACCTTTTCGTCGCTGCCGCTTTCTAATATATCCTGCAGCTTCCTGCCGATTGTTTCCAGTTGTGCCTGTATTCCTTTCCGAAATGCAAACTGCTGATAACCTGCGGCTGCCAGCAGCAATAGTATGAAACAAACCAGAAAAAAAATAATTGTCTTATCGCTCATCGGCCTCCCCCAATTTATATCCAATGCCCCAGACGGTAATAATGTACTTCGGACTGCGGGGATTGTCCTCGATTTTGTTCCGCAGTCTGCTGATATGGACGTTGACGGCATTTTCATCCCCCATATAGGCGTCTTTCCATACGGAAGAGTATATCTGCTCTTTGGTGTAAACTTTTTTAGGGTGTTTCATAAACAGCTTCATAATTTCAAATTCCTTCGCTGTCAGTTCTATTTTTTCCCCTCGTTTCAATATGGAATAATCGTTGGGGTTGATCGCAAGCTCTCCCCTTGTTACGCTGCATGCTTCCTCAGTTCCTGCGGCCGCGTACTGTGTACTCCTTCTGATATTTGCTTTGATTCTGGCCAGCACTTCCGTCACGGAAAAAGGTTTTGTAACATAGTCGTCCGCCCCAAGACCCAGCCCTAAAGACTTGTCGGAATCCGTGTCTTTTGCAGACAGGATAATGATTGGCACCATACTTTTTTCCCTGATAATATTCAATACTTCCATCCCGCTTCTTTTCGGAATCATAAGGTCAAGCAGCACAAGGCTGTATTGGTCTTCAAAAAACTTGTTGCAGGCGCATTCTCCGTCATAGGCGGCCGCCACCTCAAACCCTTCCGTTTCAAGATATTTTTTCAGCATGCCGCTGATTTCTACGTCGTCCTCAATAAGCAGTATCTTCATGAATATTCCTTCCTTTCTTTTCTAACAGCAAGATTGCGGGGATGTAAGCTGCATAAACAACGCACAGGATGAGAACCCGATTCTTTCAGATTCCCACCCTGTCTCTTTCTAGGGTCGGTTATTCTTCTACACCCTCGCTTGCAAAGAACTCCGCAGGCATGCATTTACAAACTTCTCAAAATATCGTTCAGCTTATCCATCTCAATGGGTTTCCCGATATGTCCGTTCATCCCCGCTTTCAGCGCCTGTTTTTTATCCTCATCAAATGCATTCGCCGTCATTGCATAGATCGGTATTCCGGACTGCGTTCCTTCCAGCTTCCGAATTCTCTTAGCGGCTTCATAACCGTCCATCTTAGGCATTTGAATATCCATCAGAATCAAATCATAGGTTCCCGGCGGCGATGTCTTTACTTTTTCAACAGCTATAGAACCGTCAAACGCTGTGTCTACAGTGAAACCTCTTTCTTCTAAAATCGCCATCGCAATTTCCTGGTTCAGTTCGTTATCCTCTGCAAGAAGCACTGTTTTGCCTGAACCCATTTCAGACAAATCCACGCCTCTTTCCGCCGCGGCCTCGCCGCCTTCTATGTACGGTTCCTCTGCGCCGTGTATACGATCCGGCAGTCGGAAAAGCAGAGATATCACAAATTCGGTTCCTTTTCCAGCCCGGCTTTCTACTGTAATGGTCCCCCTCATCATATCCACGATCCCCTTGGTAATCGCCATCCCAAGCCCGGTGCCTTGAATTCCGCTGACTGTTGAAGTCCGCTCTCTTTCAAATGGCTCAAAGATATATTTTAGAAATTCCGGACTCATGCCGATTCCGGTATCCCGAACACGGAATTCATAAGACGCGCCCCCCATGGAAGCGTCTTTCTTTTCTGAAATAAAAAGACGAACCGTGCCCTTCGGAAACGTAAATTTTACAGCATTGCTGACCACGTTCAGCAGCACTTGATGCAGCCGTCGTTTATCGCAGATAAATCTCTCATTTACTATATCTTTTGTTTCAATTTGAAAATCGATCTGTCCCGCTTTTACATCCGCCTGAACCATCGTTTCCAAATCCTGAATAATATCCGAAAGCGCGCACTCCTTTTCCTCTAACTGCACTTTCCCGCTCTCAATGCGGCTCATATCAAGCACATCATTAATCAACGACAGCAAATGCCTGCTGGCGGTCATAATCTTTGACAGATAATCCTTGACTGCCGGCGTATCGTTAATCCGAGAAGTCGCAAGACTGGTAAACCCAATAATTGCGTTCATAGGCGTCCGAATATCGTGGGACATATTGTTCAGGAAAATCGTTTTCGCCAGATTGGAACGCTGCGCATGTTCCAACGCTTCTTCTAAAAGCTCTCTCTGTTCCTGTAACTCACGATCCTTCTTCTTGTTCTCCGTAATATCAATAAACATTCCAATATAAGAAATCGGAGTCCCGTCCTCCTGTCTGGACAGCTTTCCTGTGGTACGGAACCACCGATACCCTCTGTCTTTTGTAAGCAGCCGATATTCCACATCAAAAATCTTGTTTCCGGTATAATCTTCAATCGTGCCGTAATATTCGTTCAGAACATCTTCTTTATCTTCCTCATGAATCAGTTCCGACCAGGATTCCAGCCGGTTGGGAAAATCCTTCTCATCCTTATATCCTATCATCCGGCGGAATTCTTCGCTCCACAGTACGCTCTCCATACTGCCGCGCTCATCAAATTCCATGCTCCACATACCGGATTCCATAATCTCATGGACAATCCGAAGAGAGGTTGTCTCATGCTCCAATTCCTCTAATGCTTCTCTCTTTTCCTGCAGAAGCGCTTCTACCTCCGCCGCCTTCTGCATCTTCAGATACCTTTCTGTCGCATCCTCGAGAAACACATAGAAGACGTCTCCATAGGTTTCTGTCTGTACAAAATGTCCGTAATCTTCGACCCAGTTAATTCTTCCATCCTTTCGGATAATCCGATATTCCACATAATCCAGACGGTTCTCATCCGTCGCGATCTGATATGCGATACTTTCTTCCACCATCTCCACATCGTCCGGGTGAACCAATCCACGAAATGTATAACCTGTAAATTCTTTAAATTCCTCCAGTGTCTCACAGCCATATAGATGAACAAGAGCCTGGTTTGCATAGATCAGTTCTTTGTCTCCCTCTGCATGATAGACAAAAAATACCCCCGGCATACCCATCGTAATCTGTTCTATAATAGGAAATGTCTCTTCATTCAGAATTAAAAGCAGATCCTCTTTTCCTTGCATTTTCATTATCTATACCTCGCTTCATGTTATAAGTTCATCTCTCTGTAATAGCTGATAAACAATCACTCGTATTTATTTTACCATAAACAGAAGCAGTTGTGGGAAATAAGATTACAAAAGATATTACAATTTGAATATGCCGCTTATTCGTATCGTAACTGGCAAGACAATTGACTTCTCCCCGTCGACTTGCTATAATCAGGCTTACAGTTTTTCTATATACGCCGACGCTTTACCGTTTGGCGCCGCAAACGAACTAAAAGGTAAACCTGTGCAGTAAAATAAGAATTTCTAGGTGGCTTATGATGAATTTGAGTTTGACAAAGGGACCCGTCATGCGGTCTATGCTGTTGTTTGCAGTTCCTATGATTTTAGGAAATCTACTTCAGCAGTGCTACAATATCGCCGACACTTTGATCGTCGGAAAATTTTTAGGAGCCGACGCGCTTGCAGCCGTAGGTTCTTCTTTTACATTGATGACTTTTCTAACCTCAATCCTGCTGGGACTCTGCATGGGAAGCGGCGCTGTATTCTCGATCCGGTTCGGCAGGCAAGACGCCGAAGGACTGCGGGAGTGCATCCGAACCTCCTTCGTTCTCATAGCGGGGATGACGCTTCTGCTGAATATCCTCGCTTTCCTTACCCTAAACAAATTTCGCGTTCTTCTTCAGGTGCCGGATGAAGTCTGGGGACTCATGCGGGAATACCTGGCCGTGATTTTTGCAGGCATCGCCGCTACGTTTCTCTATAATTATTTTGCCTCTTTTCTGCGGGCAATCGGCAACTCCATAGCGCCTTTAATTTTTCTGGCCGCGTGCGCGATCCTGAATATCGTCCTTGATCTGCTGTTTGTACTGGCATTAAAGCGCGGCGTTTCTGGCGCGGCGGAAGCTACCGTAATCTCCCAGTATCTATCCGGCGTCGGCATCGCCGCCTATACCTTAATCCGAAGCCCGCAGTTCCAAGGCATCCTGCGCGGCTGCCGAATCCGGTGGGAATGTATGAAGGAAATTGCCAATTTCTCTGTCATGACCTGCATCCAGCAGTCCGTAATGAACTTGGGCATCCTAATGGTGCAGGGGCTGGTCAACAGCTTCGGCACAGGCATCATGGCCGCCTTCGCGGCGGCGGTAAAAATCGACGCCTTCGCCTACATGCCGGTGCAGGACTTCGGCAATGCATTTTCCACATTTATTGCACAAAATTACGGCGCCGGCAACACAGACCGTATCCGAAAAGGGTTAAAGAGCGCCGTCTTTGCGTCTTCTCTGTTTGGCATCCTGATATCCGGCGCGGTGTGGATATTTGCGCGTCCTTTGATGGAATTGTTTGTCAGCAAAAACGAATCCGAGATTATTAGGGAAGGAATCCGTTATCTCCATATTGAAGGAGCCTTTTACTGGGGAATTGGCTGCCTGTTTCTCCTATACGGCCTGTACCGGGCTCTTGCAGTTCCGGCGATGTCCGTGGCTCTCACCGTAGTTTCTTTGGGTACGCGGGTTCTGCTGGCTTACCTTCTCTCCTCCATACCGTCCGTGGGCGTCGTCGGAATCTGGTGGGCAATTCCCATCGGATGGATTCTGGCAGACATGGTGGGAATGCTTTATTATCTCAAACTGGCCCGGCCAACTCTTCTATGATTGGCTCTTTATTCTAATCCACTCTGGTAGTACAGTATGAAGTAGCTGCCAGTAAGGTTCCTGTTTATCAGGAAAAACCGCGGTACAACATACTAAAAAATCAGGAAAGAAGGTTATATCATGAACACAACTCTAAAGAAAACCGTTATGTCAGCGCTATTTGCATCGCTTGCATGCATCGCTACCATGTCTATCCGAATTCCCACTCCGGGAACCGGCGGATATATCCATCCCGGCGACGCCGTCGTCATTCTCTCCGGCATCGTCCTTGGCCCTGCGTGGGGACTTCTTGCAGGCGGGATCGGCTCCGCTCTGGCTGATTTACTTGGCGGATATTTTATCTATATACCAATTACATTTGTGATCAAAGGTCTTGTTGCCCTGGTTGCCGGACTGATCTACCGGAAAATGGGCGCTACAAAAAAAAGCCGCTATGCGGCGGTCGTTTTCAGCGGTATCATTGACATTGTATTCGTGACGGGAGGATATTTTCTGTGCGAAGCCATGATGTACGGCATGTCTGCCGCCGCCAGCATCCCGGCCAACTTCATCCAGGGTGTCAGCGGACTTGCCATTGCGGTCGTACTGTATCCGGTACTGATTGCTATTCCTGATATTAATCAGATGGCGCTGCGCACGAAATATGAATGAATCAGTTAATGAAAGCAAAGCGGCTCGCCCTCAGCGGACAAGACGCATGTATTCCTCTGTCCGCCGAGGGTATTATAATAGTTTCCGGCTCTCTTTGCTTTCATCGATTCTACTTCCTGATAAACCGCTCTATTAATTTCATTGCAACAATCAGCGCGCCGTAAAGCACTCCAGCGATCACCCATAGAACCCAACTGTATCTCGCCTGTCCGTTTCCATCTGGTCCGTACGTATACCAGAAAAACATTGCGGTAACGATCAGCCAGTATATGGCGCTGATAGGCCCGAACCAGTCTTTTCTTTTTTTCTTCTCTTTCGTATAATCCCCTTCCTGCAAAAGCCGATCCATAGAACCCTGTATCACTCCTGCATAAGTAAACGCAATACAGCCGATTCCTACAATAACCAACATCACGCACAGACTCGCTACAGAAATCAGGTCGATATCCACGCATGCCGCCAGAAACAGCGGAATTACAGACAAGATACAAAGCACGGTTCCTTTTGTATTCAGACTGGAATACGTGTCCTGGAACTGCTTCTTCCTGTCCCTAATCATACCGGTTACCCCATACTCCGTTTCAATGATTTCATTATCCAAAAACTCATAAGCCTTTACTTTCGCATCGCAGGACAAAAACAACACCACCGCTATCGTCACAGGAATCAGCAGAAGACATAAGCCAATTCCCCCCGCCATATCCTCAGAAATATCTAATATGGAATATTCGCTTAAGGCTCCTAACATCAGCAGGCAAATCGGCGAAATAATACACAAAAATGTTCCCGCCGCTATCTTTGGCGCCGTTTCCCTGCGCAGCCTTAAGTATTCGGAAGCTTCCTCCATAGACACGCGCCTAACCGGCTCGGCCGAATCAATACAAACTTCCTCAGCCAGATATTCCGGCTCTTCTAATTCTTCCTTTAATAAGAAATCGGTTGATACCTCAAAAATCCTACTCAACTGAATCACCCTATCCAAATCTGGAATCGACTGTGCGCTTTCCCATTTTGAAACCGACTGCCTCGTCACATTTAAACGGTTCGCCAACTCTTCCTGAGACCATCCTGCCTTTTTACGAAGATTCATAATTTTATCTCCCAATATCATATCCATCCTCCTAATCTTTTATCTGAAATTATTTATACCGGTATAGGAAGCATATTCTCCTGTAAGTTTGTGAAAAAAACAGACGCTTCTCTTCACACGCTCCAATATAGAACAAAGGTATGCTTCATGTGCCTCATATTAGCACAACGACCGGTTGCAGTCCAGAAAGCAGGCTGTCAAATCTGTCAACTGGCAGTTGCATACGGCGTCCGCATGACTTTTCTTGCACTGCAAAGTCCGCAAAACAAGCATATTTGGCCATGAAGGAATTCAGTCCTTCTCCCTGTATCATAACTTTGTATACAAAAAGTTTCGGAGCGGCCATTTTAAGGCTGCCCCGAAGCTTGTATACTACCTGCACTATCTCTTTCAAATCAAATGTTTTTCACACATTATTTCCCGGAAATAATGTCCAACAGGCACTGTCTCATGGCCTCAATAGGAGCTTCTTTTCCTGTCCAGTACTCGATCTGAGCCGCTCCTTGATACAGCGACATGCCAAGGCCGTTCAGAATCTTTGCTCCTACAGCTTCTGCATCCAGGAGGAACTGGGTCTTGTCCGGATTATAGCATGCGTCAAAGTAGAACTTGTCCGCTGCGATGTATTCCTTCGGCATCGGATTTTCTCCCACATGGATTCCCATACCGATACCGCTTGCGTTCATCACTACGCTGACCTCAGATACTTTCGTAAAATCGCCATGGGGAACATATTCTGCTACCGGCGCAAAATTCTTGTTGATATCCTCTACCAGCGACTTGCTGGATTCTTCCACAAAGTCTGTGATATAAATCTTCTTTGCCCCGTAATAAGCAAGTGCGGAACACATTGCGCGTCCTGCGCCGCCGGCTCCGATACAGAAATATGTATTCTCGTCAACTTTGATTCCGCCGTCCTGCTGAATCGACCTGATAAATCCGATACCGTCCGTATTATATCCGACCAGCTTTCCTTCCGGCGTTTTTACAACCGTATTGCTGGCGCCCATCTTCTTGCAGAGCGGATCCAATTCATCCAGATACTGCAGTACCTTTACTTTATTTGGCTTGGTTACTGCAAAACCCGCAAAATTCATGTGGCGGATTCCGTTTACCACATCTCCCAGATGCTCGTTATTTACTTCTGTGTAGAAATAAATCATATTCAGTCCTGCCGCCTCGTAACCGCTGTTCTGCATCTGCGCTGCAAACGACTGCTTCAATGGGTCTCCAAGTAATGTAATCATCTTTGTGTTAATATCAACTGATGCCATGGTTTGAACCTCCTATTTTGTTTCATTTTTATGTGTTTATTTTATCACAATGTTTTTGAATATACTAGCGCAAATCTATTGAAAGAGACGCCCTATTTTATTGATTTTGTAAATAAAACATGAGCTGACGCCGCGTAAATTATTCTGCTGCGTCAGCCTCTTATAACTATGTATGCTTTGATCCTTGAGAGAACGAAATATCAACTTCATTCTTCCTTATAAACAGCAGGCCGAACGTACCCGGGCCGCAATTGCTGGCAATCGCGGAAGATGCTTTCTGCACGTATATCCGCTCAAAAGAACAATGCTGCCGTACCAGCGCCTGGATAAATTCCAGTTTCTGTTCATCCAGTCCCGCATAGGTTATAAAGAGAATTCTCCGATCAATACCCCTCACGCTCCGAAATACCCTACGCACATAACTTTTCGCCATCCTTGAAAAATCACCCGCGGCCATGCCGGTTACCGACAATTTACTTCTGCGGAGTACAACGATCGGATGAAGCAGCAGCGCGTCGCATAGTACTTGAATTCTTCTCGATATTCTGCCTGCGCGGAACATCATATTGGTTTTATCAATAATAAATGCAGAGGAAATATAATTCCTAAGCGTTTTTACGGTCTTTACAATTTCCGCCTTTGAGACATGATTTTCAGCCATCGAAGCCGCATACAATACGATTAATCCCATACTGCTTGAGAGATGCCCTGAATCCAGCACCGTAACATTTTCAAAAGATTTTGCCGCTTCAAAAGCATTTTGATACCCCTCGCTGACGTGCTTCGCCATAGTAATATGAATCACATTCTGAGCAACCGTCAGGTTATCCGCAAAAAACTGTTCATAATCTTCCACCTCCGGAGCCTTGGAAAAACCATGATGCCCTTCTGAAATATGCATCAGCAGTTCATCTGCCCGAAGCTCTAACTCATCCAGAAATCGTCCGTCATCGGTGCATACATAATACGGGCATACGGAAATTCCAAATTCATTTACGAGAGATTCCGGCAGATCGCACACGCTGTCCGTAGTAATCATCAGAGAAATCCTATGAGTCTGTTCAAAAATCAGCACGTCTTTTCCTATTTCGTTCTGATCAGCTTCTTCACTCACATTCACCAATTCCTTTGGCAGAATACTCAGTACGGCCGCTTCAAGAAGCGCGCCGCTGACCGGTTTTGCCAAATAGCCGTCAAAGCCTTCCTTCCGATAGAGAAGCTGATTACCGCTTCCTGCGTTAGCAGTCAGCGCAATCACCGGCACATCCTGGCACAGCCCTCCCGGCTGCGTGCGCAGTGCGTGGAAGCATGTGATTCCATCCATTTCCGGCATCAGGTGATCCATCAAGATAGCGTCATAATGGAGATTCTGAGTCATCCTTAAACATTCCGCACCGCTTAACACGGTATCAATCTGTATCTTTGTCTCGGAAAGCAGCTTACGCACCACCATAAGGTTCATCTCATTGTCGTCTACCACAAGTATATGCGCATCCGGCGCCTCAAAACTCTGCCTGTACTGCTCCCCGCGGTGGCTTTTTTTACGGGACGACAACGTAAATGTCCCCAGTTCCTGATCATCAATAATATCCTGTTCTAACATGACAACAAACTTGGAGCCTTTGGTATAAACACTGTTGACCTTAATCTCGCCGCCCATCAGTTCCACCATCTGCTGAACAATGCTAAGTCCCAGCCCGGTTCCTTCAATATGACGGTTTTTCTCTTCTTCCACCCTCTTAAATGCATTAAAGATATAAGGAATGTTCTCCTTTTTCACTCCCTGCCCGGTATCCTCAACCGAATACCAGACCCGCACTCTGTTCAATGTCAGCCGTTCGCACCGGATGGAAAGCGTAACGGAACCTTCGCTGGTGTATTTCACCGCATTATTCAACAGATTAATCAAAACCTGTTTAATCCGAACCTCGTCTCCGCAAAGCATGCTCGGAATAGAAGAATCCACATTGAGTTTAAATTCCAGCCCTTTCTCCTTCGCCTTAATCCAAATCATGTTAACAATTTCCGAAAAAAGCTCTCCGGTCTCATACGAAACATTCACAATGTCCATCTTTCCGGACTTGATCTTGGATAAATCCAAGATATCGTTAATCAATGTAAGAAGCATCTTACTTGCTCCTTGGATGTTCCTTGCATTTTCCGCCACATCCTCCGGAATATCTCCCCGCAGAATAATCTCGTTTAACCCGATGATCGTATTGATCGGGGTACGGATCTCGTGGCTCATGCTGGAGAAAAAATGATTCTCCGCCTTATTCAGTTCCTCAATCTCCTTCTTCTGCTGTCTGGAAATCTCATTCTCCTCTTCATACAGCCTGTTTAGGAAAATAAGCATCCCGCTTACCAGAATTCCTACCAGGATCACCGAATTTGCAGAATCAAAAAAGGATCGGCTCTGCGTATTTTGCGCGACAAATTCCGGAAAATGTAACGCAAGGTAATAACAGATCTCCGTCTCCGCCACGCAAAGCAGATAAAAAACAACCCTGCGCTTTCCTGTCAGAGTAATACTAATGTAGATAAAATAGATTACCAGCCATTCCGGCACACCGCTGTAAAACCCTCCCGCGGTAAAAAAACTAAACGGAAAAAGCAGCAGAATCAACACCGCGACACACGTGGCTCCTTTTTCAACGCAATCTTTCTGGATACTAATCTTTACAACCAACGCCATAAAAATAAGGCTGATCGTCAATATCAATATATTTATAATATTCCTGCCCATCGGCAGAACAAATACCGCCGCAACCATACAGATAGCAGTTCCTGCTCGAAACATTCGTTCCCTCAGGCTGATTCTGTGGTCAAAAATCATTTCAAACCATTTTTTTAACACCCGACGCATCCTCCTCTCACAACCCGGATTCTCTTACTAAAAGCAGACTCTGTCATAATCCGGCGATAATCCCGCTGACCTCATCATACAGTTCCAGCAATATAGGGTGGTTCTCCCTGATATAATCTACATCCTCTTCTTTTCCGGCCTGTTCCAAAGCCTTAGCATGAGCAGAAAGCTTTTCTGCCCCAATGGTCAGCGAAGTACTCTTTAATGCGTGGACTTTTACCGCATAATCCGCCCAATTAGCCGCCTCATACAAAGAATGGATTTCTTTTTTCTTTTCCGGACACTGTTCATGAAACATATGCAGCATTTCCCGATAAAACTCTTCTTCTCCGCAGCAGTAATCCAGTCCCATCTGAACATTGATTCCGGCCTGCTGCAGACATCCAAACGGCTGAGATACTTCTGCATCCGATTCGGCTACTCTCATATCCGCGTCTGTTGTCTCGACAGCCTCCGGCAAATGATCTTTTACCGCCGGCTCCTCATTCTCTATCGGACTTTCTTCGTCCACAGGAGACGCCCCATACTTTATGCAGGACTTTGGCAGCACCCTGCGCAGTACTCTTTCTAAAACTGAACGCTCGATTGGCTTCGGGATAAATTCCGTGAAACCTTCATTGCGGAACATCTCCCGCGCGCCGCTTAACGTATTTGCCGTCAATGCGATCACCGGAAGATCCCGAAAGACTCCATTATTGATTTCACGAATACGTCTCAGCGTCTGCACACCGTCAAAGCCCGGCATCATATGATCCAGGAACACAATATCATAGGAAATCCTCCTGCAGCGCTCTACCGCTTCTCTTCCGCTCAGACAAGTGTCTACTTGTATTCCATAGCTTCCCAACACGCCCTTGGCAACTACAAGATTCATCTCTTCGTCGTCAACTGCCAGCACCCGGACTCCTACACAGACAAACGGTTTGCGGCCTGCGGCCTGCGCTTCTTCAAACCCATTTCCCTCCGCTTCCCCATTGAGCAGATTTGCAACTGAGAGAGCAGAAAACGGCTTATGTATCACAAGCAGTTTGCTGTCCCTTCTTAAGTTAAACTCTTTTTCCGCAATTACAACCACTCTATATGTATCTGCAAGTCCCTCATAATAAGTCCGGTTCTCTTCATATTCGCTCTGCGCAATAAACACATGGGTCAACTCATGGCTGCGCTGCAGCTTTAACAGCCCTTCAAAATTGTGCGCCTGGTATCCCTCGATGCCAAGTCCCTCCACCAGATGCAGGATCAGCTTATCGTAATATCTCCGAACTTCGTCGCAGCTATATTTCTCCGGCCGGAAATAACATGCAATGCAAAGCTGGTCTGCATTAGGAAGTACAACACACGGCACGTCATCCGCCACTCCCTGCGGAATGGTAATATGAGCCTGCAGTCCCTGCTGCCCTTCGCTTTCAAAATGAATGAACCCTCCCATTGAATGAAGAAGCCCCCGGGCAATCGGAATCCCAAGCCCAAGTCCTCCGGCGAAACGGTTGCTCCCCGAATCTGCCTGATAAAAATCATCATAAATCTGCGTTAGCTGAGAATCTGTCATACCGATACCGGTATCA
Organism: uncultured Dorea sp.; assembly: GCA_910588745.1. Lineage (GTDB taxonomy): Bacteria > Bacillota > Clostridia > Lachnospirales > Lachnospiraceae > Claveliimonas. The sequence continues at coordinate 58,346 of CAJURK010000005.1, read as the reverse complement.
TAAATATCAATAATTAAATTGATCCCATATTCTTCCTGCCGGTACTCAATGCAAACATTAATTCCGCCTTCTTCCGTAAATTTAATTGCATTTTCCAGAATAATCTTCAGCACATGAGATATCTTCTCCGCATCCCCGATTAGCACTGCCGGGGTCTTCGGATTAATGTCAAACACCAATTCAAGCTGATTTCTGCTTCCCTGCATCGCCGTCATGGTAATGACGTCGTTCAACACCGAAGTAATCATGTACTCTTCCTTTGCAGGAATCAGCGTACCCTCTACAATCTCCGTATAATCAAGCATATTATTAATTTGATTGGATAAACGTTTTCCCGCCATTTGTATCGACTGCATGTCTGTGCGGATTTCTGGAGAAATGTCCTTTTCCAGAGTAACTTCGCTGATCCCCAGTACCATATTAATCGGCGTCCTGAGTTCATGAGATACGTTGGACAAAAACTCTGCGTTCTGCCTGCCTGCTGTTTCCAGCTCTGCGAAAGCATTATCGTATCTCCTACGATCTGCTTTCCTCCTGTCAATCCGGTATCTTGCAATTAACGCCGCGCCTATCATCACTGCAACGCCGATTCCCAGACGCAGTACTTCCCTCGGTTCTATCTCGGAAGTAATCGTATCCAGGAACAGAAAATGGTAAAGCAGCACCAGCATATACAAAGCGGCTGTCATATATATCAGCCGCTTTCTGTCAAACATAGAAAAAATTAGAATCATGATACACACCACCGCGGGTATATCATAAAGACTGACGCTATGAACTCCAAAGAAAAAGAATTCCGTCATCATCACTCCGGCGCATAGATTCTCATAAATCAGTTCCGAGCCGGTTCTTCCAATGTGAAGGCACCATACGCTAAAACACCCGGCCATAATCAGTGGAACCACCCACAGTTCCCACCCCATTGCCGCTGTAATTAGAAAAAGCATCCCGCTGAACACCGTGACAATAACAGCCAAAAGCAGGTGCATACTTGTCTGCTCTTGCGTTCTCATTCTTTCTCAAACTCCTTTGCGATTCGTTTCAGCAATTCCTGCGGATAGAAGGGCTTTTTTAGATAATTGACCGCACCCAGCCTGATCGCGCTCTTTACATCATCCTCATCTCCCGACGCTGTCAGAAAAATCACGGGAATATCGATCGGATAATTCCTCATCCGTTCAAACGTCTCAATACCGTCCATCCCCGGCATTGCAATATCAAGAAGAACCAAATCTATTTTCTCAGTCTTAAGCTTCCTTAGCGCTTCTTCCCCCGACTCCGCAAGAAACACGATATAATGCTTCTTTAAAATCATCTTGGTTCTTACTAAATTCATTGAATCATCATCTACTACTAAGATACGTTTCTGCATACTGCTGCCTCCCTATTTACAATTAGGGATTTCTCAATCCCTACAGAATACATTTTAAAACAGAGCGTCCACAAAATCAAGCATAACCCTGTCTCTCCCGACACTTTTCGTTACTGTTTTAACAGGGCTTAGCGCTTGCTGTATACTGGAATAAAAGAGAGGCCGCTCTTTAGCCGCCTCTCCCTCTATGGCTTCATAAAATTCTTTTCTTCCACCGCTTTTATACTTCTGAAAACTGATCTTTTCCAACCATGCACAGCGGGCATACGAAATCTTCAGGCACATCTTCCCACTTTGTTCCGGGTTCAATTCCGCCTTCCGGATATCCTTGTTCTTCATCATACTCCCAACTGCATACGTCGCACACGTACTTCATACTCTTTCCTCCTGTCGTATTTAAAAACTGATTCTTCTGTCTGTAACTTCCCCAGACCCGCCTTCTCAACACGTCGCCGGGATGCCTGCCTGGCTTTTATGCCTTCCAGAGTCCATGCAGATTACAGTAAGCGTACACCGCTTCCACCTCGTCCCCGTCGCACAGCGCAAAAGATACTTCCGGCTTGTTTTCCGGCTTCAAGGTCTTAAGCTGGTTCCCCTGCGCTGTCTGCAGAGATACCCACTCAATGGAATGCTCCGGCATCATCGGGTGTTCGGTAGAACCTACGGTGACTGTAACAAGATTCCCTTCCACCTTGTAAACCGGGACGTGCTTCTCTACAGCAGCATCCGTGGTTCCCGGAATGATCTCTTTCATCTTCTGTCCGCAGCACATAAGCGGAACGCCTGCATTCTTGATCAAAGCCGCAATATTCCCGCAATGTTCACAAATATAAAATTTCTGTTCCATTTTTCTACCTCACTCTAGTTTATTTTATTCGGAATATTTCCTCAAACAACCCTGATATAACAAGGAATATATCCACGGCGTCCGGAAAATGATTCCTGTACACGATTGTATCAAAACAATGCACATGAGTCAACCATTTAGAAAAACTGTTCTATGAATTATAACATGCATTTTGCAAAAGAACCGATTATATATTATAATTAGACCATAATACGAAAAACCGCCCTTTCGGGCTGTTTTCTTACAGGAGGTATAATATGAACAGAACCGAACAGAATCCACAGGCCTTCCCAAAAAATTCCGGATCCGGAAGTCTTATGGAGCAACTAAGCCTTCCAAGTTCCATCCATATGGTTCCCATAGATATCATCAGCGGATTTCAGGTCCGTCCCGGATTCTATGATATCAACGGCGCTACGGCAATTCCCGGCGGCGTTAATTTTACCGTGTACTCCCACGGCGCCACCAGTATTGATCTGCTCCTGTTCCACAGGGAGGAAGACGAGCCTTTCGCCGAAATCCCATTTCCGAGCCATTACCGAATCGGTAATGTATATTCTATGATCGTATTCAAGCTGAATATTGAGGAATTTGAGTATGCATACCGGGTGGACGGTCCTTATGAACCGAAAAAGGGGCTGATCTTCAACCGGAATAAGTATCTTCTGGATCCTTATGCCCGGGCGGTTACCGGCCAGAGCAAATGGGGGCATACCTCTCCCAGAGGACAGCAGCATTATAAGGCCAGGGTAGTCAAAGACGACTTTGACTGGGGAGCCGCTTCCACTCCTTTACTTCCTACTGAGGATTTAATCATCTACGAACTTCATGTAAGGGGCTTTACCAAACACGATTCTTCCGGCGTCGCATATCCGGGAACTTTTGCGGGACTTAGGGAGAAGCTTCCTTATTTGCTGGAGCTGGGGGTAAATGTGGTGGAACTGATGCCGATTTTTGAATTTGACGAAATGCAGGATTATAGAGAAGTGGACGGCGAGAAACTGTACAATTACTGGGGCTATAATACGGTCAGCTTCTTCTCCCCCAATACCAGTTATTCTGCGAGCCTTGAGTATAATAGGGAAGGCAATGAGTTAAAACACCTGATACAGGAATTCAACCAGCATGGAATTGAAGTCTATCTGGATGTGGTCTTTAACCATACTGCCGAAGGAAATGAACACGGTCCGTTTTTCTCATTCAAAGGATTTGACAATAATATTTACTATCTCCTGACTCCGGACGGACAGTATTATAATTTCAGCGGCTGCGGCAATTCCCTAAACTGCAATCATCCGATTGTACATCAGATGATCCTAAACTGCCTGCGCTACTGGGTTACTACCTATCACATCAACGGTTTCCGGTTCGACCTTGCTTCTATCCTGGGGCGCAACGAGGACGGCTCCCCGATGAATAAGCCTCCGCTTTTACAGTCCCTTGCCTTCGACCCAATCCTAGGCGATGTGAAACTAATTGCCGAGGCATGGGACGCCGGCGGCTTATACCAGGTGGGAACCTTTCCTTCCTGGAACCGGTGGGCAGAATGGAACGGCATTTACCGGGACGATATGCGCCGCTATTTAAAAGGCGATCCGGGCATGGCGCAGGCTGCGGCCCTGCGTATCGTCGGTTCCCGGGATATTTACGAAGCAAAGAACAGAACAAACGCTTCGGTCAACTTCATTACCTGCCACGACGGATTTACCCTATATGATCTGTTCTCCTACAATACGAAGCACAATGAAAAAAACGGCTGGAATAATACTGACGGGGCAAATGACAACAATAGCTGGAACTGCGGTGTAGAAGGGGAAACGGATGATCCGGAAATCCAATCTCTCAGGAGGCGGATGATGCGCAATGCCTTTGCGCTTTTAATGTGCAGCCGCGGAATTCCTATGTTTCTTGCCGGGGATGAGTTTGGCAACAGCCAGTTCGGTAATAACAACGCATATTGTCAGGACAATCTCACCTCCTGGCTGGACTGGCGGCTGCTTGAAAAGAACCAGGATATGTTCCGGTTTTTCTGTTACATGATTCAATTCCGCAAAGATCACCGAATACTGCGCACTAACGTCAGCGGCGGCGTATGCGGTTTTCCTGACACCAGCTTCCACGGCGTGACCCCATGGTGCGAACGCTTTGAGAAATATGACCGGTATGTAGGCGTAATGTTTGCAGGACAAGATAAACTCACCGGCCCCCAAGTCATCTATATTGCTTCCAACGCATACTGGGAAGCTCTGGACGTGACGCTTCCGGAACTGCCCGCGTCCATGTGCTGGCATGTGATAGCCGATACCTGGGAAGAGCGGCAAAAGGCTTACGGAATTACCGGAGACCGGATTGCCGTGCGGCCCAGAAGCGTTATGGTATTAATCGGAAAATGATTTTAAACAAAAAGGGGGCTGTGAAGCCCCTTTTTATAAATGATCCCTATATGCCTGCAGTGCCTTGTTATACTGCAGTACCTTCTCCCCGGCAAGCCTTGCGGCTCCAAGCGGATACCGATCCGGCAGTATTTCCGCCGCAGCCTCCGGCTCCCAATAAAAGACGCCGGATTCCTCCTGCCCTTTTAGCGTCTTCACCGCCTCGATACAGTCCGCCACTATCCGGTAACAGCCTTCCTCATCATAGTCTAAGCCGCCGACTTCCACAATCATAACCGGTTTGCCGTACCGTCTCGTATATTCCTTCAGCTTTTCCGCCAGCTTATCCTTATTACTCTCAAATTTCTCCCAGTAAGGGTAATAGGAAAACCCCAAAATATCGGTCTTTCCACCGCACGCAAAAAAATTTTCCCAGAAGGGCATACACTGCGTATCGTCCATAACAGACGCCAGATGGGTAATGACCCTGCTGTCCGGACAGACTTCTTTCACCGCCTCATAGCCTGCGTTCAAAAACCGTACAAGCTGTTCCCGCGCGTTCTTTAAGCTTCCTGCCGGCCACATCATGCCGTTATTGATCTCGTTGCCCACCTGAACCCAGTCCGGACAGATTCCATGTTCCTTCAAGAATCCTAAAACCCCTTTGGTGTGTTCCGCTACCCTCGGCTCTAACTGTTTACCGTTTTCTCCCGTCCACGCTTTCGGCATATCCTGAAACTCCGGATCCGCAAAGTGGTCGCTGTAATGAAATACCAGCATCAGTTTTAAACCCTGTAATTTCACACGCTCCGCCATGGCAAGCACTCCTTCCCGGTCGCAGAAACCCAGCATACATTTTTCATTCTCCCGCTTCTGCCATACCGCTTCCCTTGGCGGATCCACAAATACCCGCAGCCGCACTGCGTTAACGCCTAATTCCTTCGACGCGGTGATGATATCGGTCTTTTTCCCCTGCTCATCCAGCCACTGATATCCCATAGATTCTAACTGGCTTGCCCAACCCAAATCGACTCCATAGATCATGTTCTTCATCCGGCTCCTCCCAACTGCCCTTCGTGCATTCTTAATCAAAATCAAATTTAGTAAATCTATGATACATCGCCTTGTATTTGATCCTTACCGTCTCATTTCCCTCAAGTACGTCCGCTTCTTTACCCGTATACTGGCAGCGGAGACAGTAATATTCATCTTTTTCCTTGTCATAGAACATATCAATATCCAAATCCCGCATAAAACAGGCGGGACATCTATAGTTTAATTTGCCTTTTCCAGCTTGAGCCATGTCGCAAAGACCTCCTTTTCTGAAACTTGCTTTTTATATCCCAGCGTAAACATCGGAGAAAACGCGTAACCCTCCCGGACATACCCTTCGCCTCCTTTCGAGGCTTTCATGGATACCTTCGTCTCAATTGCCGGAATCACCGCGGATACTTCCGCCGCATCCGCAAGGCTTTCCTCCCTGCAGCGGTACTCATATACCAATTCCTTCGGCTCCGCACCTTCGCAGCGCAGTACGATCCCACTCATATCTTCCGGATATTCTGTAGTTCCGTAACAGGCTACCATGTACTCATTGATTTCTACCTGTGCCTGCGGCCTGCTCATTTCGAGAATTTCACGTTCAATGCGGATGGTTCCCTCCCCTTCCGCAAAATACAGCCGGGTCTGTAATTTCACCGTCAAATCAGAAAATTCAATGTCCACCGGATCCAGCGTCAGAATCCTCTCAGCTTTCTCCTGTGAGAAGCGGGCCTTTGTACGGCACAGGCAGAGATCTACCTCTTCTCCCCGATAACAGATCTTGGCGCTGCGGATGGTTCCTTCTCCCGCGTAGTGGGTGAAATATCCGGCCCGGTACTTCTCCTGAATCAAAAACGGATAGGACGCATCCTGTACATGCTTCGTCCCAATTCCCACCTCCCATTTCAGTTTCGCAGCGTAAGGACGCAGATCGAAAATCGCTCCGCCCTGATCCATATTAACGCCCGTCCGCATATAAGGATCGGTATACCAGAACAACTGCTTATCAGAACCATAGAGGATATCCCTCCACAGGGCGCACTCCGGCTCGGTATAAGTCTTCTTCTCCCGATAATAATCCGCAAACTCAGACATCGTCATGTCAATCAGCTTCCCTTCCTTCTTTAAGCCGCCGTAATACTTGCAGCCCTCCGAGTAAGATTTTAGAAGCAGCTCATAGGGCGCTTCCCAGCGTCCCATCTTATTCATCCAGCCAGGTCCCACGAACATCATATTATACGCATAGCCGTTATTATATTTCTCCTGCGCCCGGTACTGGTCGATCAGATTATACAGATATGGAAACTCCCAGGTCTTGGAATCATAAATCATTCCACGCAGCACATTCTGGGGATGCGTCCCGAAATTGGAGCCGTTGCCGTCGTAGCAGGCAAGCAGATCCCTGGAAAGATGGGGAATCGCCACAATTCCGGAATCCTCCTCCCTATTTGCCGCCGGGGCGTGGGTGTTCTGCTTGGAAGGAATCCACGGCGCCCAAGGGCCTCCGTCAAATAGGGTATACCAGGAATTATTACAGGTATGATATGCTTTCGGCCCTTCCTCCCAGCAGGTAGCAACGGCGCACTTCACCATGGGGTACTTTTCCTTGATATAGTTGGTCAGTTCTGCATCCATATAGTATGAACCGGTAGACTCCGGATAGAATCCGAACTGCTCGTAAAACTTCGCGAATACATCGTCTACAATGGTCTTCTTGTCCTCCATAGCGAACATCCAGATACAGAAATCCTTCGTCTTGTATTTATTCCTAAACTGCTCACAGGGAAGCCCCAAGAGCGACAGCGCAATCTCATCCCCATATTTCTCATGGTCTTTTTTTGCAATCTGCACCGCCTCTTCATTAAAAAGCGACGCATAGGTCATGTGGATTGTAACTTTCAAGCCGTTCTCATGCGCCAACCGCTGCTGTGTCTTAAAAATATCCAAGGATTCCGTCAACAACTTCTTATCGCCGATATCCTCTTCCTTTCCATGGCCGGTAACCGTAGCCGAATACTCCGGCACCATCTCCGGCCTGTGGATGACGTTCAGAATAAATTCTCCCATTTTCCGATCTCCCTTCTCAAAAAAATCCGTCCATACGGATAAGATGGCCGCTCCAGTAAGGCGGCGCCATTCTTATATTCAAAAAGTATAAAAAGATCCGGCATCCCAGCACAAATTTTTGTAAAGGGATGCCGGACTGTACGTTTACTATTTGCGGTGCTTAAGTTGTATCCGCCGTCTCTCTTAATCCTGATATCACGAATCTTCTCCTACTTAACCGCTCCGGTAATACCTTCTGCGAACTGCTTCTGCAATACGAAGAATACCACCATCGTCGGAACAGAACAGAATAATACGCCTAACATCAGAAGGCCGTAATCTGTCGTGTACCCCGCCGCCATATTGGCGATCAGCATGGGCATAGTCTGGGCGTTGGTATCCGTCATGATTACCTTCGGCCACAGATATGAATTCCATGCATTCATAAAGGAAATAACTGCCGCCGCCGCATAAGTAGACTTCATCATCGGCATATACATCCTAAAGAAAATCTGGAATTCTGTTAATCCGTCAATTCGAGCCGCCTCCATAACATCAATCGGGAAGTTCCTTGAATTCTGGCGGAACATCATGATCAAAAACGGAGTAGAGATAGCCGGAAGTATAAAACCCGGTGCAGAATTCAATAATCCCATCCCCGCAATCATCTTAAACAGCGGAATCATCGTTGCAACGCCCGGAATCATCATTGCAAGGAGCAGAATGGTAAATACCATATCTTTCTTCTTGTCATGATAAAGTTCAAATCCAAAACCTGCCAGTGAACAGATAAACAATGCAATGATTGTCTGCATGATTGCATACCTGAAAGAATTCCACATAGCTCCCCACAGATTCTGTCCTCCGATCAGGTTCTGAAAATTCACTGCTAAATTGCCGCCCGGCAGAATCCGCCCCTGAGCAACGTCAAAAGAGGTATTGGTCGCAGCGGAAATCATCCAGTAAAACGGGAATACGGAAATAAATGATACAATTGCCAGGAAAATATAGGTCGGAATCAACCGGCGCTGGATCATACTTCTGTTCTTTTTCTCAGTCACGCGTATCACCTACTTTCATATTAATTAATGCCAGAATACCTACCATGATAAACACGAAGAACGCCATGGCGGTTGCATATCCAAAGTTCGCAACTCCGGTACCAAAGGTATTGTTGTAAATGTAATGCGACATTGTAATAGTCGAGAATGCCGGACCGCCGTTGGTCAGGTTTACAGACTCGTCAAAGAGCTGTAATGTACCGTTGATCGACATGATAAAAGTCATAATAATCGTTGGCTTCAAAAGCGGAACAGTGATTCCCCAGAAAGTCTTCCAACCGTTAGCGCCGTCGATCTTGGCCGCTTCATATACGGAATATTCAATATTCTGCAGGCCTACCAGATAGAATACCATATTATACCCGGTCCATCTCCAGATCAGGGCAATGATAATAACCGCCTTCGCGCTTGCCGCATTCCCCAAAAAATTATAATTTTCGGATAAAATTCCAACATTTACAAGAATCGTATTAATCAATCCCTCTGTTGCAAATAATGATTTAAAAATCAAAGAATAAGAAACCAGCGCGGTCGCGCAGGGAAGGAATACGCAGGTACGGAAAAACCCCTTCAGTTTCAAATCCCTATTATTCAAAAGCTGAGCCAGCAGAATCGCCAGCACCAGCATGATCGGCACCTGAATTGCCAGGTACAAAAACGTGTTTCCTACCGAACGCAGAAACAGCTTATCCGCAAACATTCTGGTGTAATTGTAAAAAACCGGACTTGCCCACTCCATATTCGCACTGGAGCCGGTCTTTAATGAGGTGATGAACGCGCTAATCATCGGCCAGAAGCTCATAACCGCAATCAACAAGGTTGCCGGAGCCAAGAATACCCAGCCGGCTCTCGACTGCTTCTGAATCAGGCTCATTCCTTTTTTGTTCTCCACTAGGATTCCCCCTTCACAACAGAAAAGGGAAAACGGCAAACCGTTTTCCCCGTTCATTTTTTCTATTTTTATTTTTTATCGAAATTAGTTGCCCATTTCGAAATTCAACTGTTCTTCCGCATTCTTGAGTTCTTCGTCAATATCGGCGCCATTTACGATATTGATTACAGCCGCGCCAAGCTTCTCACGGCATGTATAGTGGTATGGGCTCTGCTCAATGGTCTGCACATGAGATCCCATTTCTGAAATCTGCGCATAAATAGGAGTATCATTGAAGAACGCTACGCCCTCGTTATAAACTTCAGACTCGCCGGCCGGAATGTATGTAGATACAACGCCTCCATCTTTCAAAGCATTGTCATAAGTTACGGTACTCTTGCCAAATGTATAAGCAAGGAAATCCTTTGCAAGGTCTGTCTTCTTGCAGTTTGCCGTAATGTACAGAGAAGAACCGCCGTTAGAAGCATATCCGTCCTCTCCTGTTAAGGTAGGCATTGTCGTAATCTCCCACTTTCCGCTGTTAGCCTCTACCGCCTGGATGGTAGGAATAATCCAGTTGCCGTTCATAACGCCCGCAACCTGGTCTCCCTGAATTGCCTTATCCGTATAATCTGACCAGCTGTTTGGAAGAAGAAGTATCTCTTCATTTACCATCTCTACTACCAGTTCAACGATCTCTTTGAGCTTGTCATTTCCAACGATGTACGGCTTGCCGTCTTTAAACTGGGAAACGCCCTCAGCCTGCAGCATCATGTACATCAAATCGTTTCCGTCGCTGTTCATGCAAAGAAGAGCCTTGCCTGTCTTCTCTTTTACAGCTTTGCCGACTTCTATGAACTTCTCCCAGGTGATTCCCTTCATGTCGTCCATTTTATAACCAGCCTGATCCAGAAGGTCTACGCGGTAAGCCATAATAACAGTACCGCCGTCTACCGGAACGCCGTAGTGAACGCCGTCGATGGTAGAATAATCAAGCTTCTCTGTATAGAAGTCGTCCCAGTTGATGTCGATGTCATTGACATCCTGCCATGCATCCGGATAGTCCGCCACAAACTTCTGAATCCAGTGATCCTGGAACAGAACCATATCCGGCAGCGTCTCGTACTTGCCAGAGGAAGCCGCTGTAGTTATAGCAGTCTCAACGTCCTGTGAACCGCCCTGTTCTTTGATATCAAGAACAAAATCAGGATTTACATTCTCCTTGTAGTCGGCTGCCGCCGCCTCAAGAGCCGGAATGTTGAAGTTCGGATCCCACGCCGCAACCGTCAGTGTGTTCTCGTCGTCACTTGTACCCATCTCTGCAGCGCCTGCATCCTCGCCGTCACCTGCGTCCCCACCGGTGCTTCCGCCACCGCCGCATGCAGCCAGGGAAAGAACCATGGTACCTGCAAGCAGCATTGAAATAAGTTTCTTTTTCATTCTCTGTATCCTCCTTTTTTATCAGTATATTTGGGAAAGGATTCCGCCTTCGTTGTGCAACATGTATAGGTTTTTCCCTTCCATCACTGATTTTCTATGTATAATTATACTTATTTCTCTTTATCGTTGCGTTTATATTCAATCAAAAAACAGGCGATTTCAACCAAGTTGCTCAATTATGCACAAAGACCTTCTGAGGATTTATGCGTTTCATTGCCTGAAGCATATCCTCCGGCAAATCAAGGAGCAGCTTAATCTTTTTTTGCTTCTCCATAATAATCATTGTGTAATAGGGAACGTCCGGTTCGTAGGACGTATAATCATATTTGGGGAGCTTCTCCGTACCGCCCCTTAACCGGTATTTCGCCACCGCTTCATGCCAGTTCGGCGCAACCGCCTCCATTTCCCTTAGGTTCAGCACATGTTCCTCCCTCCGGCGCAGGTTTCCATAAATCACCGTAATTGTAAAACGCTCCCCTTCCATCACATACTCAAAGTCCTTTATGCTATACGCCTCATGTATGAAATACATGCCGGCCGTAAGCAAGGATAAAAAGAGCATCCCCCGGTCCAGGACAATCCCTGCCAGCAAAAATAATACGCACAGCACGACCATCGTTTTTGCCAGAATCTTCGTAGAGGTTTTTACCCGTCTGTGTACCTCTTTTACCATTTTATAATTCATCCGTTTCTACCATCCCTTCAGCGCGCTGATCTTAAAGTCCAACATCTGCCCCGCATAATTATCCGGCGACTTCTTCCACTGATACGGCGTCATTCCCAGCATCCTTTTAAAATTCCGGTTAAATGTAGATACATTTCCGTATCCCACACGATAGGCGATTTCTTCCATCGTGGCATGGCTCTTTAAGAGCAGCCTGCTCGCCTCCTGAATCCGTATCACATTCACATGGTCGTTCGGCGTCATGTTCATACATTCCTGGAATATCCTTCGGAAATGGCTTTCGCTGATATTGCACGCCTTTGCCAGATCCCGGATACGGATCTCTTCATTATAATGTTCTTTTACATAGGCAAGAGCCGGCGCCACCTGGAAACTTCTCGGGTTTTTCCTAGGCATAGCGCTGTTTACATTATGTATCCTGAGAAGTTCCACTACAAAAGACTGCAGAAGACCCCTCAGCTTCTCTCTGTACATATAAGCTTTCCTGTCGCATTCCTCTCTGATTTCCAGTATAATATTACTGATTTTCTTATGCATGTCCTGATGAAAAAACAACGCCGACTCATACAAAGCATTGGAAATATATTCGGTGTCCAGCTTGCTAAAGGACAGCTCTTTCATATCCCGCAGCACACTATCCAAATCAAAATACATCCATTCCCAAAATGCGGTTTCTTCGGGATTCGTCTCATTATTATGAGGATAATTCGGAGGTACAATCGTCATACATCCGGCCTCAAAAACCTCAACCGTATCGCGCAGGATACACTTCCCCTTTCCTTCATAACAGATTCCAACCTCCATATAGTTATGAAAATGCAGATCGCTAATATTGATTCCATATGGCCTCCGCCAGTCTTCTCCCAGAAGCGCCAAAACCTGCTCATGGGCGCCCATCTCATAATACCGGAACTGCAGCTTTGGTTTCTTTTTCACCATGACGCATCTCCTCTATTCTGTCCCTGCCGTCCCCGGTATTCCGAAGGCGTGCAGTTTTTATATTTTTTAAATACCTTTGAAAAATACAGATTGTCCACAAATCCAACCGAATGGGCAATACTTCCCACCGGAAGGTTTGTCTGCCCCAGAAGCTGACACGCCCGTCCAATCCGGTATTCCAGCAGATATTCCTTTGGGGACTGTTTCATAATACCCTGAAACAGACGGAATAAATAGCTCCTGCTGACCCCTGTGTAGTCCGCCACATCCTCCACCGTAATGGGATAGGAATACTGCTCGGCAATATACTGCCTTGCCCGTTCCACGTAACCCGCCTGAAGGTTTCCAAATTTCTTTTCTCCCTTAGAATGCTTCATCAGAAACCCCATCAAAGAATATAAAGCTCCCGTCATGGCCACGGCATCCTGAAACGTGTTGCCGTTCGCCTCGTATACAGCCCGAAGTTTTGAAAATACTTCTTCGCTAATGGCTGACTGGTCTAATATCGGATGTTCCCTGGAAAAATCTGTATTCGTGATCATGGAATAAGCGTCGTTTCCGGCAAATCCAACCCACGCATACTCCCACGGTTCTTCTCTGTCGGCCTGATAGCTGGATTCCACCTGCGGAAAAAGAAGAAAGGTATCGCCGGCCTTTAAGCGGTATTCCCTTCCTCCAACCCTGTAATAGCCGCATCCCCGGATAATATGATGAATTAAATAGTGATCTCTCACTCCCGGCCCCCACTGGTAGCCGGAATGGCATTTTTCATAACCCGCATTATATACGGACAGAGAGTTTAACTGCCTGTCCAACGCATAATAGGCATATCTGTATGTATCTGGCATATATGCCTCCTTTCTGCATACACAGCAGGAAATTTCTGATATAGTTCTTTAGGGACAGCTTGAAAATAAGTTATTTAGCCTAGAAACGGCCGAGAGTCAGAGCGTGTAACGGTTCCTGCCGGATACTGAATCACCGAATCCTTGGCACAACTTTTACATCGCGCAGCATGGAGCAGATTCGTTCCTTCACCGCAAATTTTATAAATATGATTATACTGATTTCTATATTGCATTGCATTTATATTCAATCAAAAAACAGGCGTTTTCAACCAATCCATTTACTTATGCACAAATTCTTCTTCCTGATTTCCGAGATTTCTATCGGTATTTATCCGTAGTCCCACTTTAGATATCCCTTCCTGGTTCCGGCAGATCAAGCTTCTTCTATGCAACATTTTTCCATATCTTTGCACCTATTTTATATTGCATATTTTCTACGGCAATTCCATAATAAGATTAACGGTTTGAACTAATAATGATAATTATGGAATTCTGACGCAAAACAATACGGCAGATTCCGCAGGAGGTTAGCTATGTTTGACTACAACAAAATCAAAGACATTACATTCTTCAAGGAAAATGTCCTTCCGGCGCATTCCGATCACGCATATTTCCCGGATGAGGAGTCCTTAAGAGCCGGAGAAAATCCTTTCCGTCATTCCTTGAACGGCATCTGGAAATTCTCCTACGGACGAAATCTGGATGAAACCATAAAAGGCTTTGAACAGCCGGACTTTAACTGCAGAAACTGGAGCGAAATCCGGGTGCCCGCCCATATCCAAATGGAAGGCTACGACACGCCCGCATATGTGAATACTCAGTATCCCTGGGACGGCAGGGAGGATATTTGGGACGGAGAAATTCCTACGGAATTCAACCCCACCGCCAGTTATGTAAAATATTTCTATGTGCCTGAACATATGAAGGAGCAGTCCCTATACATCTCCTTCCAGGGTGTGGAAAGCGCGATGGCGCTTTGGCTGAACGGACAGTATGTGGGCTACAGCGAGGACAGCTTCACCCCTTCGGATTTTGACCTGACACCGTTCCTGACAGAAGGAGAGAATAAACTTGCCCTGCAGGTTTTCAAGTGGAGCAGCGGAAGCTGGGCGGAAGATCAGGATTTTTACCGTTTTTCCGGAATTTTCCGGGATGTTTACCTGTATACAAAACCCGCCGTGCATATTGATGATTTGAAAATAGAAACGCTTTTAGACGACGCCTACGCCAAAGAAGAATTGAAAATCAATGTGAAAGCTCAGGGAACCGGAAGCGTCCGGATGGTTCTGTCTGAGATGCCTTTATACCGTTTCCCGGGAAGCGCCCTTACCGATCTAACGGAATCTCCTAATGAAGAAGTGGCTAAGGCTTCCTTTTCCCTGTCGGACGGCGGCGGCGAACTAACGCTTGCTCTTGAAGGCATGAAGCTCTGGAGCGCGGAAGAGCCGAATCTCTACGAACTGCTCCTTACCGTTGCGGATGCGGACGGCCGGGTTACAGAAGTAATCGCACAAGCCGTCGGCTTCCGCCGGTTTGAGCTAAAGGATCATATCATGTGCCTGAACGGAAAACGCATTGTCTTCAAAGGCGTTAACCGCCACGAGTTCAGTTCCGTAACCGGACGGGTTCCCCGCCCGGAAGAACTGCTCTTAGACATTGTTACCATGAAACGGTACAATATTAACGCCATCCGTACCTGCCACTACCCAAATGATTCACCGCTGTACAGTCTCTGCGATGTATACGGGCTTTACCTGATTGACGAGACCAATATGGAAACCCATGGTTCCTGGGACGCGCTATTGCGCGGCGGAGATTATGAACTTGCAATTCCAGGCGATAAGCCGGAATGGGAGGACGCGCTGCTTGACCGGGCAAACTCCGTCTACCAGAGAGACAAAAACCACCCTTCCATCTTAATCTGGTCCTGCGGCAACGAGTCCTACGGCGGAATAGTAATCAAAAAAATGTCGGATAAATTCCGGGAGCTGGACGGCTCCAGGCTCATACACTACGAAGGCGTCTTCCATGACCGCCGCTACAACGACACCAGCGACATAGAAAGCCAGATGTACACCCCGGTCTCTACCATTGAGTCGTTCCTTTCCAAGCACCGGGATAAACCCTTTATCTGCTGCGAATATACCCACGCCATGGGGAATTCCTGCGGCGCCATGCACAAATATACGGATCTGACCGATACGGAGCCACTATATCAGGGCGGATTTATCTGGGACTATGTAGATCAAACTATCACAAAAAAAGACCGTTACGGCAAAGAATTCCAAGCCTACGGCGGCGATTTCGGCGAACGTCCTACCGACTATAATTTCAGCGCAAACGGAATCGTATACGGCGGCGGCCGGACTCCGTCGCCAAAGATGCAGGAAGTTAAATTTAATTATCAGAATATCACCGCCGACGTCAGCAAAGACACGGTTCTTGTCAAGAATAAGAATTTGTTCGTAAACACAAAAGATTTCCGGTGCGTGGTTACTCTGTCCAGGAATGGAATCCTGGTAAAACAGGCGGAACTTATGACCGAAACCGCGCCTCTCTCGGAACAGGAATACGCCCTTCCCATCCCTGTTCCAGCCCAAGCCGGCGAATACGCCGTTACCGTATCTTTTCGGCTGAAAACAGACACTCTCTGGGCGAAGGCCGGACATGAAGTGGCTTTTGGACAGCATGTATATACCGTCGCGCCGGCTAATATCCAAAAAGAATACCGCTGCGCCAAACCAATCCGGGTAATTCAGGGAAAAGTGAACATCGGCGTAAAAGGCGAAAACTTCGACGCGCTGTTCTCCTATCTGGCCGGCGGCCTGGTTTCCTACCGTTACGGCGGAGTCGAGATGATTGAAAGCATTCCCAAGCCGAACTTCTGGAGAGCCCCGGTAGATAACGACGAGGGAAACGGCATGCCGATGGTTTACGGCCAATGGAAGCTTGCCAGTCTTTATCTGTCCCATAAAAGCTTCATTGTTCCGGAACAGGAGGGTTATGACCCGGGCGATCCGAAACTGGAAATACATGAAACGTACGCCTCTGTCACTTACAGCTATGTACTTCCAACCACGCCCGCTACCTACTGCCAGGTCGTATACACCGTCTATGGCGACGGAACGATTGAAACCAAACTAATTCACGACCCGGTAAAAGGCCTGGAAGATATGCCGGAATTCGGCATGATCATGAAGATAAATGCGGATTATAACCAGTTAGAATGGTACGGCATGGGACCCGCCGAGACCTATGCAGACCGGTGCAGAGGCGCTAAACTCGGCATTTACCGAAATCAGGTATCCGATAACGTGGCCAGCTATATTGTACCCCAGGAAACCGGAAATAAAATCGGAGTCCGCTGGGCAAAGGTTACCGACAAGCGCGGCCGTGGATTGCTCTTTGAAGGAGACAACATGAACTTCTCCGCCCTTCCCTGGACGCCGCATGAGATGGAAAACGCGCGCCACCCCTATGAACTGCCCCAGATCCATTACACGGTCATCCGAACGGCTCTGATGCAGATGGGTATTGCCGGAGATGACAGTTGGGGTTCTCCGACCCATCCGGAATATCTGATCCACGCCGACAAACGGTTAGAATTTACATTCCGTTTTCGGGGAATATAAACTCGCTGAAAAAGGGCGGCCTGCCAATACTGTTTTTGTATTGGCAGGCCGCCCTTTTTGAACGTTATAACCTCTACCCGTCGCTCCTGTTGCGCAGGCTTAAAATTCCCTCCACAAGAATCTCCACATCATCCAGAATATAATCGAAAGCCCCCGCCTTATATAAGTTCATCACAATCAATCCCAGCGGAACGGCAAAAATCATCCCAAGCACGCTCCCGACCCTGTATCCCAGATACAGGAGGAACAGCGTATACAGCGGGTTTAATCCCATGCTGTCTCCCACTAACTTCGGCTGGATTAGCTGCCTTACCAACTGGCTCACACCGTAAATCACCACTAAACCTGCCACCATCCGGTAATCTCCCACCAGGAATTTATAAACCGCCCAGGGAATCAGCGCCGTCCCCGTCCCAAAAAAAGGCAGGAAATCTAAAAATGCAATTCCAAGCGCCAACAAAATGGAAAAATGAACCCCGATCAGTGCAAATCCAACCAGCAGGATGGTAAACACGACCGCCATAATTTTAAGCTGAGCCTTAAAGTATCCGCCCACCGCATATTTTAAATTATCCGACACCATCCCCATCCGTCTGGTAATCGGTTCCGGAACGACGCGTTTCACCCATGAACTGAAGTTGTCCTTTTCGGAAACAAAGAAATAGGCGGAAACAAACGCAACAATCATGCCCACCAGAATCGACGGAATTCTCTTCGCCATATTTCCGGCAACCGCAATCGTAGGCTCGCCAATCTGTCCAATCAGCGCGCCTATAGTCTCGTCTAAGTTGCTTACCAGGGAACTCCACCCTTTCTGTACCTCTGCCGGAAGACGGGAAAAAATTTCCGAACCCATGCTGCCAATCTGTCCGAGGCCCTTCTCCAGATCTTCATACATTTCGGGGAAATTCTCGGTCAAAGACAGAATTTCTCTCCACACACTACTGACGGCCAGGTAAATAATTCCGATACAGATTCCCAATACCAGAATGATCGTAATGGCTGTGCCAAGCTTCTTCATAATCTTTAAGCGCTTTTCCAGGAAGGACACCACCGGCCCTGCAATGACCGATAAAATCCACCCAATTACAAATGGCATAAAGTAAAAGATTGCTTTCAATCCAAGATATACAAATAAAATGGTCGCACTAAGGCTGAACAGGAGGCTCACCGCAACCTTCCAGTAAGGCCTGTGGTCTCCAAGCTGTTCTTTGACCCCCATACATTACGCACCTCAACTTCCCTTATACTACTCGATTGCTTCACACCCTATGGCTGCTTATGGGGCAAACCGTCGCATGATAAACACTCTGCCGCCTGTACAATGCACGCTCTAATCCTCCCGACCGGAAATGACGTTTAACCCGCAAAGTTCCTCTGCAATCTCCCAGATCTCATCCCTGCCCTGCTTCGACACTGCCGAAAAAGGAATCACCTTTACGTCCGCCCCTAACCCCAGTCCCTGCCTGACTGCCTTCACATGCTTCGCTGTCTGGCTTCTTTTTATCTTGTCAAGCTTGGTAGCAATGATAATGGGACGATACCCCTGAGCCAAAATCCAGTCGTACATCAGCTTATCGTTAGCCGAAGGGTCATGGCGGATATCAATCAGCAGGAAGACGGCTCTTAGCTGCTTTGAACTGTGCAGATACCTCTCGATCATCCTGCCCCATTTCTGTTTCTCTTTCTCCGACACCTTTGCATAGCCGTACCCTGGAAGATCCACCAGATACAGTTCCTGATTGATGTTGTAAAAATTAATGGTCTGCGTCTTCCCCGGCGTCCCCGATATCCGTGCAAAAGACTTCCGGTTCATCAGGCCGTTAATCAGCGAGGACTTCCCCACATTCGACTTACCCGCAAACGCAATCTCCGGAAGCGTATTCTCCGGAAGCCTGCTGGTAATTCCACAGACTGTCTCCAGTTCCAAACTGCGGATAATCATAGTCACCCTCCCCTTTCGTTCTATTCTATAGCCGCATAACCCGTCCGCTTAAGAAACAAAGCCGCCAAAGCTTTTAGCAAAATGCATTCTTTAACACCTCTTCCATCCTAGATACGGGCAGGATCTCCATTCCTTTCGTAATCTCCGCGGACAATTCTTCTGCGTCTCTCCGATTCTCTTCCGGAATCAGAACAGTTCCTATCCCGGCGCTCTTCGCCGCCAGAAGCTTCTCCTTTAATCCTCCGATTGGAAGTACCCGGCCTCTTAAGGTAATCTCTCCGGTCATCGCTACATCCGCCCTTACCTTACGGCCTGTGATAGCTGAAAGCATGGCGGTAGCCATAGTAATGCCCGCCGAAGGCCCGTCTTTCGGCACCGCCCCTTCGGGAATATGGATATGGATATCATGGCTTGTGAAGAACTCCTCGTCAACCTCATACTGTTCTCCCACGGAACGAATATAGCTGACTCCCGTCCTTGCAGACTCCTTCATCACATCCCCAAGCTGTCCTGTAAGAATAATCTCACCCTTGCCGGGCATAACATTTACTTCAATCTGCAGGGTATCGCCGCCTACGCTGGTCCATGCAAGCCCGCGCACAATTCCCACCTCGTCGGTCTGATTGGCCATCTGATAGCGGTATTTCTCTTTTCCCAGATACTTATGCAGGTTGTTCTCCGTTACCCGGACTTTCTCTTTTCCGTCCTCTAATATCTCTTTCGCCGTCTTCCGGCAGATATCGCCGATCTTACGCTCTAGCTGGCGCACGCCTGCCTCTTTCGTATAATTCTTCGCAATCTTCCACACCACGCCCTTACTGATCTGGAGCTGTTCCGGCAAAATCCCGTGTTTCTCAAGCTGCTTGGGAATCAGATGTTCTATGGCGATATGCGCCTTTTCATTTTCTGTATAACTGCTGATCTCAATGACCTCCATACGGTCAAGCAGCGGCCGCGGAATGGTCTGAAGCGTATTCGCGGTTGTCACGAACAATACCTCTGATAAATCCATAGGCACTTCTAAGTAGTGATCCCGGAATTTTACATTCTGCTCGCTGTCTAACACCTCAAGAAGCGCCGAAAAGGTATCTCCTTTATAATCGTTGCTTACTTTATCAATCTCATCCAAAAGCATCAGCGGATTCTTCACTCCCGCGCTCCGAAGCCCATTTGCAATCCGGCCGGGCATGGCGCCCACATAGGTTTTTCTGTGGCCCCTGATCTCCGCCTCATCCCGGACTCCTCCCAGGGAAATACGCACGTAAGGCTTCTTTAAGGCTTTGGCAAGCGACTTTGCAATGGAGGTTTTTCCGGTTCCCGGAGGTCCTGCCAGACACAGGATCGGACTTTCCCCTTTCTTCGTCAATGCCCGAACCGCCAGAAATTCCAACACCCGTTCTTTCACCTTTTCCAGGCCGTAGTGTTCTTTATCCAGAATCTCTCTGGCATATCCGATGTCTTTGCTGTCCTTAACTGCTTTATTCCAGGGCATTTCCAGCATCGTTTCGATATAAGTCCTGATTACTCCGTTTTCCGCCGAACTGTTCATAGAGCTTTTAAATCTTCCAATCTCCTTGTACAGCTTTTCTTTCACTTCCTTAGGCGCCTTCAGCTTATCCGTCTGCTGGCGAAATTCCTCCGCGTCGGTAACGGTATCCTCTTCCCCCAGTTCCTCTCTGATTTGCTTCATCTGCTCCCTGAGTACGTATTCTCTCTGATGTTTATCTACGCGCTCCTTTACTTTGTTCCGGATCTCATCCTTGATATCCATCACCTGGATCTCATTGACGATCTTAAATGCCAGCAGATCGTACCGTTCCAGAAGATCCCGCTCTTCTAACAGCGCCTGCAAATCCTGATAACCAAGGGGTATATTGGCGGCGACCGCATCCACGAGTTTCCGAAGCTCTTCATAATCATTGATCTGCTTTACCATATCCCGGGGATATTTGGGGTGCCTGCCGATATAATCATTATATATTTCTTTCAGCCCTCTGAGCATAGCTCTGACGCCGGGATTATTCTCTCTGTTCCCCAGCGCCTCTTCCGTCCGGTCAATGTCTTCCTGCCTGACTATCTGCGCCCTCAGATACGGGTTCTCCGATTCCAGTTCCAAAAGCTTCGCCCTGTATTCGCCCGCCACCAGCACCCGCAGAATATTCTTGGGAAGCTTAATCACCTGCTTGATCGACGCCACACAGCCAATTTCATACAAATCTTTCGTTCCTGGATGGTCGATATCCCCTTTCCGCTGCGCAGTCAGGAAAATTTTCTGGCCTTCCTCCTCCATAGCCGCGGCAACCGCGCGGATGGAACGGTCTCTGCTCACATCAAAATGAACCACCATCTCCGGAAGAATTACCAATTCTCTCAGCGCCGCCATCGGCATACTGTTTGGTTCACTCATTCTTTATCCACTCCTGTCTTCTATACAACTGTCTCCACGATATACAAAGGGCGGAGTACCGCTCCGCCTCTTCCTACGCACTCTCTGTTTTCAAATCATGACGTCCGTAAACGGGGCCTCCCGCTCCTTCAACCGTCCTTCTGGTAATCCGGCAGCTCTTAAGGGATTCATCCGAAGGCGCATGATACATGGTATCCATCATCGTATTTTCCATGATCGCGCGCAAGCCTCTGGCTCCGGTCTTCCTCTTAAGCGACGTCTCCGCAATGGCCTCCAAAGCCTCCGGATCAAACAAAAGCTCTACGCCGTCCAATTCCAACATCTTCTGATACTGCTTTACAATCGCGTTCTTTGGTTCTGTCAGAATCCGAACCAGCGCTTTCTTATCCAGCATCTCCAAAGAAACCGTAACCGGAACGCGTCCTACCAGCTCCGGAATCAGCCCGAACTTCACCAGATCCTGGGGCAGCGCCTGCTTCAGAAGACGATCCACATTCTCCTCATGCCTTCCGGCAATCTCCTGATTGAATCCGATGGACTTCCTGTCAATCCGTCTCTCAATAATCTTATCCAATCCCTCGAACGCTCCGCCGCAAATGAACAAAATATTGGTCGTATCAATCTGAATCAGCTCCTGATGAGGATGCTTTCTTCCTCCCTGGGGCGGAACGCTGGCAACGGTACCTTCCAGAATCTTAAGCAGCGCCTGCTGCACGCCTTCCCCGGATACGTCTCTGGTAATCGACGGATTCTCAGACTTCCTGGTAATCTTATCAATCTCATCGATATATATAATGCCGTATTCCGCACGCTCAATATCTCCGTCCGCCGCCTGGATGATTTTAAGCAGAATATTTTCCACATCTTCTCCTACATAGCCTGCTTCTGTCAAGGCCGTAGCGTCTGCAATCGCAAAAGGAACGTTCAAAATCCTTGCAAGAGACTGCGCCAGAAGCGTCTTACCGCATCCGGTAGGCCCCAGCATCAGAATATTGCTTTTATGCAGCTCCACGCCCAAATCCTTCTGCGCCTTAATCCTTTTATAATGATTGTACACCGCCACTGACAGGACTTTCTTCGCCTGCTCCTGGCCAATCACATATTCATCCAGAAAAGCCTTGATTTCCTCCGGTTTGAACAGCGTAATCCCGTCAAATGGATTGCCGATCTCCTCATATTCAAGCTCCTCCTCCAATATCTCAGTGCAGACCTCAATGCATTCATCGCAGATAAACGCCCCCTCCGGACCCGCAATCAGCTTGCGGACCTGTGCCTGTGATTTATTGCAGAAGGAACATCTGACGTAATCTTCATTTCTCCCTGCCATTATTTTCTCCTCTCAAATTTAGAACGGAAGCGCGTCTCATACGGTTACTGTTCACTTCGCTCACAGCGACTTCCTACGCCTTCCCGTTAAATATTTTCCCAGCGCAGCTATTGTCCTGCGCATTCTATGAAATGAACTCACACGGCGCAGCCCGCTATGCGTGCTGCGCCCTATGCACAAAGTGCTTATTTACGGTTTGTAATTACCTCGTCGATCAAACCGTACTCCTTCGCCTCTTCTGCAGTCATAAAATTATCGCGTTCCGTATCAATACGGATAACATCCAACGGCTGCCCTGTATTCTCAGAAAGAATCTGGTTCAATCTGGTACGAGTCCGCAAAATATGTTCCGCGGCAATCTGAATCTCTGTCGCCTGTCCTCTGGCGCCGCCGGAAGGCTGGTGAATCATAATCTCCGAATTCGGCATCGCAAAACGCTTGCCCTTCTTCCCGCCTGAAAGGAGGAACGAACCCATACTCGCCGCCATGCCCATGCAGTACGTAGCCACGTCGCACTTAATATACTGCATCGTATCATAAATCGCAAGACCCGCGGTTACAGAACCTCCCGGGCTGTTAATGTACAGATGGATGTCTTTCTCCGGATCCTCTGCTTCAAGAAACAGTAACTGAGCAACAATAATATTTGCAGCCACATCCGAAACTTCTTCCCCCAGGAAAATAATCCGATCCTTTAACAATCTGGAATAAATGTCATAGGAACGTTCTCCCCGGCTTGTCTGTTCAATGACATAAGGTACTAAACTCATGTAAACGCCTCCTGCTCTGCTTTTCTAATAATTATTTCTCCGCTGCCTGATCTGCCAGCAGCGTTATAGCCTCCTGTACGGCGATATCTGTCTTCACATGTTTCAGCTCTTCCTCGCCCATCAGGTCTTTCAGTTTATCTGCTTCCATGCGGTAATTCTCCGCCATCTTAGCAATTTCTTCGTCAAGCTTCTCCTCAGAAACCTCAATGTTCTCAGCCTTAACGATAGCCTCCAGAACCAGACGGCTCTCGATGCGCTTCACCGCCTGCGGACGCATCTCCTCTTCCATCTTTTCTTTGGTCATACCGGTAATCTGGCCGTACTGCTCAAGGCTAAGTCCCTGGTACTGCAGATTCTGTGAAAATTCATTCACCATCATCCGAACCTGCTCGTCAATCATCGCGTCCGGAATCTCCATAGACGCATTGGCAACTGCTTTCTCTACTGCCTGATCTTCTTTCTGTTCTCTTGCGTCCTTTTCCTTCTGTTCTTTCAGCTTTGCGGCAATATCTTCTTTGTACTCGTCTAACGTATCAAATCCTGAAACCTCGGATGCAAATTCATCATCGATCTCCGGAATCTCCTTAGTCTTAATCTCGTGTATGGTACACTTGAATACGGCTTCTTTTCCTTTCAGTTCCTCTGCGTGATAATCCTCCGGGAACGTAACGTTTACTTCCAGCTCTTTTTCTGCCTCAGCGCCTATCAGCTGCTCCTCAAATCCCGGAATAAAAGAACCGGAACCAATCGTCAGAGGATAGTTCTCGCCCTTGCCGCCCTCAAACGCCTCTCCGGCAACAAATCCCTCAAAATCCAGGATAACATCGTCGCCGTCCTGAACGCCGCGGTCTTCTACGGTTATGGTTCTTGCATTCTTCTCCGCCTCTTCCTTTATCTTCTCTTCCACTTCTTCCGGAGTAACCTCAACAGAAACCGCATCGACTTCCAGCCCCTTGTACTCGCCCAGTGTAACTTCCGGCTTTAAGGCAACCTCCGCGGTAAAGATAAACGCCTCGCCTTTCTGAATCTGCTCAATATCAATCACCGGACGCGACACGATCTCAAGCTCCAGACCTTTCAGTTCTTCCTCATATGCCGTCGGAATCAGTTCATTAGCCGCGTCATCATAAAAAATCTCCGGCCCGTACATCTTTTCCACCATCTGACGAGGTACTTTTCCCTTTCTAAAACCCGGAACGCTGATATTCTTCTTCTGTTTATTGTAAGCGCTCTGAAGCGCTTTTTCAAAATCACCGGCGGGAACTTCAATCGTAAGTTTCGCCATGTTTTTCTCTAATTTTTCCACCTGTAAACTCATTACTATTTCCTCCTATTATCACCCTGTTCCTCGACAGCGGAAGAACAGACAGTCTACTTACACATCTGCATGCAAAGAGGGCTGCCAAAGGCAGACCGCATTCATTACACTCGTTTTACAAGTATAACACAAACCTTTTCACTTGACCAGACTAACTTTTATCTTTTTATACATGTTTTATAAAAATCGTTACTGTTCACTCTGTTCCCAGCAACTTTCGCAAATCCATTTAAAATTCGCTTCGCGGATAGGCGGAATGCGGCGCCACTTCCGCCGAGCGGCGGCAAACCCTATCCATAAAGGATCGACGCCGCAATCTCTTCTGCTTTTGCTCTGTCTGTCAGGACTTCTGTCAGCTTCAGCGCAAAATCAATGGCCGTTCCCATTCCCCGGCTTGTAATAATATTGCCGTCCTGAACCACAGGCGCTTTCATGATAACCGCGCCGGACAGCTTGTCTTCTACGGAAGGATAGCAGGCGGCTCTCTTTCCTTTCAGCAAGCCGAGGCCTCCTAAGATACTTGGAGCCGCACAGATTGCCCCCACATATTTTCCGCGCTCTGCAAAATCCCTTACTACGCGCTTAACGCCCGCATGCTCGTTCAGATTCTTAGTTCCCGGCATCCCGCCCGGAAGCACCACCATATCAAATTCCGTAAAATCGACTTCCTCAAACAGATCCTCCGTCTGCACATGGATCCCATGCGCGCCGTGAATCATATAGTCTTCCGTTATCGAAACAGTATCCACATAGATGCTCGCCCTTCTGAGTATATCTACAACAGTAAGACCTTCAATCTCTTCAAATCCGTCCGCCAAAAGAACCGCTACTCTCTTCATTGTAATCCTCCATTATTAAAATTTGCACATTTGTAATAATTTTAGCAAACCACTACCAAAAATGCAATTGTTAGTGTACACTTAGGTTGTATATATTTGCACGCTCAGGGCGCAAATATTAAAAATAAAGAGTTTGTTTCAACAGGTAGATAAAATAAATAAGGAGATTTCAGATGGAAATTGAGCGTAAGTATTTGATTAACCGGATACCGGAGGAACTGAATATTGTAAGAACCAGGGATATTGAGCAGGGGTATTTGTGTACGGAGCCTGTCGTGCGTATCCGCAGGGACAACGACAAATATGAACTGACTTATAAATCTAAGGGGTTTTTGTCCCGGGAGGAATATAATCTGCCTTTGACAAGAGAAGCTTACGCGCATCTTAAGGAGAAAATTGACGGCCGCTTAATCGCTAAGACGCGGTATGAGATTCCGCTGGGGGAAAGCCTTACCATTGAACTGGATATCTTTCACGGTGATTTGAAACCGTTAGTTTTGGCAGAGGTTGAATTTCCGGATGAGGAGAAAGCAAACGCCTTCATTCCGCCGGAATGGTTCGGCAAAGACGTTACATTCTCCTCCCAATATCATAATAGTACTTTAAGCAGGGAATACAGGCCTAAGTGATATCTGTCTCTTCCGAGTTCTCCATCCCTGCTTCTTTGTAAATCTTCCTTACCATTTTTTCCAGTTCCTTCCTGCTCCTCCGATCCGGTACGTTACTGCAAAAATCTTTCACCCACTTTTCCTGCAAATATAAATCCGCTTCGGTTTTGTCCCAGGAAACGATGCTGCAGCTTTCATCATATAACTGTTCCAACCTTTGAAAATGCTCCCGAAACTGCTCTTCATAATCATTCCAGATATCAATATTCAAACGTTTTAAACCAAGGAAATCCGTAATATAAATCAGCCTGACCAAATCAGAAAACGTCATTTTTTCTTTTCCCAGCAAAATGTCTCTGTCGTGCTTTCCGCAAAGATACAAAAAAGCAAACCTCTCTATATCCCTCTGACGCATAATCATCACCTTTCATACAAATAATTCCTTATTACACTGCCGGATTTCACTTTTTGCTTATCTATAGGCTCTCCGTTCTTTCTTCAATCTATTCTGTTGTATTAGTTTTGGACGGCCTTGCTTGTCTCACTTTTACAACCGATTGTATTCCTAATCCCATATAAAATCAATAGAAAAGTGCAAAAAATGAGACAAGCCTGTTCATACTATTTGCAGGAGGGATTAGAGATATGCCGAAACCGAAAACACCCAACGGGGAGAAAAATCTGATCAGCCAAAGGCTCGTCAAGCTTCGCCGCCGGCACAATATGTCCCAGCGGCTCTTAGCTTATCAGCTTCAGTTGAAAGGATATGATATGGATAAAAATGTGATTACCAGAATTGAAACAAACAAGCGATATGTGACAGATGTAGAACTAAAGGCTCTCTCTGAGATTTTTCAGGTTTCTTACGATTATCTCATTGATGGAAAAGAAGAAACGTCATAAAAGAAGCCGCTGTGTGAGGCCGCCCTTATTCCTAGACATTTTTAGTGCAGCAAGGGCAGCCCATTCGATTAGATATCAAATATCATCCAAAATCTAAGGAGGTACTACATCCCCTTAATCCGCTCTATTACAGAGCTGCTTTTTTCGATCTGCCGGTAGGTAATCAGCGGTATGCCCACGCAGACCGCCAGGGTCAGGATTACAGCCGCCGCTGTCGGCAGCAGCGGGATTTTAAATTCCGCGCCGTTGTAATTCATCGACTGAAACAGATAATAGGTAACGCCAATCCCGGCTGTCAGCGTGACAAACCACGCTCCGGCCGCATAGAGCAAACCTTCCAGCGCCAGCATCCCCTTCATCTGTTTTCCCGTCATCCCGATGCTTTCCATCACTGATAATTCCAGCTTGCGGCTCTGGATACTGCCTGCGGAGGTATTCGTATAATTCATAATCCCAATGAGCGCCAGAATCAAAACGATGCTGATTCCTACTTCCATCATATTTCCCTGAGCCTTTTTCACTGTTTTCATCATCTCGATTTTGGATTCATAAGAATAGTCTTTGGCCCGGGAAATCCCATCTGCTGCAGAAAGCACCTCTTTTTCTGTCTCCTCGTCAAATTCTTCTTCATATGTGATTCCGATTTTGAAAACAATCGGTTTTTCCGCAAATTCCCTTACTGTTCTTTCACTGACAATCACAACTGGGGGATACGTCGCCAGCGCATTGTATGCAGTCTCGTCCGTAAGCCCGGCAATCCGAAAGGCGCGGCTGCGCTCTTTGTCTCCGTAAGCCGCGCAGGTCACGGTCTCCCCCACAAGGTCGTCGTTTTGAAAGGCCAGGGTATTCCGGTACAGCAGGCAGGTTTCCCCTTTTTTAAATTCGGATTCAGACACGGGTTCCTCCAGGGTCTCGTTCAGCGCCTGAAAATCCGCATCCCCGATTCCTACCAGAACCGAACCGAAATTTTCAGGGTACTCCTTGTATTCTTCCACCTCATCCTCATAGGGGATGTCCATCCATGTCTCATAAAATTCACGCATCCAACGGTCGGCAAACCCCGGCTCCCAGGGAACGGTAATCTCTGTATAGATCACCGGGTCGATTTGCCGAACCCCTTCGACCCTGCCCAGCCTGTCAAAAAGCGCCTCGTCAAAAATCTCCGCATGGTCTTCTAACTCCGGTTTTTTCATGGTATCGTTGTTCAGCACCAGATCCAAATTACGGAAATGGAAATAATATTCCCTGGCTCCCTGGGAAGAAAGAAGGGTTACCACGCATAAGAATACCGCCAGGCTGACTGACAAGGAACCGATTACCACTGCTGATTTTTTCTTGTCCTTTCCAAGCTGCTCTTTCGCCATCCTCCAGAGCAGCCTTCCCCTTTTCGCCCTGCGGTTTTTCCGAATCCCGGAAACCGGACGGAATCCAAGCGCTTCCATAGGCGAGCTTAAGACCGCAATCCTGGCCGGCTTCCTGCCCGCCGCAAAAACTGTGATCCCGGTCAGCAGAACGGTCAGGAAAAAAACTGCCGGATGGAAAGAGACGTCAATTCCTCCGACTTTCCCCGCCCGGATACCCAGGGATTTCACGATCTCCGGAATCAGGACAAAGGACAGCCCTCCGCCAAGAAGAACGCCTCCAGAGATTCCGATTCCCCCTATAAACAGCATCTGATATCTCATCCACCCATAAATCTGCCGTCCCGTCATACCAACGGTCTGCAGCAGTCCGAAATACCGGATATTTCCCGCGGTGGACAGATACATAATATTATAGATCAACAGATACGCACAGAAACAGATCACCAGAACCAGGCATACGATTCCTGTAAAAATCTGAACGGAATAGCCGATATCTACCTGAAAAAACAGTCTCTGGGATTTGGCAAGGTTCATAGAATCAATGAACGCATCCTGATATGCCTTTGTCGCCAACCGCTTTCCAAGCTTTATATAGCACCGCCCCGAGGACACGTCCGAAACTTGAAATCCCGTCTGGTTATAGAAACTTTCTGATACGTAGAAAACCTTCCTTGCTCCAAATCCCTCCCAGAAACCGGAAATGCAGAAAGTCTGTTCCCGCATCTCCCCCTGGATGCCGTAAACAACCGTAAACTCATCCCCCACCTCCAGTCCGTAAAAGCCGCACTCTTCCAGCGCCTCTTTTGTCGCCATAACCTCGTTCGCTTTAACCGGATAGCTTCCGATAACCGACTCTCTGGCCGGAACCATCATCTGATTCCAGTAAACGGGATCCGCATACATCAACCCCACGTCCGGCGTCTTATCATAAACCGTTTCTTCCACATAGCCGGATACGGCGACAACGCCAATCTCTTCCACGTCGGGGTTCTGTTTCAAAACCTCCATCTGCTCTCCGGTTACGCCATACATAATGGCGTCAAACTCCGCGCCGCTAAGTCGGATATTCTGTACCCGCTGCATTTCAAAATAAGTGATGCCTACGGTAAATACGCTAAACAACAGAAACGAAGACAGCAGCACTGCCAGTATCATGGTAATGCTCCGGCGCCTGCTGCTTCTTAAGGACTTCCATGCCATCCGGGATACCACGGCCATATTATTGTTCCTAAGCATGGGAATCACTTCCTTTCACGATACGGCCGTCCTCAATACGGACGATCCGATCCGCCATCTGGGCGATATCGTTATCATGGGTAATCAGGACAATCGTCTGCTGAAACTGATTCGCCGCCATCTTAAGCAGCCCCAGCACATCATGGCCGGTGGAAGTATCAAGGTTCCCGGTAGGCTCGTCGGCGAGAATAATTGCAGGTTTAGAAGCGATCGCCCTGGCAATGGCCGCTCTCTGCTGCTGCCCTCCGGACAGGGCGCCCGGCAGCGCCTCCTTCTTTTCCTGTAATTTCAGCAGTTCCAGAATCTCTTCCACAAAACTCCTGTCAATACGCCGGCCGTCCAGTTCCATGGGAAGCACGATATTTTCATAGATATTTAAGTCCGGCACCAGGTTATAATTCTGGAAAACAAAACCAACTTTCCTGCGCCTGAAAATCGTCAGTTCCTCCTTCTCCATACCCGCCAAGCGTTTTCCCGCAACGACTACCTCTCCTGCCGTAGGGGTATCCAGGCCTCCTACCATATGCAGAAGCGTACTTTTCCCGCTTCCTGATTTGCCGATGATTGCAACAAATTCCCGCTCCCTCACCCGGAAATCCACGCCGTCCAAAGCCTTTACCGTGTGTTCCCCAAGCTGATAATACTTTTTGAGACCTTTCGTCTCCACAATCCAAGAATCCATTTTCTGCCTCCTTTATCTTTGATAACTCCATATTAGCAGGCAAAAATCACAAACCTGTCACAATCCTATATTATCACAATTCTGTGATAATTTACGCTCTAAACGAAACGTAATTAAAACTTGCGCCGTCGCTCATTTACATTTATAATAAACGTAACTAAACTTGTATACGATTAATGAAAGCAGGTGATACAATGACATTAGAAGAACAGAAACAGATCGCTATCGATTATTATGTTAATTTAATGAGAATCAAAGCTCATGAAACCGGCGAAAACAAAGAATTAGATTATCAGATAAAAATTGCAAAACTAAAGCTATCTACTTTTAGTATTGATGTATCTGATTTGGAATTTTGTTAAACTCCACTAAATTTCTACACGCTGTTCAAAATAGATGGTTGGCCTGCACTTGGCTTCCCATCTATTTTTTATGTTACTCACACTCTAGGCGCACCGCTATCCATTTGGCAGATAGAGGCAGAACTCAGACCCCCTTCCCATTCGGGATCTGACTTCGATATAGCCGCCCTGCAATTCTAAGATTTTCCTCGTAAGATACAGCCCGATACCCACTCCGCTTTCTTCATGCACTTCCGGCTCCCGGTAAAACCGCGCAAAAATCTCCGCCTGTCTTTCCGTTGGGATTCCTTTTCCGGTATCCGCAATGCTGATTCTGGTAAATATCTCCTGCCTGATTACCTTTACATGGATCTTACCGTAAGACTCCGTATATTTCACCGCATTATCCAGCACGTTAAAGACCGCTTCCTCCGTCCACTTTTTGTCGTAGCGAAGGCTGTATGTTTCTTCACAGTCTACTGACAGGATAATCCGCTTTGCGGCCGCCGCCGGAACAATCGCCGTGACGGATTTGGTCAATGTTTCGTACAGGTTTCCCGGCTCGCTCCTAATCTGGATAATCCCCGCTTCTAACCTGGACAGCTTCACCATTCCCTGCAGCAGGAAATCCAGTTTATCCGCCTGCCCTTCCAGATTTTTTAAAAATCCTCTTCCTTTCTCAGACAGCTCTTCCTCACTAAGAAATTCCAAATACAGCTTTATATTGGCAATGGGCGTCTTCGTCTGATGGGAAATATCTGAGATCAGCTCCTTCATCTGCTTCTTCTCTAAAAGGCTCTCTTCTTCTTTCCTCCGCCAGATCTGCTCGGCCCTCCCAAGTTTTTCCCCACATTTTCCCCAAAGCGTATCCTTAATTTCTTCTTCATTCCCGGCTGTTTCCCGGCCGGACAGCATGTCGTCCAACGCCTGCTCAACCTTCGCCTCAAACTGCCGGACCTCTTTCTGCAGCCGCCGTACCCTCCAAGCGGCGGCTGCTGCCGCGCCTGCTGCCGTAATCAGGCTTCCTACACTTATCCAATCCATTGATACCCCATCCCATATACGTTTGAAATATACTTATGTTCCCCATCCTCAATCTTTTTGCGGAGCCGGTTGATATTTACCGCCAGCGCATGCTTATCCACAAACTGCCCGCCGCCATCCCACAAACGTTCCAGCAAAATGTGATAGGTTAGAAGCTGTCCTTTATTCTCCACCAGCTCCCGAAGCAGGCGCAGCTCCGTCGGCGTGATTAGACATTCTCTTTCTTTCACAAATACTTTCGCCTGATTCAGATCAATACAAAGATATCCGTCGTCAAACGTCTGCGTCTCGCCGCCGGCGGTTCTCTTCAAAATTACGTTGATTTTTTTCAATAAGATCTTCATCGAAAACGGCTTGGTTACATAGTCCTCGGCCCCTAAGTCATAGCCGGCAAGGGCGTCCTCCTCTAAGTCCCGCGCAGTCAGAAAAATAACCGGGATCTCCTTTCTTTCCTTCGCCCATCTGCAAAAGAAAAACCCCTCCCCGTCGGGAAGATTTACATCCAGCAAGAGCAGATCCGGCGCCTTTGCGGCGAACGCTTTTTTTGCATCGCGGATAGAAAACGCTGCTTCCACATGATAGTTTTCTTTATTCAGCGCGTAGCATAGCGCCCGGTTTAACTCGTAGTCATCCTCCAGGAGTAATATATTGCGCATCAATTTTATCCGTCCTCCCAATATCAATAAATCATATAAAACAGTATAACACAACATACGCGGAGCAGGAAACTTTTCAGCCGCCTTTCCTCCCTAAAGCGAGCCTGTAAAAAGATGTGGCGCAATATGGGCGGATACGTAAAAAAATAGACGGTTCCGTCCTTTTGCCGACTCCCCGTCTATTTTTATGTAATGTTTTATTATCTTCGGCGTCCTAAATATAAACTATTTACATCTCGCAGTCCCTACTCCGTCATAATAAACCCGTCATGAACCGCATTCATGGCCTTATCCACATCTTTTTCATCAACCAGCACCGTAATCCGGATCTCAGAAGTAGCTATCATATTGATATTCACCCTGGAATTATACATGGATTCAAACATTTTTGCCGCAACGCCCGGATTGCTCATCATCCCGGCTCCTACCACCGAAATCTTCGCCACATGTTTATTGGAAGTAATCTGCTGTATCGTCAGCGTCTCTTTGTGTTCTTCCAGCACATTTAACGCATCCTGCAGGTCATCCTCCGACACGGTAAAGGAAATATCCTTCGTACCGTCCCGTCCCACCGACTGCAGGATAATATCCACATTGATATGATTCCTTGCAAGCGTATGGAAAATCTTAAATGCCGTTCCCGGCTTATCCTCCACTCCGATTACGGAAATGCGCGCTGTATTTGTATCGGCTGCCACGCCTGTAATTAACATTTTTTCCATCTTAGCTTTCTCCTTGATTACCGTACCTTCCGACCGGTTCAGGCTGGAACGCACCACCAGCCGAACGCCGTATTTCTTTGCCATTTCCACAGAACGGTTATGCAGAACCTTAGCCCCTAAGGAGGCCAGTTCCAACATCTCGTCGTAGGTTACTTCCTTAAGCTTCATCGCTTTCTTTACAATCCGCGGGTCAGCGGTATATACGCCGTCCACGTCC
The DNA here is from genome assembly GCA_910588745.1 of uncultured Dorea sp. Lineage (GTDB taxonomy): Bacteria > Bacillota > Clostridia > Lachnospirales > Lachnospiraceae > Claveliimonas. Next base: position 24,813 of record CAJURK010000005.1, on the reverse strand, counting down.
GTAAAGATTTCACACAAATCCGCGTGCAGAACCGCCGCCAGCGCGACGGCGGTGGTATCTGAACCTCCCCGCCCTAAGGTAGTCACATCGTCGTATTTGTTCACCCCCTGGAATCCGGTTACAATGACAATTTTTCTGGAATCCAGTTCATGCCGGAGCCGGTCTGTATCAATCCGTTTGAATCTCGCATTGCCGTATCTGGAAGTGGAATGCATCTGTACCTGAAATGCATTCAGCGACACTGCCGGAACATCCATGCTCTGCATAGCCATCGCCATCAGCGATGCCGATACCTGTTCCCCTGTTGCTAAGAGCATATCCAGTTCTCTTTTCTTGGGGCTTTCGTTTACCGTCTGTGCAAGCGCGATCAGCTCATCCGTCGTGTCTCCCATGGCTGACAGCACTACCACCACGTCATGCCCCGCCTTGTAGTCCTCAATGCAGCGGTTCGCCACATTGAATATTCTCTCCCTATCAGCAACAGAACTGCCGCCGAACTTCTTTACAATCAGCATAGCGCCCTCCAAATGCATTTTTTAAGCCGCAGTCCGTCTCATTGTTCCGCCGTCATTCTTCAAACAAATGATCAATCAGGCGGTAACCGTCTTTCCAGACATGCCCGCTTTTTGCAGCTTCTTTCTCATTATATATATGAATTCCGTCCAGTTTGGTTCTGCTATCATAGATGAGATACGGAACCGCCTCCCCGGTATGGGTCCGCATACAAACAGGGGTAGGGTGGTCCGGCAGTACCATAATCCGGAAATCCTCATCCGACGCGGAAAATGCATCCATAATCCGCTTCAATACCCGGCTGTCTACGTTCTCAATCGCAGTAATCTTATCCTTCATTACGCCAAGGTGCCCCATCTCGTCCGGAGCCTCCACGTGAATATAGGCAAAATCATATCCGTCTTCTAACAGCGCTTTTACCGCGGCGTCCGCTTTGCCCTCATAATTTGTATAAAGCCCGCCGTTAGCGCCTTCTACAAAAATATTATCCATGCCCGCCCCTACGGCAATCCCTTTCAGCAAATCCACCGCGGAAATCATCACTCCCTTCTTTCCGGTCTTTTCCCGAAAAGAAGTAAGGGCCGGCCTTGTCCCGGCTCCCCAGAACCACAGCGAATTAGCGGGATTCAGTCCCTGCTCTTTCCGCCTGATATTAATAGGATGGTTCTTTAAAATTTCATAACTCTTTTCCATCATTTCACGCAGCACAGAATTTTCCGGCAGATACCCGCCAATCCGTTTCGCTAAAATGTCGTGAGGCGGCGTCAGCTCCATCACCTCTCCCTGCTTCCAGATCAAAAGATGCCGGTAGCTAGTTCCCGCATAGAACTCATAGCCTTCCCTGAAAAGCTTCTCCTTCACCGCTTCGATCAGAACCGACGCGTCCTCCGTACTGATTTCTCCCGAGCTGTGGTCCAGAATCCTCTGATCTTCATAAGCGCCTTCTTCCTCTGTAAGCGTTACAACATTACAGCGGAAAGAAACATCCTCGGCCGCCATATCCACTCCAATACTCAGCGCCTCCAGCGGAGACCGCCCGGTATAATACACATTCGGGTCATATCCCATCACCGACAGATTCGCCGTATCACTTCCCGGCGCCATGCCCTCCGGCACCATAGACGCCATTCCAATCTCCGCCCTCTCAGCCAGAGCATCCATTACCGGCGTCCTCGCCGCCTCCAAAGTAGTCCGTCCCCCCAGCTCCTCCAAAGGCCTCCCGGCCATACCATCACTCAGCAAAACCACATACTTCATAATACACTCTCACTCCTTACCCCATACCGGGCATCCATCAAACATTCTCCTCCCTGCGCGCCCCGGACTGCTTAGCAGACGGTGCGGCCGGCGACCTTTCTTATACAGAGCATAAAAGGGCGTCCTTAGCGGAAGCGAAATCCACTGCTTACGGAGACTCGGATGTTCAGGTTCTCCTGAACACCCTAGCCGAAGTTAGCAGTTAGTTCGATGGAGCGTTGCCCGGCTCCGTATAAGAAAGGGCGCCGGCCGCACCGTCTGCCAAGCAGTCCGGGGCGCCCAGGCACACTCCCTACTCTTTCACCCGAATCATACTAATAATCTCATCTCTATACTCGGAAGCCTTCTCCTGATAATCCCCTTCCGGCATACATTCCGTCACAAATCCAAATTCCCCGGAAATCCCCGGAACAGACACATACTGCAGCATCCCGAAATCTGCCGCCAGCTTCTCCTGAAAAGCTTCCCTGCCGCCCTTCATTCTGACAAAGAACCGATGGGATACTTCGTCCGGTTTCTTAAGCGCAAGCTTCTTACTGCTCCATCCATTTCCCAGATGGCAGTGCAGATGCTTTGCAGCCTCTACCACGTCGCCTACTACCGCGCTTGCCGTCGGAAGCTTTCCTGCGCCGCTGCCGTAGAACATGGCGTCTCCCAGCATATTCCCATGGACAAATACGGAATTAAATACGCCGTTCACGCTAAACAGCGGATGCTCCTGGCTGAGCAGGCAGGGGCATACTATTGCGCTTAAAGAATCTCCCTCTTTCCTGCAGGCCGCAAGAAGCTTGATCGTCCTCCCCATAGCCTTGGCGTACTGCATATCCTCCACCGTAATCCTGGTAATCCCTTCACAGTAGATATCCTCAAAATCCACCTGCCTTCCGGAAATAATTGAGGACAGGATCGCAATCTTGCGGCAGGCGTCATGCCCCTCCACATCCGCTTCCGGATTACGCTCCGCAAAGCCGTTGTCCTGCGCTTCCTTCAGCACCTCGTCATATCCGGCGCCTTCGTAAAACATCTTGGTCATCATATAATTTGTGGTTCCGTTCAGGATTCCCACGATCTCTTCGATCACATCTCCGGTTAGCGAAGAATGTAAAGGCCGCAGAATCGGAATTCCTCCGCCTACGCTGGCTTCAAAAAGAAAGTTCACATTCTCTGCCTTCGCTATTTCAAGAAGTTCGGCTCCATGCTTTGCAACCAGCGCTTTGTTAGAGGTCGCCACACTTTTCCCCGCCTCAAGGCTTCTCTTTACAAAAGTATACGCCGGTTCGATGCCGCCCATTACTTCTACGACTATCTTCACTTCCTCGTCGCCTATTACGTCCTCAAAATCGTGCGTAATCATATCCTGCACCGGATCTCCCGGAAAATCCCGCAGATCCAGAACATACTTCACCGCCAGTTCTTCTCCAACTCTCTGATTGATAATCTCCTGATTGGTACGGATTACTTCCACAACTCCCGATCCTACCGTTCCATATCCAAGTACTGCTATTTTTACCATTTCCTGTTCTTTTTCCTTTCTTTATCCTTTTCTGTCCCTGGTATCCGTCTATGCGGCAAACATTCCGCAGACGAACTAAGCTTACGCCGTAGGAATCTTTCCCTGGCACAGATATGCATTGATAAAGGGCTCTAACGCTCCGTCCATCACTGCGTTCACATTGCTGCTCTCCGCTCCCGTCCGATGATCCTTTACCATGGTATAAGGATGCATAACATAGGAACGGATCTGATTGCCGAATCCAATCTCCTTAATCTCTCCACGGATATCCGATACTTTCTCCGCCTGCTCCTGCTCTTTCAAAAGCGTCAGTTTCGCTTTCAGCATCTGCATGGCCTTATCCCGGTTATGATGCTGGGACCGTTCATTCTGGCACTGCACTACAATGCCGGTAGGCAGATGGGTAATCCGAATCGCCGACGAAGTTTTGTTCACATGCTGGCCCCCGGCGCCGCTGGCGCGGTAGGTGTCGATCTTTAATTCCTCCTCCGCAATCTCAATATCCGCCTGATCCTCAATGTCCGGTATCACATCGCAGGACGCAAAGGAAGTCTGGCGTTTTCCCGCTGAATTGAAGGGCGATATCCGCACCAGCCTATGCACGCCCTTTTCGGATTTAAAATATCCGTATGCATTATCACCGCTAACTTCAAAGGTCACCGCCTTAATCCCGGCAATATCCCCTTCTAAGTAATCCAGCATCTGAAAGCCAAAGCCCTTCCTCTCGGCAAATCTGCTGTACATCCGGTACAGCATGCCCGCCCAGTCGCAGGATTCGGTTCCGCCCGCTCCCGCATGGAGGGTTACGATCGCGTTGTATTTGTCATATTCCCCCGATAACAAGGTCTGAATCCGAAGGGTTTCATAAGCTTCTTCAAATGCCGCAAGTTCCTCTTCAATCTCCGGCAGAATAGACGCGTCCTCTTCCTCATACGCCATCTCAATCAGCAGCCCGATATCCTCATAGCTTGCATACAGTCCCTGTATGGTATCTACCTGATCTTTCAGGCCCTTTAACTCTTTCATAATCTTCTGGGACTCCTCCGGTTCATCCCAGAAGCCGGGTTCCTCCATCCTGCGCTCTAATTCCTCAATCCTCTGCTGTTTGGCTGGGATGTCAAAGTGAATCCCTCATTTCAGCGAGAGGCGTCTCATAAGCACTTAAATTTCCTTTGTACTGATCCAGTTCAACCACGCTATCACCTCTTTCTATGTTTTTCATTCCGCTACTTTCGTCCGCAGCACTGTTTGTATTTCTTGCCGCTGCCGCATGGGCATGGGTCGTTGGGGTAAACCTTTTTGTTCTCCCGCTTCTTCGGCGCGCGCACGGCGGATTCATCCTTGTTGGTTCCCGTTACCTTGGCCACCTCTTCCCGTTCTACTTTCTGTTCAATCTTTACATGATACAGCATGCGGATGGTGTCCGCGGTAATCGACTTGGTCATCTCATCGAACATATCGTAGCCGATCATCTTGTATTCCACTTTCGGGTCTCTGTGGCCGTAAGCCTGCAGGCCGATTCCCTGACGGAGCTGATCCATATCGTCAATGTGATCCATCCATTTATTGTCAATTACCTTCAGAAGAATCACGCGCTCTAACTCACGGATATGTTCCGGTTCCGGAAATTCTCCTTCTTTCCGCTCGTAAAGTTCCACTGCCCGCTCTTTTAACAGATGCTTTAACTGCTTCTGGTCAAGCTTCTTCACGTCCTCGGCTATTACCGGCTCCATAGGTATGGTAACCCGCATATTTGCATTAAATCCCGCCAAATCCCAATCTTCCGGATCCGCGTCCGCAGAAATGTTTCTGTCCACCAGATTCTCTACAAATTCCGTAATCATATGGATAATGGAATCCCGCATGTTTTCGCCGTCCAATACCCGGCGTCTCTCTTCGTAAATAATCTCTCTCTGCTCGTTCATAACCTGATCGTATTCCAGCAGATTTTTACGGATTCCAAAGTTATTATTCTCAATTTTCTCCTGCGCTTTCTCAATAGCGCCGGACAGCATCTTATGTTCAATCTGCTCTCCGTCCTCCACGCCTAAGGCGTTAAACACGCTCATAAGACGTTCGGAACCAAAGAGGCGCATCAAGTCATCTTCCAGCGAAATATAGAACCTGGATTCCCCCGGATCTCCCTGACGCCCGGAACGTCCCCTTAGCTGATTATCAATACGTCTGGACTCATGACGCTCCGTACCGATAATCTTAAGGCCGCCCGCCGCTTTCGCTTCCTCGTCCAGCTTAATATCCGTACCGCGGCCCGCCATGTTTGTAGCGATGGTTACCGCCCCATGCTCGCCCGCTCCGGCAACGATCTCCGCCTCCATCTCATGAAACTTAGCGTTCAGCACGTTATGCTTTATCCCCCGGCGTTTTAACATACCGCTTAAAAGTTCCGACACCTCGATGGTAATCGTGCCTACCAGCACCGGCTGCCCCTTGGCGTGCGCCGCCTCAACCTCGTCGCAGACCGCCCGGTACTTCTCCTTCTGGGTCTTATATACCGCGTCGTCCAAGTCTTTACGCATAACCGGAACATTAGTCGGAATCTCAATCACGTCCATACCGTAAATCTCGCGGAATTCCTTCTCCTCCGTCAGAGCCGTACCGGTCATACCGCTCTTCTTTTCAAATTTATTGAATAAATTCTGGAACGTAATGGTCGCAAGTGTCTTGCTTTCCCGTCTCACCTTCACATGTTCTTTCGCCTCGATCGCCTGATGTAATCCGTCGGAATACCTCCGCCCCGGCATAATACGTCCGGTAAATTCATCCACAATCAGGACTTCCTCATCCTTCACCACATAGTCCTGATCCCGAAACATCAGATTGTGGGCCCGAAGGGCCAGGATAATATTATGCTGAACCTCTAAGTTTTCCGGATCCGCTAAATTCTCCAAATGGAAGAACTTCTCCACCTTCTTCACGCCGTCCTCAGTCAGGTTTACATTCTTTTCCTTTTCATTCACAATAAAATCGCCGGTCTCCTCGATTTCCTCGCCCATAATAGCGTTCATCTTAGAAAACTCGCCGCTGGCCTCGCCTTTTTGAAGCTGTCTCGCCAGAATATCGCAGGCTTCGTAGAGCTTCGTTGACTTGCCGCTTTGTCCGGAAATAATCAGCGGGGTTCTGGCTTCGTCAATCAGCACCGAGTCCACCTCGTCGATAATCGCAAACTTCAATCCCCTCTGTACTAACCGCTCCTTATAAATCACCATATTATCCCGCAGATAATCAAATCCCAGTTCGTTGTTAGTCACATAAGTAATATCACAATGATAAGCCTCTCTTCGTTCGTCCTTGTCCATGCTGTTTAAGACAACGCCCACCTTAAGGCCCAGAAATTTATGGATCTGCCCCATCCACTCTGCGTCGCGCTTTGCCAGATAGTCATTGACCGTAACGATATGTACTCCCTCGCCGGTCAATGCATTCAGATATGCCGGAAGCGTAGATACCAGCGTCTTTCCTTCACCGGTCTTCATCTCCGCAATACGCCCTTGGTGCAGGATCACACCGCCGATAAGCTGGACTCTGAAATGCCGAAGCCCGATCGTCCGCACAGACGCTTCCCTTACCACCGCAAACGCCTCTGGAAGCAGGGAGTCCAACGTCTCGCCTTTGGCGTAGCGTTCCTTAAATTCTCTGGTCTTGTCCTGCAGCGCGGCATTGGACAATTCTTTCATCTCCGGCTCCAGCGCCTCAATCTGGTCCACAATCGGATAAATCCTTTTCAATTCATTCTCACTATGTGTTCCGAACAATTTCTGTAATAAGCCCATACTCTATAACTCCTTATTCTACTTGCAATCATAAGTTTCATTTTAACACTATATGGCGGGCAATTCAATCTTTCCCTTACGAAAACTTTTCTCTTACCACTTCATAGGGAATCTTCCCTCCAAACAAATCCAGGGCGCTGCCGATTGTAAAATCCAGTTTTCCTCCCGACAGCCTTTCAAATTCCTTTAAGTCTTCCATAGAGCCGATTCCGCCTGCATAGGTTACTTTCCGCCCCTCATACGCTGCTAAAAGCCGTACCAGCTCTTCCATAATTCCAGACGCCTTCCCTTCCACGTCCACGCCATGCACCAGAAATTCACCGCAGAATTCACCAAGTTCTTCCATAACTGCATTACTTAACTTCACATCCGTAAATTTCTGCCACCGGTCCGTAACCACGTAATAGCTTCCGTCTTCCCTGCTTCTGCAGCTCAAATCCAGTACCACGCGCTCCTTCCCCACAGCCCGGGAGAGCTTCTCCAAATGCTCCCACTCGATTCTCCCCTGCCAGAAAACATAGGAAGTCACGATCACGTGGCTTGCTCCGGCTTCCAGGTATTCCGCCGCGTTTTCGGCAGTAATGCCTCCGCCTATCTGCATGCCGTCCGGATATGCCGAAAGGGCTCCAAGAGCCTGTGCCTTTGTGGCTGCGTAATACGCGGAAGCGGCGGAATTCAGCATAATGATATGCCCTCCCTTTAACCCGTCTTCCCGGTATTTCCGGGCATAGAATGTACTGTCGTACTCGGATGAGAAATTCTCCCTCGCCTGATCTCCCACGTCCTTCAGGCTTCCGCCTACAATCTGTTTTACTTTCCCATTATGTATATCAATACAAGGCCTGAATTTCATACGTTTCCTATCTCCTATGTAATAATGAAAGGAAGACGGAGGATTCCATCCTCCGCCCCGACGTTCTTCCTTTATCGGCTGGTATTCTTGTCCATATCTCTGTTGGTATTATTTGTGTCATTATCATCCAGCCCGTCTTCTATATCATCTACGCCGTCACGCACTGCGTCGCCTACGTCGTCGGCTCCATCCTCCAAGGCTCCTCCTACGGTATCGCTGCCATTCGCGTTTCCATTATCCTTCGTACCGTTCGTAGCGCCGTTCATGTTGTCGCCGTTTGTTCCGGTTCCATTATCTGTCGCTTCATTATTTACCGCTCCATTGTCTTTCGCGTCGTCGTTGCTTCCGCAGGCTGTCAGGCCGCTGAGCGCTCCGACACATACGATCATAACCATTAATTTCTTTAACTGCTTCATCATTTCATATCTCCCTTTCATGTATATTCTTGTAACCAGTAATATACACAGTTTCCACAAATATATACTGCCGTGCAAATGGGATTATATGGAAAATTATAAAACAATTACGTCTGACATGTCATACAGCCCCGGGGTCTTCCCCGCAAGAAAGCCCGCCGCCGCCACAGCTCCCTTTGCAAAAATCGCCTTAGAGTATGCGGTGTGTTTGAATTCAATCACCTCATCCTCTCCCGCAAAGACGACTTCATGTTCCCCTACAATATTGCCGCCGCGCACCGCCGCCAGGCCGATTTCCTTCTGTTCTCTTTTCTTTCTTACGCTGCTTCTGTCATAATTATAGGTATATTCTCCGTCAAGCGCCTCATTCATAGCATCCGCCATGGCAATCGCCGTTCCGCTTGGCGCGTCCACCTTCTGATTATGATGCTTTTCCACAATCTCCATATCGAAACCCGCCGGGGCTAATACCTTCGCCGCATCCTTCAAAAGTTTCAGAAGCAAGTTCACGCCCAAAGACATATTCGCGGACCGAAGCACCGGAATCTCCCGCGCCGCCTCTCTGACTTTGCCAATCTGTTCTTCACTTAATCCCGTGGTACACAGTACAACGGGAAGCTTCTTTTTCACGCAGTCCCCAAGAAGTCCGTCCACAGCCGACGCATTGGAAAAATCAATCACAACGTCCACCCGCACGTCGCATGCCTCAACACTTTCAAACACCGGATAGGGATTCTCCCTCCCCAGAAACCGATCCACACCCGCTGCAAGTTCCATCCCTTCCGTCTCCGCGGCCATCCGGCTAATAACCTGTCCCATCTTCCCATTACATCCGTGCATCAATACCTTAACTGTCTTATCCATCTTATCGTTCCTCCTGTGCTTAACACTCATTTCACTTCCATATATACATGGAAAGACAGAGTGCCGTACATCTCCCCGGCTCTCTGCCCTCGCAAAATCTCTATGCTAACTGAATACCGAATTCTCTCATCGCCTGCGCCAAGGACTTCTCATGCTCCTGCGTAAGCTCCGTCAGCGGCATACGAAGACCGCCGCACTCCATCCCCATCAGGTTAACCGCCTTTTTCACCGGAATCGGATTCACTTCGCAGAACAACTGGTCAATCAGCGGGATTGCCTTAAGCTGCATCTGGCGGGCGCCCTTTACATCTCCTTCAAAATACTTCGCGCAGATATCATGGGTATACCGAGGCGCCACATTAGACAGCACGGAAATCACTCCCACGCCGCCCAGCGACAGAAGCGGCACAATCTGATCGTCGTTGCCGGAATACAAATCCACCTTGCCGTCCGTTAAGTTCATAATCCTTGCTACCTGGCCAATATTGCCGGAAGCTTCCTTGATCGCCACAATATTGTCAACTTCTCTTATTAAAGACGCTACAGTCTCCGGCGCGATATTCAGACCCGTGCGGCTTGCAACGCTGTATAAAATAATCGGCGCCTTTGCTTCTTTTGCTACCGCTTTATAATGCAGCGCCAAACCCTCCTGGGTAGCCTTATTATAATAGGGGGTCACAAGCAGCAGGCCGTCCGCTCCATACGAAGCCGCCTCTCTTGACATATCGATCGTGGTGTAGGTAGCGTTCGACCCGGTACCCGCAATCACCGGTATTCTCTTCTTCGTACGTTCAACTGCAAATTTGATACATTCCATATGTTCCTCTTCCGACAGCGTCGAGGACTCTCCGGTTGTACCACATATAATAATACTATCTGTGCCGTTTTCACAGTGATAGTCTATCAGTTCATCTAATTTATCGTAATTTACACTTCCATCTTTCCGAAAGGGAGTGACCAACGCCACGCCCGCGCCTGTAAAAATTGCCATGACTCTCCTCCTGAATCTCTTTCTATATATGTATTGAAAGAATCATAACATCATTCCTTTTCAATGTCAAATGCAACGTTATTCTCCGTCGATGCATTCTAATTTACTTACGGATACCTCATAGGCGACTCTTTTTTCTGTCTCTATTTCGGAAAGTTTCTTCACATATTCTCTGCTCTGAATCCTGCCGAGTACCTGAACATGCTCTCCCACTTCAAAGGCAGACGCATATCTGGCGTTCCGTCCCCAGCAGATACAGGGAATATAGTCCGATTTCCCATAAGGCCGGTTAACGGCAAGCAGCAAGTCCGCGATCTCTCTTCCAAGAGGCGTCTTCCTATAGATCGGGGGCTTGCAGATATAACCGTCCAGCAAAATCGTATTGGTCTTGGCCCCGTCCGGCTCTTCGTCGATAAACTCTACTTCCCGCACGAACACCGACAGGATCAGCCTGTTTTTCTGTTCCTCATGGCGGTTGTAAGACCGGAACTGCCCGTTTGCCATGATATACTCGCCTGTATAATCCTGGCTTACATCAATCAGCCTCTCCGAAATCATCAGCGGAATCCGGTCCTCGGAATTGCTTAAGCGCCTCACCAACACGTCTACCATGTAAAAGCCTTCTCCGAATACCTCATGGCTGAATTCAAACTGTCCCGCCACTTCTCCCATAATTGTTACCTGGTTGTTTTCAATAATCTTATCTGACATCGTTGTAATTCTCCCTTCCTCTGAAGCGTATTTTAGGTTACTTTTTTCTCCCGGCAGCACACTGGCGTATGCATATTTTTACCGGGGCAATACATAGTCTATGCGGGAAAATTCTCCTTTAGAACCAAATATTAAAAATATCTGCATTTTCTTTTTGGTTGTTTTTTTATAAATATATGATACAATACAAAAGTTAACGGCGTTTACGTTTCACCCCGCTTCCCGGCGCGGCGCCCTGGAGCGGAGCGGAAGTACACACGGCTAAGAAGAGAAATGAAAAGGATGATTTTTTATGAGAAAGAAGAGAGAAGATGTCCGTAATATTGCGATTATCGCGCACGTTGACCATGGAAAGACGACTCTGGTGGACGAGCTTTTGAAGCAGAGCGGAGTATTTCGTGAAAACCAGGAGGTAGCGGACCGGGTCATGGATTCCAACGACATTGAGCGGGAGCGCGGGATCACGATTCTGTCTAAAAATACGGCCGTCTATTATAAAGGAACTAAGATTAATATTATCGATACGCCAGGACACGCGGATTTCGGCGGTGAAGTGGAGCGTGTGCTGAAAATGGTGAACGGTGTAATTTTGGTGGTGGATGCTTTCGAGGGCGCTATGCCGCAGACGAAGTTTGTACTCCGCAAGGCGCTGGAGTTAAAGCTTCCAGTTATTGTATGTATTAATAAGATCGACCGTCCCGAGGCAAGGCCGGCGGAGGTCATCGACGAGGTGCTGGAGCTGTTTATTGACCTGGATGCAGATGATGACCAGCTAGAGTGTCCTTTTGTGTATGCTTCTGCCAAAGCGGGGTACGCGGTTCTGGAGTTGGAGGACGGTCCGGAGAATATGATTCCTCTGTTTGAGACGATCCTTGACTATATTCCTGCGCCGGAAGGCGACCCGGATGCAGGCGCCCAGGTATTGATCAGCACCATTGACTACAATGAATATGTAGGCAGGATCGGCATCGGAAAAGTTGATAACGGCGTAATCCGGGTGAATCAGGACATGGTTGTAGTCAACGAACATGACTCTGACCGCCGGCAAAAGGTACGAATCAGCAAGCTATATGAATTTGACGGACTGAATAAAATGGATGTGAAAGAAGCCTCTGTCGGCTCTATCGTAGCGATATCCGGTATCTCGGATATTTCCATCGGAGATACATTATGTTCGCCGGAACACCCGGAAGCAATCCCCTTCCAGAAGATTTCCGATCCTACGATTGCCATGCAGTTTATCGTCAATGACAGTCCCTTTGCCGGACAGGAGGGCAAATACGTCACCTCCCGCCATATCAGGGATCGGCTGATGCGCGAACTGAACACGGACGTAAGCCTGCGGGTAGAGGAAACGGAAAACACCGACAGCTTCAAGGTATCCGGCCGGGGCGAACTGCATCTGTCCGTCCTGATTGAAAATATGCGCAGGGAAGGCTACGAATTTGCAGTCAGCAAGGCCGAGGTTCTCTATAAAAAAGATGAGAACGGTAAACTTCTCGAACCTATGGAGCTTGCCTATATCGATGTACCGGAAGAATTTACCGGAACTGTCATTGAAAAGCTTGGCCAGAGGAAAGGCGAACTCCGCAATATGAACGCCGGCAGCGGTTCCTATACCCGCATGGAATTCTCCATCCCCGCCAGAGGCTTAATCGGCTACCGGGGCGAATTTTTAACCGATACCAAGGGAAACGGCATTATGAATACCCTGTTCGACGGCTACGCTCCTTACAAAGGCGATATCCAGTACCGCAAACAAGGCTCTCTCATTTCCTTTGAGACCGGAGAATCCGTCACCTACGGCCTGTACAATGCCCAGGAGCGGGGAACCCTGTTTATCGGAGCGGGCGAAAAGGTCTATTCCGGCATGGTCATCGGCCAGAACGGAAAAACCGACGATATCGAGGTAAACGTCTGCAAGACCAAACATTTAACCAACACCAGATCCTCCGGCGCCGACGACGCCCTGCGCCTGACCACGCCAAAAGTATTAAGTCTGGAAGAAGCTCTGGATTTCATCGATACCGACGAACTTCTAGAGGTAACCCCGAAGACCCTCCGCATCCGCAAAAAAATCCTCGACCCGAGAATGCGCAAAAGAGCCGCTCTGAAACAAGGCTGATCACAAATTGCTGCAAAATATAATTAAGGAGACTGCTATGAGAAAAAAATCCAGAGTATTTTTATCCAAGCTCGCTTCGGTTCTTGAGTTTTTTGTTACTATGATGATGGCCGTAGGCATTATACTTCTCTGCCTCCGCCTGGCAGGCTCTCTGTTTCATCTTCCCGGAACAGAGCCCTTCCCTGTCTACCAAGAACTCCTGACCACCTGCTTCAACTTAATCATCGGCGTCGAATTGATCCGTATGATGTCCTACCATACCTCGGATACAGTATTTGAAGTACTGGTATTTGCCATTGCAAGGCAGGTGATCGTCGGCCATTCCTCCGCAGTCTCCAGCCTGATCGGCGTCTGCGCCATAGCCGTACTTTTCGCTACCAGAAAGTTCCTCTTCTCCCCCTCCGGAAGACTCACCAAACCGGATACTGAGCAAGAGGAATTCGTATCCGCTCCTCCCGACGAATAGCAAACATAGCTCGTTACTGTTCGCACGTCACCTACCGGACGCGGGCTGAATCAATTGACCTGTGAGCTGTAACCATAACGCTTCGCTTCCCGCAACCTTTTTCAAACAATACTATACAACGCGGGAGAAACATGCTATACTCAATATATCAGATAGATTATTGTTTCTAGTATCAATTGTCAGACATTTTCTTTCTGAAATTACCTAATAAAGGAGTTGGATTGTATGAATTTTATTATCAGCGGAAGAAACATGACCGTAACGCCCGGACTGAAGGACGCCATTATCAGCAAGCTTGGCAAGCTTGAGCGGTATTTCACCCCAAGCACAGAGATTATCGTCACCTTAAGCGTGGAGAAAGAACGCCAGAAGATAGAGGTAACCATCCCGGTCAAGGGGGATATCATCCGTTCCGAACAGGTAAGCACAGATATGTATGTATCGATTGACCTTGTTGAGGAAGTGATTGAGCGCCAGCTTCGCAAGTATAAGAACAAACTGGTTGCAAAGCATCAGGAAGGCGGCTCTTTCAATCAGGAGTTTTTTGACGAAGATGACGGATATGATGGAGAAAACGACATTCGGATTGTCCGCACGAAACGCTTTGGTATTAAGCCGATGTTCCCGGAAGACGCCTGTGTACAGATGGAACTTCTCGGGCATGACTTCTTTGTATTTTCCAATGCTGAGACAGATGAAGTCAATGTAGTCTACAAGAGAAAAAACGGCACCTTCGGCCTTATTGAACCAGAATTTCAGTAATTTTTAAAGAATTAAGAGAAACGTGGAAGAATGTACTATTAACGGCATCCTGGAGAATCACTTCTCCAGGATTTTTATTTCTCCGTCTATATCTGCAAAATAGCAGCCGTCTCCTTCTAAAAGCCTCGCTTGTCCGCTTGTCCCCTCAATTAATTCCGCTTTTAAGCTCCCTAATTCGGAGACCGGCACAAGGCAGCTTAATTCTACCCGATCCGTATAGACGGAATCAAGAACCGTTATCTTACGCTCTCCCAAAATATACTGAATCTTTCCAAGCATCGTATACTCCGCGTCAATGCTGAGCTTGACGCCTGCAGTTCTCACGGTTATGACAGCCGCGGAAAGCCCGGCCTTTACCGCTCCGGAATAAGCCCGCACAAGCCCCCCGGTTCCCAGCAGGGTTCCGCCAAAATACCGGGTTACCACAACTGCCGTATTATGCAGTTCTTCTCCTAGAAGCACGTCTAGCATGGGTTTTCCGGCCGTTCCTCCCGGTTCGCCGTCGTCGCTGAATCTGGCCAGTTCATTCCGTTCTCCGATTACATAGGCAAAGCAGTTATGCCTTGCGTCCCAGTATCGTTTCTTCATCTCTTCAATAAACTTAAGCGCCTCTTCCTCGTTCGTAACCGGACGTACTGTGGCAATAAATCTGGACTTTTTCTCAATAATTTCACCCTGGCCGCCTCGATAAACAATATTGCATTTTGAGAGCATATCCTTTTCCTCCTGTTGCTTCAAACCTTTCTTTTGTATGCGTTCGTACTATAATTATACAAAAATTCTTAATATTTTCCTACAGAAATATGAACTTTTCATTTTTTCCTTTATTTCAAACACTAAGTTTGCTATAATGTTTGCGTATGAAGGAGGCAAATATTCATGAACTATGGAAGAAAAAAAGCTTCAAAAAGGCAGCAAGAGATAACTTCCAAAAATACTATGCAGGGAAAGCGTGTCGGAGTCAGGCTTTTCAAGGCCTTTTTGCTTTTGATCATTGTTGGCTGCGTCTCTGTAGCGGCAGGCGGCATCATTTTCATAAAGAAAATTATTGACGACTCGCCGGATATTTCTCCGTCCGACGTCCGGCCCAGCGGTTACACCACGTTTGTTTATGCGGACGACGGTACGACGGAGATTGAACGTTTTGTTGCGTCCGGCTCCAACCGTGTATACAAATCGATTAACGAAATCCCGGAAAATCTGCAGCACGCCTTTGTCGCCATAGAGGACGAACGTTTTTATGACCATAAAGGCATCGACCCTCAGGGTATCTTACGAGCCGCGATTGTCGGTATTTCCCACGGCGGCCATTTTACGGAAGGCGCCAGTACCATTACCCAGCAGTTAATCAAAAACAACGTATTTCCGAATTTTGTATCAGAAGATACGTTCAGTGAAAAAGTAGAACGAAAACTGCAGGAGCAGTTCCTTGCTCTCGATATCGAAAAACAAATGACCAAAAAAGAAATTCTGGAAAGCTATATGAACACCATCAATCTGGGTCAGAATACGCTTGGCGTACAGTCGGCTGCTAAGCGCTATTTTAATAAAGATGTTTCTGAGTTAACCCTTTCTGAATGCGCAGTAATTGCCGGTATTACTCAGAATCCGTCCGCAAACAACCCGATCAGCAATCCGGAAGAAAACGCGAAGCGCCGCACCAAGATTCTAGGGGACATGCTGAAGCAGGGATATATCGACCAAGCCGCCTATGACGAAGCCATAGCGGACGACGTATACTCCCGAATTCAAAATATTAATAATGAAATTGGGGAAGATTCTCCCTACACTTATTTTGTGGACGCGTTGTCCCAACAGGTCATCGACGACTTAATTTCCCGTCTCGGTTATTCCGAATCGCAGGCGTATAACGCGCTTTACAGCGGAGGGTTTAGTATATATTCCACACAGGATCTTGCGCTGCAGCAAATCTGCGATGAGGAGATGAATAACCCGCAAAATTATCCATGGCT
This sequence comes from uncultured Dorea sp., assembly GCA_910588745.1. Taxonomy (GTDB): domain Bacteria; phylum Bacillota; class Clostridia; order Lachnospirales; family Lachnospiraceae; genus Claveliimonas. Next base: position 8,578 of record CAJURK010000005.1, on the reverse strand, counting down.
GACAGAAGTGGGTATCAGTTACGCGTTAACCGTAACCCGGGCCGACGGAACAGTAGAGAACTTTAGTTCCAGCCATTTACGGAATTATGCGCTTGAGGCAAAGGGAGACAAGCAAGGCCTGCTCTACTCGTCAGAAGACGAAGCGCGAGCATTTGTAGAAGAATGGAAATCCACAATTGCAAGAGAGGGAGATACCTATGTAGAGAATCTTACCCTGACCCCGCAGCCGCAGGCCGCGGTTACTTTGATGGATCAGAGCAACGGCCAGATCAAAGCGATTGTGGGCGGACGCGGTTCCAAAACATCCAGCCAGAGTTTGAACCGAGCCTATCAGGGTTCCCCCAGACAGCCGGGTTCCTGCTTTAAAATTCTTTCAACCTATGCTCCCGCGCTGGATGCCTGCGGCAAAACGCTGGCAACCATTATTCGAGACGAACCCTGGCATTATTCCAACGGAGCTTCTTTGAAGAATGCATCCGGCGGTTATCTTGGCGATATTACTATGAGAAAAGCCATTGAGCAGTCCCAGAATGTCTGCGCGGTTAAGATGATCAACGAAGTAACTCCTACGCTGGGTTACCAGTACGCAGAGAACTTCGGCCTGACCACTTTAGAAGAAACCGATAAGGTAGAATCCATTGCTCTTGGCGGTCTGACTCACGGAGTTTACAACTATCAGCTATGCGCTGCTTTCGCCTGCATCGCAAACGGAGGCGTATATAACAGCCCTACCTTGTACTCCAAGATTCTTGACCATGACGGCAATGTTCTTTTGGAAGGAAACAAAGAAACCCGAACGGTTATTAAGGACTCTACGGCCGCGCTCCTTACCGAAGCCATGCAAGACGTTGTCACCTATGGTACCGGCCGGAACGCCCAGCTCGGCAACATGCCGGTATCCGGCAAAACCGGAACTACCGACCATGACCAGGATCTCTGGTTCTGTGCATTTACTCCTTATTATACTTGCGCAGTCTGGGGCGGATACGATGAAAATAAATCTTTGACAAGTATTGATACGCAATACCGCTTCCGTATCTGGAGAGGTATTATGAGCAGAGTTCACGAGAATTTGGAATACCGGGATTTTAACATGCCTACTTCGGTAGAGCGAAAGACTGTATGTTCGCTGACCGGGTGCCTTGCACGAGCAGGCGCCTGCCCGGCAGTTACAGAATTTTTTGCCGCCGGAAGCGTACCGAACGAAGTATGTCCCGGACATGGGTACTACAACAACGGAACGGAAAGCGATGAAATAACCAATACCACTCCAGATGAGGGTAATACTGTCATTCCTAATCCGGATACTTCAGGCGATGATCCGAACGGCGGCGAAGTCCCGCCTGAACAGCAGCCGCCTGAACAACCGACCGACCCGCCGGCTGAACCTCAGCCCGACCCGCCGGCTGAGCCACAGCCTGAAGCGATGCTGCCGCATAACCCAAAATCTCTTTGGCAGATGCGCGTATAGGTTCACAAATATATTTTCTTATTGCAAAAAGAAAGGCTTGATCCCTGTCAGATGGGTTTCAGGCCTTTCTTTTCTATTCTTCCGTTATCCGTCTTTAAGCGGTTTCTATATTCACCGGCCTATAACGCAAAACATACATACGCCGATGAAAGTTCGTCTCGCTCTACTCCAAAATCAACCTTGCCGCGCCGCAAATTCCGGCGTCGCTGCCCAGCGCAGCAAGCACAAACCTGGTTTCACGGTTCGCAAAAAACGCTTTCTTTTGAAAAGGTTTTTCAATAAAAGGAAGCAAAACATCCCCTGCTCTGGATACGCCCCCGCCAATTACAATTACGGCCGGATTGATAACCACCGCTAAATTTGCCATCGCCTCGCCAAGATATACTCCAAATTCTTCTGCAATCTGTATTGCAACAGCATCCCCGGCTTTTACTGCGTCAAACACGGCTTTTGCGTCCGGATTTGTCCCCCGCAGAATTGTTTCATCATCATTCTTCGCAAGCCGCAGCTTCGCAAGCCTGGCAATTCCGGTTGCGGAAGCATACTGTTCCAAACATCCGCGCAGTCCGCAGCCGCAGCTCTCCTCTTCGTCCCGCTTTACGCACAAATGGCCAATCTCACCGCCGGCTCCGTTTTCTCCTACAAGCATCTGGCCGCCGATTACAATTCCGCCTCCTACGCCGGTTCCCAAGGTAACCATAATAAGATTCTTCTCACCTTTTCCCGCGCCAAGCCACATCTCACCCAAAGCGGCAACATTGGCGTCATTGCCGGCGCGCACCTTGATTCCTCCAAGGAGTTCTTCCAGTTCGCGCTTCACTTCCTTATACTTCCATCCCACGTTAGCAGAATCCTTAACGATTCCCTCTGCCGTAACCGGAGCCGGGATTCCGATCCCAACCCCTTCCACATCCACCGAAGCAATTCCTTTCTCCTTCATCTTCTGCAAGACAGACTCTGCCGTATCCGGGAGAACCGCCTCTCCTTCATTCTCCGTCCGGGTAGGGATTTCCCATTTGTCCAAGATATCTCCCTCTGTGGAAAACAATCCCATTTTAACTGTTGTCCCGCCAACGTCTACGCCAAAACAATACCTCATATTCTTCTCTCCTATCTAGTTTTACGGATTATGTGTTCTTTGTAAGATTTTCCTGTACCCGTTTGTACAGCTCCTGGGCCGCGTTATATCCCATCTTCTTCTGACGGTAATTGATCGCCGCCGTCTCAACGATAATCGCCAGATTACGCCCCGCTCTGATTGGAAGCTGATGGCACACTACCTTATTTCCAAGAAATTCCGTATACTCTTCTTCCAAGCCAAGCCTTTCATAAGCTTTCTCACGGCTCCAGTCTTCCAAACGGATCACAAGATCAATATTCTGGGTCTCCCGGACGCTGAGTACGCCAAAAAGCATCTTTACATCCATAATGCCGATGCCCCTAAGCTCTATAAAATGCCTGGTAATATCCGGCGCCATTCCCACCAGCGTCTCGTTGCTAACCTTATGGATCTCAACCACATCGTCACTGACCAGGCGATGCCCTCTTTTGATCAATTCCAACGCGGATTCACTCTTTCCAATGCCGCTTTCTCCGGTAATCAGCACGCCTACGCCATACACATCCACAAGAACGCCGTGAATAGAAATACAAGGCGCAAATTGAACGTTCAGCCACCGGATCAGTTCCGCCGAAAACGAGGAAGTCTTCTGCTCTGTCAAAAATATAGGAATCTGCGCCTCCGTAGCCTTCTCCAGAAGCATCGGCTCCGGCTGCAGGCTGCGGCAGAAAATCATGCAGGGAATCTGACAGGCAAGAAGTTTGTCATAAATATCTTCTTTCTTGTCCCTGTCCATTGTCTCCAAAAATGTATACTCTACATATCCGATAATCTGGACGCGTTCACTGTCAAAGTGTTCAAAATATCCGGTAAGCTGCAGCGCCGGCCGGTTTACATCCGGGTCGGTCAGATATTTATCCGTCAGCGTAACATCCGGAGTCAGGTTCTTTAAGTCCATCTTTTCAACAAGTTTGGACATTTCTAATTTGGGCATTGGCAAGTTTCCTCCTAGTTCTTTGTTTTACCGCTTATGAATCACGCGTCGCCGCGCTCTTCGCTATACGTTTATTGTATCACACTTTGCCGGTTATGGATGAAAAAATTTGTAAACGGCTTCCGCCGCCGCTTCATTCATAGTGGGCAGTTTCTTTAGCTGACTGATCTGCGCCTGCCGAATTTCATCCAGACTTGCAAAGGACCGCATCAAATCCTTTCTCCTTGCCGGGCCGATTCCCGGAATATCATCCAGCACCGAACGCACCTGTCCCTGGCTCCTGAGTTTTCTGTGATATTCAATTGCAAAACGGTGAGCCTCATCCTGAATCCTGGTAATCAATTTAAATCCTTCCGAATCTTTATCAATCGGGATCTCCGTATTGTTATAATACAATCCCCGGGTCCGATGGTTATCGTCTTTTACCATACCGCATACCGGAATATGAAGCTTTAGTTTTTCAAGCACCTGCAGCGCAATATTTACCTGCCCTCTTCCTCCGTCCATCATCAGAATATCCGGAAACCGGGTAAAGCTGTCTTTCTCCCCGCCCTCTTCCAGTTCCCTCCTGCCATGCTCAAATCTCCTCGTCAGCACCTCTTCCATGCTTGCATAATCATCTGGTCCCTGAACGCTTTTGATTCGGAACTTCCGATAGTCGTTCCGCTTCGGCCGTCCTTTCTCATAGACCACCATGGAACCCACCGACGCATAGCCGCTGATATTAGAAATGTCATAAGCCTCCATCCGCACAATGCCGCTAAGCCCTAACAGCTTCTCCAATTCTTTCACCGCGCCGATGGTTCTTCCCTCTTCGCGCTTCAATCTCTCTTTGTCCCTGGACAATACCAGTTCCGCGTTTTTCATGGCAAGCTCCACTAATTTCTCCTTGTTTCCCTTCTTCGGTACTTTAAGGTGAACTCTGCGTCCCCGCTTCTGCGTCAGCCATTCCTCTAAAAGCCCCGCGTCCGGCACTTCTTCCTGAAGCATAAGCTCCGCCGGAATATACGGCGTCCCCGCGTAAAACTGCTTTATAAAACTAGAAAGGATCTCTCCCTTTGTCTCGTCTCCCATAAGCTTTAGGTAGAAATGATCCCGCCCAATCAGCCTTCCGCCGCGAACAAAAAAAATCTGCACCACCGCGTCCTCATCCTCCGCCGCCATAGCCAGAATATCTCTTTCTTCGCCCGCCGTATCCGTAATTTTCTGCTTCTGAGCCGTCTTTTTTACACTCTCAAGCAAATCCCGGTATTCCGCCGCTTTCTCAAACTCCAGCTCTTCCGCCGCTTCCGCCATCCGCTGCTTTAAATCTTTGGTAATCAGCTCATAGTTGCCATTCAGAAAATGAACTGCCTGAGAAATAGACTTTCCATATTCTTCCTGGCTGATATATCCCTGGCAGGGAGCGTCGCACTGGTGTATATGGTAATACAGACAGGGACGCTCCAACCCGATATCCCGGGGCAGCTTCCGGCGGCAGCTCCTTATCTTGTAAAGCTTGCGAAGCAGCTCAATACTGTCCTTCACCGCCCCTACGCTGGTATAGGGACCAAAATATTTTGCCTTATCCTTATGCATCTGCCGCGCCAGCATCACCCGGGGAAACGGCTCGTTTACCGTCACTTTCACAAAGGGATAACTTTTGTCATCCATCAGCATCGTGTTATACTTCGGCCTATGCTCTTTGATCAAATTACACTCCAGTACCAGCGCTTCCAGCTCCGAATCCGTAATGATATACTCAAACCGCGCAATATGCGTCACCATCTGCTCAATCTTGGGTCCCTTATTCCTGCTGCTCTGAAAATACTGTCTCACCCGATTTTTCAGACTGATTGCCTTACCTACATAAATAATCTCATCCTTCTCGTCATGCATCAGGTATACGCCGGGTTTTGCAGGCAGCTTCTTTAACTCCTCCTGTATGTCAAACATAACTTTTCCCTCCGAAATCCATTATACCAAACTCCCCTGAAACTGGAAAGAGAGAAAGCACAAAGCTTTCTCCCCGCCAATTCCACTATACTTTAAAATAAACGCTCTTACTCTTCCGAATTTGACCCTTCCGGCATCGTGCTTATCGCGATCTGCTCTTCCGGTTTCTTCGGTTCTTCGTATTCCGGACTCATGGCTGTCTCCTCTTCCGGTTTCTTCGGTTCTTCGGGCGCCGGACTCATGGCGATCCGCTCTTCCGGTTTCTTCGGCGCGTCCGGGTCGATTCCCTCCGCCTCATGGAAGATCTTCATAAATTCTTTACCGGTAATCGTCTCCTTCTCAATCAAAAATGCCGCAATCTTGTCCAAAGACTTCCGATGTTCACTAAGCAGGCGTTTCGCTTCTCCGTACGCTCTCTTCAGCATATCCATAACTTCCTGGTCGATCTCTGCCGCAGTCGCCTCGCCGCAGTTCTTGACCGCCCTGCCGTCCAGGTACTTATTCTGGATGGATTCAAGCCCAATCAAACCGAATTTCTCGCTCATACCATACTGGGTAATCATGGCTCTTGCAGTCTTCGTTGCCTTCTCAATATCATTGGAAGCCCCGGTAGTGACCGTATCAAATACAATCTCTTCCGCCGCGCGGCCCGCAAGCATGCTGACCAGCATTGCCTCTAATTCCTTCTTGGTATTTAAGAACTTCTCTTCCTCCGGCGTCTGCATCACATATCCAAGAGCGCCCATAGTTCTCGGCACAATGGTAATCTTCTGAACAGGCTCCGCATCCTTCTGCAGCGCGCTTACCAGCGCATGTCCCACCTCATGATAGGATACGATCCTGCGCTCTTCCTGGCTCATAATACGGTCTTTTTTCTCCTTGCCCACAAGCACCACTTCCACAGCTTCAAAAAGGTCGCTCTGGCACACGGCGTTTCTTCCGTGCTTGACAGCGGTAATTGCCGCCTCATTGATCATATTGGCAAGATCTGAGCCAACTGCGCCGGAAGTAGCAAGCGCGATCGCCTCTAAATCCACGGTCTCATCCATGCGCACACTCTTGGCATGCACTTTCAGTACGTCCACCCGTCCCTTTAAGTCCGGACGCTCTACAATAATTCTCCTGTCAAAACGTCCTGGCCTAAGCAGCGCTGGATCCAGGATTTCCGGCCGGTTTGTCGCCGCCAGCACCAAAAGTCCCTTATTGGTATCAAATCCATCCATCTCGGCCAGAAGCTGGTTTAAGGTCTGTTCTCTCTCGTCGTTGCCTCCCAATTGGTTATCCCTGCTCTTACCAATGGCGTCAATCTCATCAATGAAGATAATACACGGCGCGATCTTCTGCGCCTCCTTAAACAAATCCCGCACCCTGGAAGCTCCCACGCCTACGTACATCTCCACAAACGCAGAACCGGACAGGGAGAAAAACGGCACCCTCGCCTCGCCTGCAACCGCCTTGGCAAGCAGGGTTTTACCGGTTCCCGGAGGACCCACCAGCAGCGCGCCCTTGGGAAGCTTGGCTCCCACGCCGGTATATTTGCCCGGATTGTGCAGGAAATCCACAACCTCCTGCAGAGACTCCTTGGCTTCATCCTGTCCCGCCACATCCTTAAAGGTAACCCCGGTCTCCTTTTCCACATACATCTTGGCATTACTCTTTCCAATACCCATGGGGCCTCCGCCCTTGGTCATATGCTTAAAGGACCAGTAAAACATCCCGATAATCAGTACAATCGGAAGGAAGGTAAGTACAATGTTCATCACCACCACAGAGGTCGTATCCGGAATCTCCTGCTCATACTTAATCCCCGACTTATACAATCGCTCCGAAAGATTATCATCTCTCATCACTCCGGTAAAATATTCCTTGCCTATTCTCTCTCCCTTTTCTTTCTTTGCCGTAATCGTAATCCGATCGCTGGAGACAACCACCTTTTCCACCTTGTGCTGCTCAATCATTTTCAAAAATTTGTCGTAGGTGATCTCCTCCGCCGTTGAATTCCGCTGGAACTGATACAGGGTCAACACAAGAAATGTGGTAATTACCGCAGTAAGGATCACAAAGGAAAGCCCCTGTTTATTGTTCTTATTCTTGTTGTCGTTCTGGTTGTTTCTATTTTGATTGTTTCTATTGTTCTGGTTATCCATAACAGTCCTCCTGTGTCTATCAGTTCTTATTATAGTTATCCCTACATTCAAAATCAACAAAAACATTATGAAAATATTGTAAACTGCTTACCTCCTGTAGTATACTGGATATAGTGTTGTTTTTTGTGAAATAATTATTCAGAGAATGAGGGATATACTTATGAAAATAGGATTCGACAATAACAAATACCTGTCCATGCAGTCTGCACATATCCGGGAGCGTATCAGCCAGTTTGACAACAAATTATATCTGGAATTCGGCGGCAAGCTCTTTGATGATTACCATGCCTCCCGGGTGCTTCCGGGATTTCAGCCGGACAGCAAGCTGCGCATGCTTAAGGAGCTTTCTGACCAGGCAGAGGTGATTATCGCTATCAGCGCGGCAGACATCGAGAAAAACAAAATCCGGGGGGATCTCGGAATAACCTATGACTCCGACGTGCTGCGACTGCGGGACGCTTATATGAATTCCGGTTTGTACGTAGGAAGCGTTGTCATTACCCAGTATGCCGGACAGTCTGCCGCCGATTTGTTCAAGACCCGGTTGGAACGGCTGGGGATCAAGGTATACATCCATTATCTGATTCCCGGATATCCGGCCAACGTTCCGCTGATCGTCAGCAATGAGGGATACGGAAAGAATGATTACATCGAGACCTCAAGGCCATTGGTGGTTGTAACAGCCCCCGGCCCCGGAAGCGGCAAGATGGCCGCCTGTCTTTCCCAGCTCTACCATGAACACAAACGGGGAATCCGGGCGGGATATGCCAAATTCGAGACGTTCCCCATCTGGAATATCCCCTTAAAGCACCCGGTTAATCTGGCTTATGAAGCTGCAACCGCAGATTTAAACGACGTCAATATGATCGACCCCTTCCATCTGGAAGCCTACGGAGAAACCACCGTGAATTATAACCGGGATGTAGAGATCTTCCCGGTACTTTCCGCGACCTTTGAACGCATTTACGGTG
>CAJURK010000004.1:79320-85729 GCA_910588745.1 uncultured Dorea sp. | reverse complement strand
AAGCTGTATTATTTACATCATTTTTCTTATTTACACCATCTAAGGACTTCATTGTCGGGAACAGCAACACGTCTCGTATAGCCGCCGCATTTGTCAGCAGCATACACATCCGGTCAATTCCGAATCCAATCCCGCCTGTAGGCGGCATACCGATCTCCAGAGCGTTCAAGAAATCCTCATCCGTTGTATTTGCCTCTTCATCTCCCTGCGCCAGCAATTCCTCCTGCGCCTGAAACCGTTCTCTCTGATCAATCGGGTCATTCAGCTCTGAGTAAGCGTTCGCCATTTCCCAGCCGTTCATGAAGAACTCGAATCGTTCCACGTATTCCGGATTCTCCGGCTTTTTCTTTGTCAGCGGTGAAATTTCAATCGGGTGATCCATCACAAAGGTTGGCTGAATCAGATGCTCCTCCGCAAATTCCTCAAAGAAAAGACTTAAGATATCGCCTTTCTTATGTCTATCCTCAAACTCCACATTATGCTCTTTCGCAAGCGCCCTTGCCTGCTCTAAAGTCTCCACTTCGTTCCAGTCAACGCCTGTGTATTTCTTAACCGCATCCACCATAGTAATCCGCTCAAACGGCTTACCAAGATCCATTTCCACACCATTGTATGCAATCTTTGTCGTTCCCAAAACCTCCTGCGCCACGTGACGGTAAAGATTCTCGGTCAGATCCATCATGCCGTTATAATCGGTATAAGCCTGATATAGTTCCATCAGGGTAAATTCTGGATTGTGCCTGGTATCAAGACCCTCGTTGCGGAATACGCGTCCTATCTCATATACCCGCTCCAACCCGCCTACAATCAATCGCTTTAAGTACAGCTCCAGGGAAATCCTCAATTTAAAGTCTTCTCCCAGCGCATTAAAATGTGTCTCAAAAGGTCTTGCCGCCGCGCCTCCCGCGTTGCTTACCAGCATCGGCGTCTCTACCTCTAAAAATCCTTGCCCGTCAAGGTATCTCCTGATCGCGCTGATAATGTGAGAACGCTTGATAAACGTATCCCTTGCCTCTGGATTCATAATCAGATCCACGTATCTCTGACGATAACGAATATCCGTATTAGTTAACCCATGAAACTTCTCCGGCAGGATCTGCAGACTCTTAGATAAAAGCTTCACAGCCGTTGCATGGACAGATATTTCCCCGGTCTTTGTCTTAAATACTTCACCTTCAATTCCCACAATATCGCCGATATCCATTTTCTTAAAATCTTTATAGGATTCCTCTCCGATACTGTCTCTTGCCACATATGACTGAATGTTGCCGGACTGATCCAGCACGTTGCAGAAAGATGCCTTCCCCATGACGCGCTTCTGCATGATGCGGCCTGCAATCCGCACCTGCTTCCCTTCCATCTCATCATAGCGATCTTTTATGTCTGCCGCATGGCTGCTTACATCATAGCTCATGACCTGATAAGGATCCTTGCCATTTGCCTGAAGGTCTGCCAGCTTCTCCCGGCGTACTTTTCTTAACTGATTAATATCTGGTTCCTGTCCTTGTTTCTGCTGCGCCACTTTTTACACTCCTTACTTTGTTCTTATATAATAGAGCGTTCGATCTTCAATACTTTGTATGTGATCTCTCCCGCCTGTGTCTCAACTACAACTTCTTCTCCGACCTCTCGCCCCAAAAGAGCCTTCCCCACCGGAGATTCATTGGAAATCTTGCCCTGCAGGCTATTGGCCTCTGTAGAGCCTACAATCTTGAACTCCATCTCCTCTTCAAACTCTTCATCGTACACGGTCACTGTACAGCCAATGTTAATCTTATCAGAATCCACTTCATCTTCCACAACAACCTCGGCATTTTTAAGAATCTTCTCTAATTCTTCGATCCTTGCCTCAATATCACGCTGCTCGTCCTTGGCTGCATCATACTCAGCATTCTCCGACAAATCCCCCTGCTCTCTCGCTTCTTTAATCTTGCCGGCAACCTCTTTACGCCTTACTACCTTCAGATTCTCCAGTTCATCCTCCAGTGCTTTCAAACCTGCATACGTAAGAATTCTCTTCTTTTCTTCCATGTCTTTCTACCGCTCCTTACTTATACTTTCGCAATTCAATTATTATACCTAACCAGTCTGCTTCTGTCAATGTTTTAACCCAAAGATTTCTCGTACTCTCCATTCTCTATTCCGATATTTTCGTTCACACAGCGTTTGCCCTGACCGGAAACTGTCGTTTCCCAGACAATGCATTTCAAAGCCGTTTTCCGCGGAACAAAAATCACTGCTGACGCCTATAAACCGCATGTTACTAAGCCAGACATCCAAGCAGCTCCTGCAGTTCTTCGTAGGACTCTATCTGGTTCACCTTATCCCGCAGTTTTGCCGCGCCTTTCATTCCCTTAGTATACCATGCCGCATGTTTCCGCATTTCCCGGATTCCCTGATACTCGCCTTTAAACTCAAGCTGGAGCCTGGCGTGACGGAGGATTGTCTGCTTAATCTCTGCCATAGACGGACGTTCTGGTATCTGTCCCGTCGCCTGGCACTCTTTCAATTCCCGAAATATCCAGGGATTCCCCTGGGCGCCCCGCCCAATCATAACGCCGTCGCAGCCTGTCTTTTCCTGCATTTCTGCCGCCATCTCTGCCGACGTCACGTCTCCGTTTCCAATCACCGGAATCCCAACCGCCTCTTTTACCTGGCGAATGATATCCCAGTCCGCCTTGCCGGAATAGTACTGCTCTCTGGTTCGTCCATGGACTGCAACAGCGGCTCCTCCTGCTTCTTCTATCACTTTCGCAACCTCAACCGCATTGACATTGACTTCATCAAAGCCCTTCCGTATTTTGACCGTTACCGGTTTACGGATAGCTTTTACTGTTTCGGCTACAATATTATATACAAGCTTCGGGGTTTTCATGAGCGCAGATCCCTCCCCATTTTTTACCACTTTGGGAACGGGGCAGCCCATATTGATATCCAATATTTGAAAAGGCAGCTCTTCAATCCGTTTCGCCTGCTCGGCTATGATCTTCGGATCTGAGCCAAATAGCTGCAAAGATACCGGATATTCCTCCGGATGTATGGATAAGAGCGCCCGTGTATTTTTATTCTGATACTGCAGCGCCTTGGCGCTGATCATTTCCATGCATAAAAGCCCCGCCCCCTGCTCTTTACAGAGCAGACGAAAAGGCAGGTCTGTAACTCCTGCCATTGGTGCGAGAATGTATGGAACCTCTATTGTAACATTTCCTATCTGCATTCTCTTCCTCTTCATTTCTGCGCCGATCGCTTCTTTGCACAGCGCGCTTAACGCAATTTTTTATTCTTTTCATAAATAAGCTGCAGACCTTTTAAAGTCAGATCCGGGTCATAGAAATCAATAGCGTCCGTCTCGTCCACAATAATCGTGCCGAGACCTCCAGTTGCTACCACCTTCGCGTCCTCATAGCCGGACTCTTTTTTTAATTTCTTGATAATATATTCGGTCTGTCCGATATGCCCATATACCAATCCCGCCTGCATACTGGAAATCGTCTCTCTAGCAAGCGCAGACTCTGGTTTACGAATCTCGATTTCCGGAAGCATCGCCGCTCCTCCCCAAAGCGCGCGCGCAGAAGTACGGATTCCAGGCGCGATCACACCCACTCCAAAGGTTCCGTCCGGCCCCACAAGATCATAGGTCGTCGCAGTACCAAAATCTACTACAATAATCGGCCCTCCATACAGTTTATATCCGGCTACCGCATCCACGATTCTGTCCGGCCCGGTCTGACGCGGATTCTCCGTTGTCACCCGGATCCCCGTCTTAATCCCTGCGGAAACAACGATTGGTTTACATTCAAAATACTTGATTATAGCGCTGCCAAAGGAATGCATAATATCTGACACCACCGACGCGATGATTACCGCGTCTACTTCCGCCGGATCCATATCCTGGTTCCGCAAAAGCTCGCGCAGCGTAATTCCATATTCGTCGGAAGTGCGGGACAGCTTCGACGTCATCCGAAATTTTCCCAAAAGTTCCTTGTCCCTAAAAACCCCCAGCGTTATATTCGTATTTCCTATATCAATTGCAAGTAACATAACAGCATTCCTCTCACTTATTCCCAATTTATCTTAAATGTCGTTATTTTTTAAATAAAAACTTTATAATACGTCTGCAACGCCTCTAAAAGCCCGGCCTTCTCCGTCTGCAGTTTCTTAATCAGAAGTCTGCTCCCAATCTCGTCAAACATTGGGTCAAATTCCTCTGCCACCACTTCGAACTGAAGGTCTCCGGCCTCATCATACGCCAGCGTAAGTATTCCTCCCACATCGTGTACATACAGCACGCACATGATCTTTAATTCATCCTTTACGTCCTTCGGCAGCTCTTCAAAATCCGGATTCAGATAATATTTCTCTTCATAAGAGTTTGCCGCGCATAGTACGATTCTGTTTTCATACATATCCATATATCCCTCTTACCGACACTTCTCCCGCATAAACTGCGCGGGTTTCTCCGTTTCCTGTACGGATCAGAAGCTCTCCCGTTTCATTAATTCCAATAGCCTGTCCTTCACACGTGTCTCCCGGCTCTAAAACTCGAACTTCCCGTCCCCGATTTACCAGCAGCCGGTTATACCGTTCCTGCATCCCGGATAAATCCCCGATTCTTAGAAACATCTCATAATCTTTTTCAAACTGTTTCATAATCTCCGCGATCAACGGCGCCCTGCAATGTTTTTCCCCATTCTCCAAATAAAGGGAAGTTGCCGTCTCAGCAAGCTCGGAAGGAAAGTTCTCCGTATTTACATTAATCCCTACGCCGATAACAATATAATTGATCCATTCCATCTCTGTACTCATCTCTGTCAGAATCCCGCAGACCTTCTTCCCATTTACTACAATATCGTTGGGCCACTTAATCAGCGCCTCTTGTCCGGTCGTCCTCCGCACCGCCTCTGTTACGCTCTGCGCCATCACCAGCGTCAGCATCGGCGCCTGATTCGGTAAAACGTCTGGCCTTAGCAAAATGCTCATATAAATACTGCTGCCAGACGGCGACTCCCATCTGCGTCCTCTCCGTCCCTTGCCTTCCGTCTGTCTTTCCGCAACAATCAAAGTTCCATGGACTGCCCCCTCCTCCCCCAGACGTTTCGCCCGGGTATTGGTCGAATCTGCCTCGGAAAAATAAAGGACGTTACGCCCAGCCCATTCTGTGTCCAGCAGACTCTCAATCTCTGCCGGCCACATCACATCCGGAGATTTCTCCAGATGATATCCTCTGTTGCGCACCGCCTCTATCTGATATCCTTCTGCTTTTAATTGTTCTATCACTTTCCAGACGGCAGTTCTCGAAACATGAAACTTTTCGCAGAGCTGCTGCCCGGAAATATATCCATCTGTTTCCCGAAGTATGGATAATATCTTTGCTTTCATAGCCAATATCCTATCTGTCGCCTAAAGTTGCCACCATAATCGCCTTAATGGTATGCAAACGGTTCTCCGCCTCGTCAAATACCTTGGACGCCTCGCTCTCAAACACTTCCTCCGTCACTTCCTTACCCTTATTGGCCGGCAGGCAGTGAGAGAAAATTGTACCAGGCTTGCCGGTACGCTTCATCAGCTCCGCGTTTACCTGATAAGGAACCGCCAGCCGGATACGCTCCTGTTCCTTCTTCTCCTCGCCCATAGAATACCACACATCCGTATAAAGAACGTCGGCGCCTTCCACTACATCCAAAGAATCTGAAACCGTAACGGTAGAACCAGATTCTTTCGCAAGCTCTTCGCAAATCTCCGCCAGTTCTTTCTCCGGCCACAGCTTCTTTGGAGCAGAAATAGCAATATCTACACCTACCTTGGCGCATCCAACTAAAAGACTGTTGGCTACGTTGTTTCGGCCGTCGCCCAGATAAACCAGCTTCAAACCCTTCAGGCAGCCAAAATGCTCCTTCATCGTCATCAGTGTAGCCAAAAGCTGAGTCGGATGCCACTGATCCGTCAGTCCGTTCCAAACCGGCACGCCGCTGTATTCTGCAAGCGCCTCTACAAAATCATGGTCAAATCCCCGGAATTCAATGCCGTCAAACATGCGCCCTAATACCCGGGCAGTATCCTCAATACTTTCCTTCTCGCCAAGCTGGAGTTCGCTCCCCGCAAGATAGGTAGCAATACCGCCTTCATCCTGCGCGCCAATGGTAAATGCACAGCGGGTTCTTGTGGACGGCTTCTCGAAAATCAAAGCGATATTCTTCCCCTTTAAGCTCTCCCCTTTGATTCCCTGTTTTCTCTTCTCCTTCAGTTCAATCGCCAAATCCACCAGATATAAGATCTCTTCCTGCGTAAAATCAAGCAGCTTCAAAAAACTGCGTCCTTTTAAATCCATGTCTTTCCCTCTTCTCTCTTTCACTTCATTCTCATATACTTCCAAGCCTCTATAAGCGTCAATCCGGCAATGCCTAATACT
>CAJURK010000004.1:0-79310 GCA_910588745.1 uncultured Dorea sp. | reverse complement strand
TCCTATAAACTCTGCGCATGCCATCCGCTCGTCTCGGAGCGAACATCAAAACCTTGTCCGACGCTGCGCACACGCGCATCATTCGCCGCTATCTGCGCAGTACGGCGCCGGCTGCACTTACATTTTCTTCCTTCGCTCCTATCTCGGTCAGAGCCTTTGCCAGCCCGGCAATGCCCTGAATCTCAGACGGAATAATAATCTTCGTCGCCCTGCCGTCCGCCGCTTTCTCAAACGCCTCCAAGCTCTTCATGGTAAGCACTGCCTCGTCCGCGCCTGCTTCTTTTAAGAAACGGATACCGTCTGCATTTGCCTGCTGTACTTTCAGAATAGCCTCAGCCTGGCCTTCCGCCTCCTTAATCATCTTCTCTCTCTCAGCCTCGGCCCGCAGAATCGCCGCCTGTTTCTCTGCCTCCGCATCTAAAATCGCCGACTCCTTCTTACCTTCCGCTACAAGGATCGTAGACTTCTTCTCCCCTTCTGCCCGGAGGATGGCCTCGCGTCTCTCACGCTCCGCCTTCATCTGCTTCTCCATCGCATCCTGAATCGCTGCCGGCGGAATGATATTTTTAAGTTCTACACGATTGACCTTTATGCCCCATGGATCCGTAGCCACGTCCAGAGACGCCCGCATCTTCGTATTAATCGTCTCCCTGGAGGTCAGCGTCTGATCCAGCTCCAAATCGCCAATGATATTACGGAGCGTAGTCGCCGTTAAATTCTCAATGGCCATAATCGGATTCGCGACGCCGTAGCAAAACATCTTCGGATCTGTAATCTGGTAAAATACAACCGTATCAATCCGCATGGTAACATTATCCTTCGTTATCACCGGCTGAGGCGCAAAATCCACCACCTGTTCCTTCAAGTCTACTCTTCTTGCCACACGGTCTACAATCGGCAGTTTCACATGCAGTCCGGTTCCCCAAGTCGCCTGGTATGCGCCTAATCGCTCAATAACTAACGCCTGCGCCTGTCTGACAATCCGGATACAAGATATCACCATTCCGATTAGAATCAATAACGCAATTAACGCCAAAATAGAAAATGTCGCTCTTAACATACTCCCTTAAACCTCCTTTGCCTTTACAATTAATTTTACGCCCTGGATCCCTTCAACTGAAACAATGCTGTCTTTCGGAATAAACCCGTTCGGCTCGTCCGTCTTTGCCGACCATTCCTGACCGTTCACCTCCACGAGCCCCGCCGCACGAAGGGTATCCACATCCTCTAACACCACCGCCTGCTGGCCGATCAGGCTCTCTGCATTAGTCTTCTGCCGCTCTGTATTAAAATACTTCACTGCAACCGGCCTTGTCAAAATCAGCAGCGCTACCGACACTACAAGAAATACTCCGATCTGCGCCGGAAGCCCAAATCCAATAAACGCCATCAAAAGCGCCATCAGCGCCCCTCCGGCAAACCAGATCGTCGTAAGGCCCATCGTAATAATTTCTATCACAAGCAGTACAATAAATATGATCAGCCATGCCATCGTATACATATGCCTTCCTCCATTCGGTTTCTTTTCATTATAGGTTTTCCCCGCACAAATGTCAATGCCTGCGCTGACGACCCGCCTCAAACATCAGCAGAGCGGCGGCAACGGCAGCGTTTAACGACTCAACCTGTCCGCGCATCGGAATCCGGATATACCGATCCGCAAGCTCTGCCACTTCCCGGCGCAGCCCATTTCCTTCATTTCCAATAAAAAACGCCGTTGGTCTGCGGTAATCCGGCTCATCGTAGCAGATCGTCCCACCCAGATGGGCAGCATAGGTACCGACTCCCCGCTCTTTCATTTTCCTGACCGCCTCCGACAAATCCTCCGCATAATAAAAAGGAACCCGAAACACCGATCCCATCGTAGAACGGATTACCTTCGGATTATACACGTCCACCGTGTCCTTACTCATCAGAATACCCGTTACACCGGCCGCCTCTCCCGCGCGGAAAATCGTACCCAGATTTCCCGGATCCTGCAATTGATCCAGCACAAGAATCAGCGGACATCCGCCGGACGCCTTCCCGTCAAACATCTCTTCCAAGCCGTTTCCACGTCTTTGGCGCGCCGCGCACAGCACTCCCTGCGGATGCTTCGTATCCGAAACATACTCCATCACCTGCCGCGAAAACACCTCAAACCGGCAGCCGCTTCCACCTCTCTTTGTCTCCACCAGCCTCCGCTCCCGGCACAAAAACTCCTCCGTCACATACAGTTCCAAAAGTTCCCCTTCCGGAACCTCTTCGAACATCCGAAGCCCCTCAACGAGAAAAACTCCCTCTTCATCTCTAGACCTCCGCTTTTTCCTCAGTCCCACAAGCCGCCTAACCGTATTATTCGCCGTACTCGTAATCATAATTCCTCCCTCTCAAAATTCCATAAAATAAATATCCCACAACAAAAAACATCGATCATTGCCGCAAGCCCTATCCCATGCATCCCCACTCTCAAATAGAAAACCGCCGCGAATGAAACGCACTCTCCGGAAAGCGGCCGAAAGCGCCCTTTCTTACACAAAGCATAAAAGGGCACTTTTAGCAGAAACGAAATTCACTGTTTAGGAAGACTTCGCATCTCAGGACATCCTGAGATGCTTAGCCGGAGTTAACAGACCGCTCGCTTTCGCGCTGCCCAACTTTGCATAAGAAAGGGCGCTTTCGGCCGCTTCCCGGAGAATACAAGCCGTCCTCGCCCACTCCTCCCTACATCTTAAACCGATACCCAACGCCCCATATCGTCTCGATATACTGAGGATTTGAAGTATCCATCTCTATCTTTTCCCGGATTTTCTTTATATGAACCGTCACAGTAGCAATATCCCCGATTGATTCCATATCCCAAATCTCGCTGAACAGCTCATCCTTAGTATACACATGATTCGGATGGCTTGCAAGAAATGTCAGCAGGTCAAACTCCTTAGTGGTAAACGCCCGCTCTTCCCCGTTAACCCACACGCGCCTTGCCGTCGTGTCAATCTTAAGGCCGCGGATCTCCACCACCTTATTCACCTCTGCCGCGCTGCCGATCAGCCGATCATACCTTGCCAAATGCGCCTTCACCCGAGCCACCAGTTCACTGGGACTGAAAGGCTTGGTCATATAATCATCGGCACCCAATCCTAATCCTCTGATCTTATCGATATCATCTTTCTTCGCCGACACCATAATAATCGGCGTATTCTTATCCTCACGAAGTTTCCGGCAGATTTCAAATCCGTCGATCCCCGGAAGCATCAGATCCAGGATCACAAGATTATAATCTTCCTCCAGCGCTTTCTGCAAACCAATCAGACCGTCGTTTGCCACCTCCACGTCAAACCCTGACAGTTCCAGATAATCCTTCTCAAGATCTGCAATCGCCACTTCGTCTTCTACAATCAATATCTTACTCATGAATTGGTACCTCCTGATATTTTCTTAATACAAAGTACATCGTAGTTCCGGTTCCTTCCCTGCTGGTAGCCCAGATTTTACCGCCATGCTCTTCTACAATCTTCTTTACAATCGACAGCCCGATGCCGCTTCCGCCTTTTGAAGAATTCCTGGAAGCATCGGTTCGGTAGAATCGGTCGAAGATATTCGTCAGATCTTTTGCCGCAATCCCTCTTCCGTTATCTTCTAATTCCACCTGAATAAAGTCGCCCACATCCTTCACCCGCAGATTGACGATGCCTTTTGTTTTATCCATATATTTTAAAGAATTGTTAACAATATTATGAATCACTCGCTTAATCTGTTCCGCATCCGCGATAACCTTTACCTCTCCCTCTACATAATTAAAATAACCAAATTCCACGCTCTTGGCTTCTAATTCCATAGACAGTTCCTCTGCGCAATCGTCAAAATAAGCGTTTACCGAAATGGTATTAAAATTATATGGAATACGGTTGGTATCAATCTTTGAATACAGCGTCAGCTCATTGATCAGCGTGTCCATCTCATTCGCCTTATTGTAAATGGTCCGTACATACTTCTCAAGCTTTTCTCTCGTATCCGCCACGCCGTCCATAATGCCTTCCGCATAGCCTTTAATCGTCGTCACCGGCGTTTTCAGATCGTGTGAAATGTTGCTGATCAGTTCCTTATTCTCCCTATCGAACCGAATCTTTTCCTCCGCGTTGTCTTTAAGCCGCTTCCTCATTTCCTCAAAATCCGAAAAAAGCTGCCCAAATTCGTCATCTGTTTCTTTCGGCACTTCAAAATCCAAGTTTCCGTTCTTAATATTATTCGCCGCCTTCTGCATCCTTCCAAGCGGCCCCATCACCGCCCTATAGATCCAGAATATCAGAAACGCCGCCGTAACAAAAAGCACCAGAATGATAATTACCACTGTATCGATAGCAAGCTCCTGAATCTCCGGCATCATGTTGCTTACGTCTGTCACGATAAACGCGCTTCCCGCTTCCCTGCCGTCATATTCAAAATCCACCTGCTTTACCAGAGCCTGCGCTTCCCCGCCTAGATACATGCCATTCTCCGACGTAGTTTTGTTTTCATTATACTGAGGAAGCTGATCAATGACATACGCCGCGCTCTCCAAGTCTACGCCCATATAAACAATCGTCTCATCACGGCGCACCAAGAGATAAGACTTTTTCTTCTTCAAACTCCCATTAAACTTTTCTAAAAAGGTGGCGTCCTCAAGCTTTTCCGGCTCCATAGCCGCCGTCCTGCTGAGATCCCGGTAAGGCTGTACGGTAAGCTGCCCTAACATCTTCATCGGATTCGACAAGGTCTGCACAGAGGTGCCGCTGATCTCGTAAGTCTTTTCTATTACGTTAAGCTGATATTTTCCAACTAATAAGATAAAAAGAGCCGCCAAAATAACCGGAAGAATCGCAACAGTTATAAACGCAACAATCAAACGGGTCTTTAATTTCACAATAACACCTCCGCAGTGCCGTTTTCATAATTATTTTACCATGAAAATGGACGCTTCTCACCAAAGCGCCCATAAACATTTCTTAAATTTTTCTAAATTATCCCTGTTCCCTCACGCTTACTCCGGCTCGAATAAACGCCGCGAAAACTGCCGGCCGGATTACAGGTATTTTTTCAACGCGTCTGTCTTGTCCAGCTTCTCCCACGGCAGGTCAATGTCGGTACGACCGAAATGCCCGTATGCTGCGGTCTGCTTGTAAATCGGCCTTCTCAAATCCAACATCTGAATAATTCCTGCCGGGCGGAGGTCGAAGTTCTCACGAACAATATCTACCAGCTTCTCATCCGGCAATTTTCCGGTTCCGAAGGTATCAATCATAATAGAAGTCGGATATGCCACGCCGATTGCATAGGAAAGCTGAATCTCACATTTCTTTGCCAGACCTGCCGCTACCATGTTCTTTGCCACATAACGCGCTGCATAGGCCGCGGAGCGGTCTACCTTTGTACAGTCCTTTCCTGAAAACGCGCCGCCTCCATGACGCGCCATGCCGCCGTAGGTATCTACGATGATTTTGCGCCCCGTCAGGCCGCTGTCCCCATGAGGCCCGCCGATTACAAAACGGCCGGTAGGATTGATAAAGAATTTCGTATTCTCGTCGGTCATCCCTTCCGGAATGGTAACATCAAATACATATTTCTTTATATCCTCATGAATCTGCTCCTGAGTCACATCCGGATCATGCTGGGTGGAAAGTACCACTGCATCCAAGCGAACCGGCGCCCCATTTTCATCATATTCTACTGTAACCTGAGTCTTTCCGTCCGGTCTCAGATAAGGAAGCGTTCCGTTCTTTCTCACTTCCGCAAGCTTCATGGCCATCTTCTGCGCAAGGGCAATCGGATAAGGCATATACTCTTCCGTCTCATCGGAAGCATAACCGAACATCATCCCCTGGTCTCCGGCTCCGATTGCGGCAATGTCTTCCTCCGACATTTGGTTGGACTTTGCCTCAAGCGCTTTGTCCACTCCCATGGCGATATCCGAGGACTGCTCGTCCAGTACAACCATCACGCCGCAGGTATTCGCATCGAATCCGTATTTTGCCCGGGTATATCCAATCTCTTCCACCGTATCGCGGACAATTTTCTGGATATCCACATAAGCGTTTGTGGTTATTTCTCCCATTACCATAACCAGACCTGTCGTCGTACAAGTCTCACAGGCCACCCGGCTCATAGGATCCTGTTCCATCAGTGCGTCCAGAATCGCATCGGATATCTGATCGCACATTTTGTCCGGATGTCCTTCTGTTACGGACTCGGACGTAAATAATCTCTTTTCCATTTTTATTCTCCTTTCAGGTACATAGATAGATGTAAAAGGAAATCCTGTTTAAGGGATTCCCGCAGGGCGGCGCCGTTTACGGCGAACTGCATTTCCGCAGACTGCCCATAGAAAAACAGCCCACATAAAGCGGACTGTTTATCACGTAACTATAAACCAATCCTCTTATTGTTCGATTCCTCGCTCAGGCTGGCACCTTCCGAATATCGGGGTTGCCGCGGCTTCTCTGATCCTTTGTATCTCCACCGCTCTGAATAAGAGTAAGTTTGTTTTATGAAATTATAAATTCTGGTTTCAATAAACCGGCAAAAATTTTCTTATTTATTATAGCAGATTCTAACTAACTTTTAAAGTAAATTTTCGAATATCTTTTTCACTGGACACTCGTTCCATCACCGCTCCTAAACTTCTCAGCTTCTCCTCAAATCTCTCGTATCCTCGCTGGATATACACAATGTCGTCCACAATGGTAATCCCATCCGCCGCAAGACCCGCAATACAAAGAGCCGCGCCTGCCCGCAGATCCGGAGCGCTGATCCGCGCGCCGGAAAACCGTTTTACGCCTTCAATGGTTGCCGAATTGCCTTCAATTTTAATATTCGCTCCCATTCTCGCAAGTTCATCCAAGTACTTAAATCGATTCTCAAAAATACTCTCCGTGACCATACTTGTCCCCTTGCACAGAGCCAGGGTCACTCCGATCTGCGGCTGCATATCCGTCGGGAATCCAGGATAAGGAAGCGTCTTTACATGGGTACTTTGTAAGTTTCCTTTTGAAACTACCCTCACTGCATCGTCAAACTCTTCCACCTCGCAGCCAATCTCAAGAAGTTTCGCCACAGTTGCCTCCAAGTGCTTAGGAATCACGTTGCAGACCGTCACGTCGCCCTTGGTGGCCGCAGCGGCAAACATAAATGTCCCCGCTTCAATCTGATCCGGAATCACCGAATACTCCGTCCTGTGGAGCCTCTGCACACCCCGAATCTTTATCACATCCGTTCCGGCGCCTCGGATATTCGCTCCCATGCTGTTCAGGAAATTCGCCACGTCTACCACATGCGGTTCCTTTGCAACATTTTCCAGTATCGTCAGCCCCTCAGCCATAGTAGCCGCCATCATCACATTAATCGTCGCTCCGACACTGACCACATCAAAATAAATATGTTTCCCCATCAAACGATCCGTCTCTGCAATGATCTTGCCATGCTCGATCTCCACGTCTGCGCCAAGTGCGCGGAAGCCTTTTAAATGCTGGTCGATGGGACGGCTTCCAATATTGCAGCCTCCCGGAAGGGCAACCTCGGCTCTCTTATATTTACCCAACAAAGCCCCCAACAGATAATAGGACGCCCGGATCTTCTTCATATATTCGTATTCAATCCGGAAATTAGATACGCCCTTTCCATTAATTCTGACAGTATGGCGATCCACACGGTGGACGCTTGCACCAATTCCAATAATCGCATCCAGTAACACATTAATGTCATTGACATCCGGCAGGTTATCAATCAGAACTGTCTCATCACTCATAATAGCCGCCGAAAGAATCGCCAGCGCCGCATTCTTAGCGCCGCCAATCTCTACTTCCCCAACAAGCGGATTCCCGCCTTTGATAATATACTGTTCCATAACTGCACCTCAATTACCTTTATTTATACTCTCGCCCTTGTGCGAAAGGTATTAATCCAACGTCAATCTGTACGTTTTACCCATCGCACATTATAGTATACAATAATCTTGCTTGTTTGTAAAATATTTTTTACAAACCCTTAAAAAATCTGTAACATTTTAGTTACTGTTATCGGGACAGAGCATTTACTTTTTAAACGTTATCGCCGGAATCTTTCTACGACTTCTTCAATCGTATCTTCCAGTGTCTTTCCGTCTTCACAGATCGTCACATCGGCATATTTTTCAAAAAGCGCCCTGCGCTCCTCATAAAGACCCGCCAGCGTCTGCCCATCCTGCAGGACGACTCCCCGCTTTTTTGGATCTCCGATCCTGCCACTTATTGTTTGATAAGAAGTCTGTAAATATACTACCGTTCCCACTTCCTTATAATGCCTCATTGCATTTTCACAGTATACTACGCTTCCACCTGGCGCAATTACGGCATTTTCAGCCTCTACCTCCGAATTTACCTGGTCTTCTATGGCAAGAAACCCATCAATTCCCTTTTCATCTATGATATCTTTTAATAAACGTTTTTCTTTTTTCTGGATCAATAAATCAGTATCTATAAATTCATATCCAAGCCGTTTTGCCGCGACAACTCCAATGGTACTCTTCCCTGCTGCCGGCATTCCAATAAATATAATATTATTCATCCGCGCACTCCTCGTCTGTATTATGCGCGAATAAGTATAGCATAGAATTACGCTTCCTTACAAGTCCGCATATTCACAAATATGGAACCAGACAGTCCCGCAGTTATTGTTCAAATAGGACGATGTACTTGCAGCAAAACCTATAAGAAATTATTTTATGTCCCGCTCTTAAAGCTGTACTCCGGAATAATATTTTCTGCAGTGTTTTCTGTAATCGCAGCGCCTTTTATAAACCTCCTGGTATAACATCACCTGGATCAAATCCCGGAGCCAGCCGCCTTCTCTGTCCTTCTTTCCACCTGCTCCCCATTCTGTTTCGAGAAAAATCTGATCTTTTTTCGCCCGGTCAAACAGTCTCTTTCCAACCAGCATAAGCTGCAGCCGATCCGGATATTCATCGTATATCATACTGCCGTCAAATTCCATACGGTCACATTCATCTTCAATATATGGTAAAAGCTTTTTGGCTGCCTCCGGATACATGCTTTTCATATATTCAAAATCCATTCTCTCCCGCCTCTCGTCATCATATATAAGCGGCATCGGATACGACATATAATATGGTAATTTATTTTCCATTCTGGCTCCTCCCGATCTACATATCTAAAATTATTATATGCAAATTGCAAGACTGCGTGATTGCCATTTCCTGGTTTCTCTTGTATAATTAATTATATACAGCAGTACACGAATGTCCTCGCTGCTATAAAAGGAGATAATGTTATGGCGAATCCAAAAACAACGGAACCTACAGAAACCCCGAAAAAAAGAAAAGAAACGGTTATTATCAGCCAGTTTCAATATACAGACGTCCTCCTTCAGGAAGTAGAAGACGCATGGGCTATGCATACCTATAAGAATTATATTTCCTTAATTATTATTACCCTGATCTGCGCATTCTTTTCTTGGCGGGAAGCCTCTACGCATAAAATGACCCTTGCCGTTTTGTTCGCAGTTGTAGGAATCGGCTGCCTTGCGGCCATAATCGCTTCCTTTGTCAACATAAACAAAAAGAAAAATGCCGCGTTAAAGCAATTTCACGACGCTTATCACGGCAAAGGTTTTGAATATGTAATTACTATTGAGGGAAACCGCATCCGCTCTTACAAAGACGGCGCTGCGGGCGTTGACATGCGCAAGAATGATATCCGCGGAACCTTTGAGTCTGAGCGCTTTTTCGTGTTTCAGCTTACCGGCGAACAGCTCCTTCCCCTGAAAAAAGATGCTTTTGTAAAAGGAAATATCGAAAACTGCCGCACCTATGTTCCGCAGTTAAAGCGCTAGTTGACAGCCGTCTGGATTATTCTGTCATCTGATTATTTTCAGACGGCAAAGCGCCCGTTTACATAGACTGCCGCTTTTTATATCACTGCGCCGACTGTTCCTGCATATTTCTGCCGGATGAAAAAGGAAGAGTTTCTCTGTTAGGCAAACTCTTCTTCAAACCACCCATGGCTTTCACAGGCCTTATAGATCCCATCGTCCACATTCCTCTCCGCCACGAAATCCGCCTTTTCTTTCAGGGCTTCGCATGCATTTCCCATAGCTATGCGGTAAAACCGCTCGTCGAACATACACAGATCATTATAATCATCCCCAAAGACTACCACATCTTCCGGGTTTCCGCCCGCATACCGCAGCATTTTCAAAATACCGTCCCTTTTCTCATCTGCCTGAAACATCAGATATTCCTCCTGATAGCGGAGATGTCCCAGCGTATCCTTTAAAGTAAGAAGATGCTCTTCCTCCCGGGGAATCGCAACATAAAGCTTATAAATACTGTCCACATTAGCAGGATCAAAGCGCTCGTCAATCATATAAGCCGTCGGCTCTCTCCGAATCCCCGCCGTCTCATAGAACCGAAAACTATTCGCATACACCTTTTCAGAATCATCAATAGCAGCCAGTACGCCATACCCGAGTTCCAACGCCTGCCTGTAAAGCGCCAGCGCTTTCTCATAATCAATCGGCCCATTCTCCCGAAGTTTTCCGTCAAAATAAATACCATGCCCGCCATTACACACCATATTGCGGAAACCATGCTTTTCGCGAAAGCCTTCCGCCTTATAGTTCGCGCGCCCGGTCGCCAGCGAAACAAAATGCCCCGCCTGCTGGAGCTTAACTACCGCTTCAAGCGCCGACGGCACAATCTCCTTCGTAGCGTCATCCGTCAGCGTCCCGTCAATATCAAAGAAAAAAAACTTCCTATCCACACCAACCGCCCTCCTTCCAAAAGTAACAGTCTCCAAAAAACACCTTCCGCAGAGTCCTGCCCTGCGGGAACCGCTCTGACAGGGCGGTCCCACAGGGCAGGGCAAGATTCCTCACTTATTTTTCAATTATACTACAAATCTGTAATACAAAAAACCATTTTTACCGGTTTCGCCTCAAAATTAACCAATTGATACTTCACCCCTGCAGGAATAAAGAACGTCTCTTCTTCTTCCACCACAAAGGACTCTTCCAAATCCACAAGATTTACCGTAACCGGCCCGTCGATACAGTACAGAGCCGCGTCCCCAGCATGCACGTCCGGATCCGAGCATCTTGGCCCATAGCCTCCCGCCGGAAGGATAAACTCCCCAAAATGTCCGTAATCATTGCTGGTAATAAACCGTATCATCATCGGGTGCGCCGTTCCATGAATATTATTTAGTTTTTCAAAATCGCGCACCGCATATACGGCTCCGGTCTCCCTTGCCTTTTTAGCATCGACCGGCCAACGTCCAATATCGTCCGTGCATCCCTGCCTGGAAATATCTTGAATCAGTTCTCTCATATCCGGCAGATTCTTATTATTCGGCCCCTTATAGAATTTGGTCTCTTCCTCCGTAGGAATGACTGCAGGCGGAATCGACTCGCTCCATGCCTTTGGCGTGATAAAATAAAGAATCCTCGCTTTTTTGTCAGAAAAATTATGACAGCAATGCCATGCTCCCTCCGGCATAAATAGTCCCTCTCCCGTATTCAGAAACGCAAACTGCCCGTTTCCGCTTCTCTGAAGCACAGGACCGTCCAGTATGTAATAGGATTCATCCCCCGGATGGATGTCCAGCGGCGCAAACACCCCTCCCGGCCCTAACTCATAAATTCCCAGCATGAAAGTATCTGTTGTAATAATTGTAAATGTATTATCGGAAGTCAGCGCATTATTCGGTGGATACAACGCCGTCGAATAGTCCTGCTTACGAATCAGCATCGGCCTTTTCTCATCCGGTTTAAAAGGGAATTCTCCCATAATATCAAACAATCTTGCCATAATCTTACCTCCGTTCATCCAAATTTTTTTGCTTCTATTTCCCGTTGCGGAATGTTTTTAACACATTTTTCGCATATTCTTTCATATGTCCGTATGCCGCCTCCTGGAGTTCATGATATGCAATCGTTCCATTGGATTCCTCAATTTTTTTTGCGGCGAACTGTGTTGCGCTTTTCGCCATATAAGAATAATAATTAATTTTAGAGCATCCTGCCGAAATCGCGGTTTTTACCTGTTCAAAATCAACCCCGGAAGAACCGTGCATTACAATCCGGCACTCAGACCTTACCGCCTTTCGGATAGCCTTCACCCGATCAATATCCAGCACCGGCGGCTCCGCATAGATTCCATGCATGGTTCCAAAGCATACCGCCAGAGCGTCGCAGCCTGTTCTTTCAGCAAACTCCGCCGCTTGTTCCGGATCCGTAAAGAAATTCCTGATATCTGCGTTAGTCAGGATTCTCTTTTCCGCATCCGCCTCTTCGTGGGTGTCCTCCATAGCAGACGCCATAATTCCAAGCTCCGCCTCTACAGTAATCCCTCTTTCATGCGCAAAATCCACAAACTCCTTTGTACGTTTCACATTTTCCTCAAACGGAAGATCACTATTGTCAAACATAATTGACGGAAATCCCGCTTCCAGCGCGCGCATTAAAAATGTATAGCTTTTTCCATGATCCAGATGCACACACACCGGAACCTTTGCCGCTGCCGCCGCTTTTACCATCTCCGGCCCCATCCGCTCAATGGGAATCAGAGAATTATGTACCTCCGCATGGTCAATAATCACCGGCGTATGTAACTCCTCTGCCGCCTCGATTACCGCCCGGAGCGTTTCATGATTCGGCGTATTAATACATGGAATCCCATATCCCATGCCTTCTGCTTCTGCCAGAATATCGGTCATATTTACTAACATTTGTAAGTTCCTCCTATACGTTCTAAGCCTGTCACTAACTTTTTATTGCTTTACATATCTCATTTTTCTGCATGCTAGCATACTATTTAAAAATCTTCCCATCTCTACTGTACAACTCTTTACAATCCAGCAGAAAACCAGATGCGTCCAAAATCCGCCCAGGGCTTGCCGCCATAACAAGCAGAAGATCGGCCTGTTCCTTACCGTCCCACAAGATTCTATGCCGCAGGCGAATCACGGCAATAAATTCCTTTCTCACATGTTCGTCAAATACATGAGGGACTGCAGTCCGGTTCCCAATCGTAGTCGGCGTAAGGACTTCCCTCTGCAAAAGTTTTTCTTCAAAATCCGCTGAAACATATCCTTTCTCCATTAAAACGCTGCAAATCTGGCTAATGGCATCCGCCTTATCCTTAGCGTTTACCTCCCACGCAAGGTTTCCGGCAAGCAGTTCCCGCCAATTCCTTGAACTTCCCTGGTTTCTTTTCAGCTCTTCTTCCAGCTTTGCCAAATCCTCATTATTTACATGTTTGGTTATCTTGTAAATATTTGCGTTTTTTTGTTTCAAATCAACGGAAGAAATGATAAGCCTGTCCCGGCAGGACTCTGATTGAAACTTCTGGTAATGAACTGCGCCTGTAAAATGAAGCTCCGGAAATCGCTTTTTCAGCTTCTCCAACTGGTAATCTGCAGATTCTGTATCGGCTGCCGTTACAAATATCGCTTCTTTCCTGCTTTTCTGCATATAATTTTTTATGCAGACCGCAATCTGGGCCAAATCGTCCTGGCTGAGTGTCAACCCGGTTCCCTCTTCCAACACGTGAGTCTGCAGCAGACAGATTCCATACAAAACGCTCATATTTTTTTTGACCTCTCTGTTGGAATCCGTCCAGTCCGTAATATGGTAATTTTCCTTATATTGTATTACCGAAAGCATTTCACACAGCTTTTGCACCAGCCCTTCGTTCTCGCCCAAATCTCTTCGATTCAGGACTTCGCCGACCTGCCCCAAGTAACGGACTGCGCAAAGCCGGAAACGTTCGCTGTTCTCGCTTTCCCGGGGCCAGACTGTTCCTGCAACATAAATTCTTGCCGCAAGATACTGGATCTCCTGCGCTGCCTGATCCTTTCCCGCCGCCTGCCATAAAAGTCTTCCTGCCGCCTGGATATAAGCGTCTTCCACCGGAAGGAGCATACGGCTTTGTACATTTTCAATCATCCAGTTTTTCTGGATGCGCCGTTTGGTAATCACAAGGTATTCCAATAGCCTGGAAAATGCAATATCGGTCCAGGTCAGTCCCAGCTCCTGCTCCGCAAGAAGCAACTGCCTCTGCAGATTGACCAAATCCAGGTCGCCATACATCTCGTTCATATAAGTCCACGCCCGCCTGCTGATGCGGGGGTCTACCGCATCCGGCTTTTCATCGTACCTTTTGTACCACCAAAGCGAATTGTAATGGGAAATCATCGCCTGCCTTACATCGAATTCATTTCCTTTCATAAGGATTCCACTGTTTCTCCTTATCATCAGCTTCACCTGGTAACCTGCCAGGAACTTTTCTACCTCTGCTAAATCTCTGGAAATAATTTTCTTACTCACAAACAGGTCTTCCGCAAACAACTGCACCGTATAATTATCGCTGTACTCGAAAAGGGTCTTCAGGATGTATTCTTTCCGGTATTCCTTTGTCTCCGGCGTGCTGTACGCCACATCCTGCATGTGCCGGTACATATGGTTTCGTTCGGATTCTGAAGCCTTTAGCTTTATTCCTTTTCTGGGGACATGTTCAATTGCAATCCCGTATTCCCGAAACGCCTCCTTTACCCTGCCCATTCGATGGCGGACGCTGCTTAGTGAAATGCCTATGCGCTCTGCCAGTTCTTCTGTTGTAATATAATTGTACAGTTCCAATAGTTCTTTCATAATCCGGATTAACATCAGGTCCATTTTGCGTCTCCTTTTCTCGAAAATCCCCTGTCCGTGCAGGCTGTCTGCGCCCGCCGGATGCCGTAAGCCGCGCCATTTCCCGCATAAAGCATGAATGAATGCTTTTACGGAAATGAACCTCTGCACCCTTTATTTTAAAAATGAAGCCCCAATTATGCAATGTATCATAAATTTGATTTTTGCACAGTTAAATATATTCCGCATGCAAATTCCGATTTTTTCCTTGCATTCATAGATTTTCATCCGGCGCGGCAATGCTCTTTCTCAATCTTAACAGTCCTTTGCTGAAGGATAAAGGCTATTTTTGCACTCTTCTTATAAAAGCCTTTGCAAAATACGTACTTATAGACAATTTACAAAAACAATACTTTTTCCTACAATATATTTATCATCAAATCAGACTACAGCGGAATTGCCGCAGGCAAGCTGCGTATTACAAAAATACCCTCCGCCGCGTCTATATAAGGAGGAGCCAATGAAAAAACAGCTTTACATCGGAAGCAATTTTAAAATGTATAAAAATATACGGGCAACCGAAGAATATCTTCAGGCAATCTCTGCCGCAACCAGAGATATTGACCGGGAAAAAGTCCAGTTTTTCTTTATTCCTTCCTACACCTCTCTGGAAAGCGCAAGCAAAACCAGCGTCCGCAGCCAATTTATGCTGGGCGCGCAGAATATGTGCTGGGAATCTGAGGGACAGTTTACCGGAGAAATTTCTCCCGAAATGTTAAAAGAACTGGGCGTTGAATTGGTGATGGTCGGTCATTCCGAGCGGCGCCACGGATTTGGGGAATCAAATGAAACCGAGAATAAAAAAGTTAAAAAGGCTTTGGAATACGGCTTCACCACTCTACTTGCCATAGGCGAGACAAAGGAAGAAAAAGATTTCGGCATAAGTGTAGAAGTACTCCACACCCAGTTAAAAACAGGATTACACAATATTTCTCCTGAAACTGCCGCTGAAAAAATATGGATTGCCTACGAACCGGTATGGTCGATCGGTACAGACGGCGTCCCTGCCCCGGTAGAGTACGCCCGGCAAATGCATCAGGAAATCCGCAGATGTCTGGTCGGCTTATTTCAAGATGCAGGAAACGAGATCCCCATCTTGTACGGCGGAAGCGTGAACCCGAAAAACAGCGGCGCATTAATTGCGCAGCCGGATATCAACGGCCTGTTTACTACCCGGACTGCTTTTCAGGTTGAAATCTTTGCAGCGCTGATTCGGGAGGCAGTCCGCATATGCGGCAAGAAATAGAGACGCCTTGCATAACCCTCGCAAAGCTAACTGGATAAAGATTACTATTTACACCATTTTCACCCACTGAAAATCTGTAAAAACGCGTATATTAGCCCAAATAAGAATCCGCCCCTCCCCGGCAGATTCTTAATGGCCGGATTCCGTTACGGTTGCCGAATTTGTCCGTGGATTGCGATATATAAGCATTACGGCTTACTGTTTTCCCCATGAAAACTACGAATACATAAAAGAAAGGAGATTATTATGAAAGTTAAGGGAGTAAGACTATATGGAGCAGAGGATCTGCGTACAGAAGAATTTGATTTGCCAGAGCTGCAGGAGGATGAAATACTCCTACGAATCATCAGCGACAGCTTATGCATGTCCACATGGAAGGAAAGCAAACTCGGAGCAGAACATATTCGTGTCCCTAACGATGTCAGCGAGCATCCAATTATAATCGGACATGAATTTTCCGGTATTATTGCAAAAGTAGGCTCAAAATGGAAAGAGGAATATAAAGAAGGAGAACGATTTGCCGTACTCCCCGGAATCCCCGGCTGCATGGGCGCTCCCGGATACTCCTTCCCCTATTTCGGCGGCGATGTGACATATTGCATTATCCCCGGCAACATCATAGAAAAAGGGTGTCTGCTTCACTATTCCGGCCAGACCTTTTATGAAGTGTCTATGGCAGAACCCATTTACTGTATTATCGGCGGGTTTCATGCAAATTTCCATACAACGGATCAGAGCTATGAAAAACCCATCGGCGTAAAGCCCGGCGGAAACACAATAATTCTTGGCGGCTGCGGCCCTATGGGTCTGGGAGCTGTCAGCTACGCCCTGGCTCTCGAACCCGACAAGCGCCCTGGCAGGATCGTTGTAACTGAAGTAAAGAGCGACCGGCTGAAAAGAGCCGAAGAAGTAATTTCAAAAGCTTACGCAGCCGAGAAGAACGTAGAACTTATGTTCGTTAACACAGCAGACTACGGCGATGAATCGGAATTATTAATGGAACTAACCGGCGGATACGGTTACGACGACGTATTTATTTTTGCTCCTATCCGCCGTCTGGCAGAAACCGGAAATAAAATTCTGGCTATGGACGGCTGCATGAACCTGTTTGCCGGCCCTGCTGACAAAGCTTTCAGCGCCGAAATGAATCTGTACGACTGCCATTACAGGAGAACAAAAATAATCGGTTCCTCCGGCGGCTCCAAACAGGATCTTCTGGACGCGCTTGAACTAATCTCCAGAAAAAAGTTAGACCCCTCCCTGATGATAACCCATATTGGCGGCATTGACGCCATCGCAGAGGCAACTAAAAATCTTCCCCAGATACCAGGCGGAAAGAAACTCATGTATCTGCCTATCGAAATGCCTCTGACAGCAATTACAGATTTTCGAAAAAAAGGGGAAACAAACGAATTATTCCGGATGCTCGCCGATTCCTGCGACATCCACAACGGACTTTGGAATCCGGAGGCCGAAGACATTCTCCTGAAATACTTTGACGTTACTTTTTAACATTGCATGGTACCCTCAGTGGACAAAGGAATACACGCCCCTTATCCACTGAGGGTATTTTTCGACGTACAGTTGTGCTTGTTCTGCTGCACATCTGGAAAAACTAATTTCTGGCGCCGCCAAGTAATGCGTATTCTTCCAGCAGCTCCCTGCGATATGCTTCATCCTTTAATGTTCTTCTCAATTCCCCTATTTTCCCTGCATCCAGAAGGATCTGCGTCAATAAATCGATTGCAGCGCTTCTATTCTCCAGTTCATTGCTTCTCTGTTTAAAGCTAGTTGCTTCCCGTTTTAATTCATTGGTTTCGCGTTTTAGCTCAATTTCTTTTTCTTCTAGTACGGTGTTTTTCCACTTTAACTGTTTATTTTCTTTTTCTATACGCGCATTCTCTTTTTCCATGCGGGCATTCTCTTTCTCCATCCGAGCATTCTCTTTCTCCATCCGAGCATTCTCTTTCTCCATGCGGGCATTCTCTTTCTCTATCTGCTCCCTCTCTTCCCTCTGCTTTCTTAAATGGTTTTCTGTTCCCCATGTTCCCAGTACCATATGTTTCACCTCCGCGCTATTCTTGATAAGAATATCCTTAAGAATTCCATCCCGAATACAGGCTTCTGTTGCCTTCTCTACCGCTTCCGATATACTTATGCCGGATACTTTATTATCCCGAATCCTCTGTATGTAGACAGAATAATCCTTTAATGTCTGGCTGCGCTCCATTATTTCCCGATTATGGCCACAATTAATATTCAGCAAAGTAGCTCGGCAGTTCAGGCACGGCTCTATTCCCCCCAACTCCGGAAACGCATCTTTCAGTTCAAGTACTTTCTTATCTTCCGTATCCTTCGCCCCATTATACAGTACGTAATACTGCGGCAAAGGGAGCAGCTGGCGCCTGCTTCCGTAAATATCCAGATCATTCCTTGCAATATAACTTTCATAGTTTTTTGCAAAATACATCAACCCGCGGATTGGCATATTGGGGTTTTCCGTACTCTGATGTTCATACAGATTCAGAGTTTCTCCTACCAGAAAAGAAATATCATTCTTAATTCCCATAAATACAACATCTTCTATCGTATATATGGTCAGCTCCGCGGGATCATCATACTCCGAATTGTGAATAGCATTATAAAGTTCCAACAGCTTCTCTTTTTCACGGAAGGCAATTCGGAACAAGCTATCCTTATGTCTTCTGTTAATGTGAAGAGAATGTTCCGATTCCTGATTCGGCCGTTTGTTTTGTACCATATAGATTACCTCCATTATAATATGTTTTATCTAAAATTACAATTGGTATTCTCAAAGATTCCAGAGAATATAAGAAATGCCCACGCGCCGGACTTGATACTTAGAACAACAGATATGTCGATGTTAAGTAGACATATAATATCATATATTTATGTAAAATACAAGTGATTTATTTATATAAAAAAAGACTTTGTAATGATGTAACCTCATCCATACAAAGTCTTTTTAAACCGTTTCCGGTATCCTTTCGCTTATCGCTTTTCTACGCTTCCCTTTCGCTGTAGTGATGCGCTTCCTCCAGCATCATATCCTTCACCTTCATCAGACGAATCTGAGAGCTTCGCTCATTCTCGTCCAGCTTCATCGTGATATACTTAATCGTTTCCTGCGCATCGGGAATCGTCACATGCTCCAGCGCGTTTACACGCCGCCTGGTCTTTTCGATCTCAGCCGCCATAAGCTGGCATGCTTTCTCGACTTCCGCAAGTTTCAGCATATCCGGCAGGATATCGGCAAGTGACTTCACCGCGCCGTCTAAATCACTGGAAGTAAATGCAAATCCATAAGAATAGATATCATTGGCATCCGCTGTTCTTGTAGTTGCATGAAAAACAGGGATATCAACACTCATAACATTCTTGTGGCCTACCTCTAGATTAACTTCCTGTTTCGGCGCCATCAACGCCGTATTCAGAGTAGCTTCATCCATTCCGGCCTTCGCAATGACAAAGTTCTTATTTGCAGAGAGGATTCCGGCTTCTACCTTCTTACGCAGCTCCATATTCTCCTTCACGAGTTCCAAAAACTGACGCATCAACTCGTCACGCTTATCTTTGAGGAGCTTGTGTCCTCTTCTGGCGGTAACCAGTTTCTTTTTCGTCTTGGTAAGCTCCATACGGGTAGGAGTAATCTGCTTTGATGCCATTTATCTAACCTCCTTTTCCTTCCTATCTATGGTTTTCTTCCGCTATGCCAGCTCGATTCCGCTTCGCTTCTTCTCGCTGCGGGCTGACGCCCTATGCGTCTATCCAGAATCAGTTATCCTCTGGCTCCTTCCGCCGTGCCAGCTCGATTCCGCTTCGCTTCTTCTCGCTGCGGGCTGACGCCCTATGCGTCTGTCCAGAATCAGTTATCTGCAGGCAAGCCTGCATAACTGTTTCTGGACATCCGCGCACGGCTTACTGCTTACCATAGTACTGGTCAAGGAACTTGTCGTCGATACGTTTCAGCTCTGCTCTTGGCAGCATAGACAGTAATTTCCAGCCGATTTCCAAAGTCTCTTCAATACCGCGGTCATTGTTATAACCCTGAGATACGTATTCTTTTTCAAATGCATCCGCAAATTCCGCATACTTCAAGTCAATCTCTGTCAGCGCAGCTTCGCCAAGGATTGTCATCAATTCCTTCGCATCCTTACCGCGGGAGTACGCCGCGAATAACTGGTTCATGGTATTTGCATGATCCGCCCTTGTCTTTCCTTCGCCAATACCTTTGTCTTTCAGACGGGACAGCGACGGAAGCACATCGATTGGCGGCTGTAAACCTTTGCGGTACAGCTCACGGCTTAAGATTACCTGTCCCTCGGTAATGTATCCGGTAAGGTCAGGAATCGGATGGGTCTTATCATCCTCAGGCATGGTAAGGATCGGAATCATCGTGATACTTCCATCCTTTCCTCTTTGGCGTCCTGCACGTTCATACATGGTCGCAAGGTCTGTATACATATATCCCGGATAGCCGCGGCGTCCCGGAACTTCCTTTTTCGCAGCGGAAATCTCACGAAGCGCGTCCGCATAGTTTGTAATATCTGTTAAGATAACCAGCACGTGCATCTCTTTCTCGAATGCTAGATACTCTGCTGCGGTCAGCGCCATACGAGGCGTAGAGATACGCTCTACCGCCGGGTCGTTTGCCAGATTGATAAACAGAACTGTTCTGTCAATGGCTCCTGTCTCCTTAAAGGACTCGATAAAGTAGTTGGACTCCTCGAAAGTAATACCCATCGCCGCAAATACAACGGCGAATTTCTCGTCGGTTCCCCGAACCTTCGCCTGTCTCGCAATCTGTGCGGCAAGCTGTGAATGGGGCAGACCGGAACAGGAGAAAATCGGAAGCTTCTGTCCGCGAACCAGCGTATTCAGGCCGTCGATCGCAGATACGCCGGTCTGTATAAACTCCTCTGGGTATACTCTGGCCGCCGGGTTCATAGGCAGGCCGTTGATATCCCTTCTCTCATCCGGCAGAATCTCCGGTCCGTCGTCAATCGGACGTCCCAGACCGTCAAATACACGTCCCAGCATATCACCGGATACGCCAAGCTCCATGCTGCGTCCTAAGAAACGGACTTTACTGTTGCTCAAATTGATGCCGGCAGCATTCTCGTAGAGCTGTACTACAACATTGTCGCCGTCCACCTCTAACACCTTGCACCGACGGGTCTCGCCGGTTGCAAGCTCAATCTCGCCGAGTTCGTCAAATGCGACTCCCTCTACACCCTTTACCATCATCAGCGGTCCGGCAACTTCCTGTATGGTTCTATATTCCTTTGGCATAATTTAGAAGTCCTCCTTCCCGAATGCTCCTGAAATCTCTTCGTGGAGTTCGTTCATAATCTTCTCATATTCTTTCTCAATGTCCTCAGCCTTCGTATACTTATAACGGCCGATTCTTTCTCTTACATCCATTCCAAGAAGAACCTTCATAGACGCGCCCTTGCCCAGCGCCTCGGAAGCAAGCTCGTAGAATGCAACTACCAGCTTCATCATCAGGTACTGCTTTCTGAGCGGCGTGTAGGTATCTACTTCATGGAAAGAGTTCTGGTGCAGGAAGTCCTCACGGATGGATCTTGCCGCTTCCATCTTTAGACGGTCGATAGGCGATAACGCGTCCATACCTACCATCTGTACGATCTCTTCCAAAGCTGCCTCTTCAGTCAGAAGACTCATCATCTTCTGGCGGTCTTCCATCCAGTCCTCTGCAACGGTTTCATTAAACCAGTTCTGCATATTATCCAAGTACAGAGAATAGCTGGTCAGCCAGTTAATAGCCGGGAAATGTCTCTTATATGCAAGAGCAGCATCCAGTCCCCAGAATACCTTTACAATACGAAGGGTTGCCTGGGATACCGGCTCGGAGGTATCGCCGCCCGGAGGCGATACTGCACCGATTACAGACAGAGCGCCTTCTCTCTTATCCTGTCCTAACGACTGCACGCGTCCCGCTCTCTCGTAGAACTCTGCCAGACGGGAACCCAAATATGCCGGATAACCTTCCTCTCCAGGCATCTCTTCCAGACGTCCGGACATCTCGCGAAGCGCCTCGGCCCAACGGGAGGTAGAATCCGCCATCAAAGCTACGGAATATCCCATATCGCGGAAATACTCCGCAATCGTAATACCTGTATAAATAGAAGCCTCACGAGCCGCAAACGGCATGTCTGACGTATTAGCAATCAAGACAGTCCTCTCCATCAGGGAACGCCCCGTCTTCGGGTCTTTCAGCTCCGGGAATTCGTTCAGAACGTCGGTCATCTCATTACCGCGCTCTCCGCATCCGATATAAACCACAATATCCGCTTCCGCCCATTTTGCAAGCTGATGCTGGATAACCGTCTTACCGCTTCCAAATGGCCCCGGAACGGCAGCAACGCCGCCCTTTGCAATCGGGAAGAACGTATCGACCACACGCTGGCCTGTAACAAGCGGCGCGTCAAGCGGCAGTTTCTTCACATAAGGACGTCCCTTACGAACCGGCCATTTCTGCATCATGGTAAGTTCTTTATCGCCTTCATTAGTTGTAATCACAGCTACCACTTCTTCTACCGTAAATTCACCGGACTTCACTTCTTTTACCGTACCTTTTACACCGTAAGGAACCATGATTTTCTGCTGTACAACAGCGGTTTCCTGTACGGTTCCCAGTACGTCTCCGGCCTCTACGGTATCGCCGGCCTTCGCAACCGGGACAAATTCCCACTTCTTATCTCTTTTCAGGGAAGCAACTTCCACGCCGCGCTGTAAGTTATTTCCTGAAATCTTCATAATGTCGTCGAGCGGACGCTGAATTCCGTCATAAATACTGGTAATAAGACCAGGCCCCAGCTCAACGGACATAGGCGCGCCTGTAGATTCTACCGGCTCACCGGGTCCAAGGCCTGACGTCTCCTCATATACCTGGATGGACGCCTCGTCGCCGTGCATCTCGATAATCTCTCCAATCAAACGCCGCTTACTAACACGTACAACGTCGGACATATTGGCATCACGCATACCGGATGCGATAACCAAAGGTCCTGCTACTTTTTTTATTGTACCTATACTACTCATTTTGATTAATCACCCCACTATTCACCAAACAATATATCGGAACCAACTGCGGTTTCCACAGACTTCTTTACTCCTGTCACTCCTGCTCCGGTGTTGCCTGAAACACCTGGAATCTGAATAATCGCCGGACTAATCTGTTCCTGATATTTTGAAATCTCATGCTTTAACTGTGCCGCCAGGGCTTCTGTGATATAGATAATCCCATACTTCCCGTCTGCAAGCTGATGCAGTATTCTGGCTGCCTCTGAAGGGTCGTTTACCGGAAATGTATCCAGTCCCAGAGTGGCAAAACCGTAAATACTGTCATAATCGCCCATTACTGCAACCTTATACATACATTTCCCTTACCCTTTCCCGGATGGACTCATCTGACAGGCCGTTCTGCTTTCCTGACAGGATGATCCGCACCGTTTTTATTTCATTTTGTCTGGCAATTACATAGGCCACGACAGGTCCTATGCCAAATGCCTTATATTTCTGTGGACTGATGGTCTGAATGATTCGATTGTCACACCAGCGCTCAAATGCAGAAGGAGACTCTGCCAGAGCGTCAGCCCCTTCTGTATATTCTGTCCCCTGCAGGTATTCCCGGACTGCATCCATGCCTCCGAGAGCCGCCTTCGCAAGCTGACTTACACTCAGGCTGTCACATTCTGCCATTGCCCGATTCATAAAATCCAAAGACTTCGCGGTTTTTGCCGAACGCACTGCAATCTTGATGTCTGCCACGGCTATGGTAGATTCTGCGTAATCCCGGATGATTGCATCCTTTGCGTCTCTTCCGGCTTTCCTGATCGCCTCCAGGGCGGCTCTGTCGATAATGACATCGCACATCTGCCCATCCCTGGTATGAAGAAGAGACTCATAGGCCTCGCCTGCCGCCTCCTGCATCTCCTTCGGAAGCCGGTCAAACTCCTTTTCTTTCACAATTGCAAGCATTTCCTCTCCCGGAATGCTTACGTCGTCGTAAAAGATATGGCGTTCCATTTCTTCCGTACACACTTCCTTGATAGCAGCTTTCAGATTGTGGAACAGCTTGGGATAGGACAGCACGTTAAATGTCTCCATCGGTATGTGCAGTTCCTTTACGATCTCCCAAATCTTCTCCTCTTCCTTAGACAGCATGGCTTCCGCATTCAAACCGGTCTCCGCGTCTCCCCAACCTTTCTCAGACAAGAGCTGCAGGCACTGTTCATATGTCTGGCACGCCATAAGCTGGTCAATGCCGGAATTTGAAAACAGCGACACTTCCAGCGCCCGTATGCGGGCAACCGCGTAAGTATATTGTTCACTCATGCTACATTTTCCTTTCTTACGCGTTAAAATAGAATATGATGAATCTTATCTGCAAACTCATCTCTCTTCGCATCAAATATTGCCTTTAATGTGCAGTTCTCTTCAATTCCGCCATAAGCAAGAACAAAACCGTTCTCAATATTCCTTCCTTCTCCTGAAATATCAAGCTTCCCGCCTTTCGCTTCCGCAAGCTTCTTCACATCGCTCTCAAAGCTCTCCGGCATTCTCGCAAGGTCTGCCTTTGAGAAATAAATAGTTCCTTCCTGCGGAAGAACGTATTTCTCTGCCAGCTTAAGAAGCATTGCAAAATATTCCCCTATTTTCATCGTCTTCAGCCTGTCATAGGATTGATCTAATACCTCTGCGATCACTTCCTGCTTTGCAGCCAGAAGCTTTGTCCTCTTCTGCAGATCGATGGAAGAGAGGATTCGCTCTTTATAGTTCGCAACATCCTTGTCTGATCTTTGGGAAATGTTTGCGGCGGACTTCTCGGCATCTGCTTTTGCTTCTTCAAGAATCTCTTCTGCCCTGCGGTTCGCTTCTGCTATCTTACTATCAGCCAAAGCCTTCGCTTCGTCCAGAATCTGACTTTTCATTTTTTCTAATCCAGTCATGCTTCGCTCTCCTTTTCCCTGATTTCTCCTAATAATTTACCCTTATACCTGTACGCCGCTTACAGCAAGGAAAGAAATCAGAAGTGCAAGGATTGCGTATGTCT
This sequence comes from uncultured Dorea sp., assembly GCA_910588745.1. Lineage (GTDB taxonomy): Bacteria > Bacillota > Clostridia > Lachnospirales > Lachnospiraceae > Claveliimonas. The sequence continues at coordinate 54,267 of CAJURK010000004.1, read as the reverse complement.
CAACCATTGCAGGGAACAGCATTGCCTTACCGAACTGATCCGGTCTCTTTGCGATGATACCGATAGATGCGGCGGAAGTCATTCCCTGATACTTACCGGAAATCAAACCTACGATACCGATTGGCAGACATGCTGCAAGAATCAGAAGTCCTGTCTGCGGATCAAGCTGTGCTGCGCCGCCGCCGATAATGCCTACTTTAGACAATGTGATGAAACCGATCAGCAGTCCGTACAGACCCTGCGTACCTGGCAGAAGCTGCATAACCAGTACCTGACCGAACTTGCTTGGATCCTCTGTAACAACGCCTGCTGCTGCCTGACCTGCAATACCTACGCCAATCGCAGAACCTGCTCCTGCAAGAAATACTGCTACTGCCGCGCCAAGCAGTGCATATACAAGCCCTAAATTACTCCAAATACTGATACCTTCCATTATAATGTTCCTCCTTTAATTATCATTTCTTAAACTCATCCTTACGGATTATTATCATACATGCCGTACCCGGCAGAATGAATTCTTGTCGCTGCCTGTTCTTTCACTGTTTCATGCCTCATGCAGCAATGTTGCGAGGCATCCGCAGGCAATAACTAATTACTCTCGCTTCCATCCTGAATGGTTACATACATCGTATCCGACTCAAATGGATGAAACGCCTTGCCGCCGCCTTCATAGAACTTTCCAAAGAACTCTACGAACTGGAGACGGTTGGTGTGTACATAAGCTCCCAGCAGATTAATTGCAAGGTTCAGCGTATGTCCCACAATAAATATAAGAATAAAAACAATTGCTCCCACGATACCATTTCCTGCCATGCTTGCCATCTGGTTAATAACCGAAGCAATAACTCCGGTAGCAAGACCCAGAGCCAGCAGACGGGAATAGGATAACACGTCGCTGAGCCATCCTGTGATATTATATAGGTCATATGCGCCTAATGCCAGCCGCAGCGCAGGATTCTTATTCTCACGCCCCGACATAAGTACCAGTCCCAGAGCGCCTACAATTGCAAGTCCCTTTGCCAACTTGTTAAGGGCATCCGGGAATACAACCTTTGATCCCATAATCGATGCGAAAATATCCGTCGGAATCAGCATCAGAATCAAACCGATCAGAAATGCGTACCACAAAACCACATCGCAGAAGAAGTCCAGAGTCTTTCCGTCCTTAATCAGCATATAGCCTTTGATTCCCAAACCCACGAACAAATGCACTAGTCCAAACGCCAGGGAATAGATCAGCAGCTTCATCGGGTCGTTCAGCGGCGCGAACCACAATGCCGGTACGGTAACCGTCTTTCCGAAGAATGTCGCCGACACGATATCCACTACATTGCCAAAATATCCGCCGAACAAAATTCCCCAAATCAGCGTAGAGATACCGCAGTACATAAACATCTTCATCATCTTCTTCATTCCTGCGCCCATCCGCGGGAACTTCTTCAATACCACAAAACATGCAATCGCCAAGATTGCTCCGTATGCCGCGTCGGACAGCATCATACCAAAGAAAAACACATAGAAAAACGACATAATCGTTGTCGGGTCAAACTCCCCTTTATGGGGCAGCGCATACGATTCCAGTACGCCTTCTACACTGGCTGAGAAACCATTGTTGCTTAAGATTACCGGCGGTTCCTCTTCTTCTTTGAGTTCTTCCACGTCCACGATACAGTCAAATCTGCCGCCGATGGCTTTCTCTACGGAAGGAACATACCTTTTCGCAACATAACCGCTGATGATAAAGGTTCTCTGCGACTGCGGGAGCGTTCCGAGTATCTCATACTTCTCCGCACGGATACGGAAATAATCGGATATCACCTTCAGTTCTTCACGGATACCTTCTTTCCCTGCAATCTCCTTTGCAATCCCGCTAATCCGGGACTCCAGTTTCTTCTTCTCCGCTTCATAATCTTCCTTTGCCTGCCGAGGCGCTTTATCCATCAATTGAGTCGGCCTCGCAAAACCTCCCGCTCTCAGCGCGTCCTCCACCGTACGCTCGTCATTCTTCATACAGAATACCGCGAGATACACTGCGTCTTTATCAGAGGCAATGATTTCCACATCCACGGCCTCCGTATTCGGAGCATGCGCTGAAATCAACGAATATACAGCCTCCTGTGTGGTTCCCGGGGCCATGGTTCCAAGCATCATAGAAGTCTTTGCCGTCCCGCTAAAATTCATAGGCGCGTCCAGAGCCATCCAGGGATTCAAACTTTCTATCTGATTCTCCAGCTTCAGAATGCCCGCTTTGCTCTCTGCTATTTCCTTGCTAAAGTCCAGCAAAGCCTTAGCGTCCCTCATAATTTCCTTTTTTCTGGAAACCGTCTTCTGGAACTGATCCTGCCCTACAAGTTTCTTTCCTTCCAGGCCTGCAAACATGGATTTCTTCTCTGGAACATACTGATTCAATACATCCAGCGCATGATCCGCTGTCTGGGCGTTTCTTTCAAACCCCTGCCTGGCATTCATTGTATCCATCCGTTCAAAACCTTCGTCATCCTCTATCATGTGGTTAATCTCCATGATACCCATAGACTGAAGCTTCTCCAGAATGGCTTTACGGTCTTTCTTAAGCGCGCAGATACTCACTCTTTGCATCTGCAGTACTGCCATAACCGCATCCCTCCTTTACTCATTACTGTATGCCGGATTACGCAATATCCGCTATAACAGCCGCTATAGCCTCTTCTGCCTTTTGTCCCGCATCTGTCTTAAGAGAGGCGATCTGCTTATCTACATCTTGTAATGCTTTTTTAACAGATTCATCACCTTCCGCTTTTACCGCCGCCAGTTTGGCTTCCGCAGATGCTTTGGCCTCCCGGACGGCCTGCTCCTTTGCCTCACTGGCTTGCGCAGATGCCCTCTCCAAAATCTCAGAGCATTTGTCCTCCGCCTGCTTCACCAGTTCATCGGCTTTCCGCTCCGCTTCTTTGATTGTACGAATAGTCTCTTCTACCATCTATTCACCACCTCTCTCATTTACAAAGTAAAAAACATTCCATCTTATTATACTTCGCCTTTGACTAAAAATCCATTTATTTTACCAAATCCTTTCATTTTTTTGTAAATATTTTTAGTATATTCCAACTTTTTTACACATTTATCTCAAATTTGATTACTGTCCGGGCGTTTCCTAGCAAGAACCCCACTCCAGACGATGCAAATGCCCCTCTAAATTCATCCCTGCGAATCCGTTCTGCCTCAACGCCTCATACAAAACAATCGCCACTGAATTCCCGAGATTCAAAGACCTCGTATCTCCCATCATGGGGATACGAATGCTGTTTTCTTTGTGTCTCGCCAAGATCTCTTCAGGTATTCCTCCGCTTTCTTTTCCGAACATAAGAAAGCAGTCCGGCTCATACTGTGCCTCGGTATAAACATTAGGCGCCTTTGTAGTAGCCATATAAATCTTCGCATCCGGATTCTTTTCCATGAAATCATCATAATTGATGTAGGTAGTCACATCCAAATCCTTCCAATAATCCATCCCCGCACGCCTAAGGCTTTTCTCATCCAGCCGAAAACCAAGAGGCTCAATCAAATGAAGCCTGGTATTCGTAGCCGCGCAGGTACGGCCGATATTTCCGGTATTCGCCGGAATCTCCGGTTCGTATAATACAATATGAAACATACGCTATCTCCTCCCAAATGTATAAATGCAAGTTCTCTCCCCAACCGACAGTCGGATTTTAACCCTCCCGCTTTACTAGTGTGCTGACCGCATTATATCTGGCGAAACTCCGCAGAATATTCGCTCATCTGCAAGGCGGATTTTCGACGGCGTAGCGGTGGCTACGGATAGAAAATCCAACGCGGCAGATGGACGGATAGGCAAGAAGGTTTGCCTGAATATAATGCAGTCAGCACACTATTGCTGCAAAACAAAAAATCTTTGACACGTTTGCGCCGCATGGCCGCCGTTCACTCCGCTCCCAGTAACCCTAATTCCCGGTTGGATTCTGCCACAGTCTCTAAATCAATCTGAAGCTCCCCTCCTGTAATCGCTACCGGCACGCTTCCTGTCAGCGGATATACGCAGGGCAAAAAATTCTCATCCTCAAAATAATAGGTAATCAGCGCTTCCTTACAGGGGTCGATAATCCAGTATTCCCGCACCCCCGCCTCCATATATTTTTCAAGCTTAATACCCATATCTTTCTTTCTGGTAGATTTCGAAAGTATCTCAAGGATAAAATCCGGCGCGCCGAAGATTCCAAATCCTTTTATCTTGTCCCGGTCGCAGACTACCAGCACATCCGGCTGAACCATGGTTTTATTATCACAAAAAAGCTGGACGTCCACCGGAGCCTCAAATACTCTGCAGGGCTTCTTATTCTTCTTCACATAATCATAAAATGCCATATGGATCATAAACGCAATATCCTGATGTACCGTCCTCGGCGACGACATATCATAGATGACGCCGTCAATCAGCTCCACCCTTATATCATCCGGCAGCGCATAGTAATCTTCCAGGGTGTACTCGCCTTGTTTTTTCTGGATTCCATAAGCCGCCGTCGCTTCCTTCACCGCAGACTGCTCCGAATCCCTTTTCAGCACGTACCTACAGGGTTCATCCCTATCCGCGCACGCTTCCCCCGATCTTGCTCCGTACTTTTCTTCTTTTTTCATACGCTTCCCCCCTTTGTTCTGTGGCTCCTGCCGCAGCAGTACTGTTCACAGAAAATCTAGGAACAAAATAGAATTTATGTACACCTTATCACACATCCCGCATTTTTTCAATACGCTTCTAAACATTTCATTTTTTATACTTCTATTTTACCCGCCCCCTCAGTCTTTCGTATCTATCACACAAAACGTCTCCCGAAGCATGCGCTCCGGGAGAACATAAACAACTCATTTCCGAAATTCTTCTAACCGGAAAGTATGGACTCTTCCGCTTCATTTCTGTTACCTTGCTTTCCGCAGTTTTCCCACAAACCTTTCAAACCTTTCCAGCGCCACTTTCAGATCCTCCAAGGAATATGCGTAAGATATCCGCAAAAACCCTTCGCCGCATGCTCCGAACGCAGTTCCCGGCACCACCGCAACCTTCTCCTCCTCCAGAAATCTCTCAGCAAATTCCTCCGAGGTCATGCCGAATTCCTGTATACTGGGGAAAATATAAAATGCGCCGTAAGGTTCAAAACATTCCAGTCCCATACGGGCAAATTCACTGACCAGATACCGTCTCCTCTGATTATATGCCTCCCGCATTTTCTCAACTTCTCCGCCGCAGCTACGAAGAGCCTCCACCGCCGCATACTGGCTGTTGGTAGGCGCGCACATAATTGCATACTGGTGGATCTTTAACATCTGCTCCACAATAAGCTTCGGCCCGCACACATATCCCAGCCTCCAGCCGGTCATAGCAAACCCTTTTGAAAACCCATTGATTACCAGGGTTCGTTCCCGCATTCCCGGCAGGGATGCAATAGACGCGTGTTCCCCTTGATAGGTAAGCTCCGAATAAATTTCGTCCGACATCACATACAAGTCATGCCGGATCACAGCCTCGGCAATCGGCTCCAATTCCTCTTTCGTCATAATCGCTCCTGTAGGATTATTCGGAAATGGCAGCACCAGAATCTTCGTCCTTGGAGTAATCGCCGCCTCCAGCTCCTCCCTGGTAAGCTTGAATTCATTCTCATTTTTCAGCGGAATCACCACCGGCGTCCCTCCGGCCAAAGCCGCGCAGGGAAGATACGACACGTAAGAAGGCTGAGGAATCAGCACCTCGTCCCCCGGATCCAACATGGCCCGGAATCCAAGGTCAATCGCCTCGCTTCCTCCAACAGTAACCACCACCTCATCCTTCGGGTCATAACTTACTTCAATCTTTCGTTCCAGATATTTACTGATCTCGTCCTTTAATTCCTGCAGGCCGGCATTCGATGTATAAAAAGTCCTCCCTCTCTCCAGGGAATAAATTCCTTCCTCCCGAACTCTCCAGGGCGTATCAAAATCCGGTTCCCCGACTCCCAGGGATATAGCGTCCTTCATCTCGCTTACAATATCAAAAAATTTACGGATTCCCGAAGGCTGTATTTCTGTAATCTGTTTCGATAATGGATTTCTCATTACAATGTCACCAGCATCCTTTCTTCTTTATCCTTCTGCGCCAAAATCGTCCCGTGATCTTTGTATTTCTTCAAAATAAAATGCGTAGCGGTACCCACAACCTCATCAATCGGCGACAGCTTCTCTGAAACGAAGCGGGAAACCTCCATCAACGATTTCCCCTCTATCGTCACCAAAAAATCATACGCTCCCGAAATCAACGAAATAGAAGAAACCTCCGGGTAATTATAAATCCTCTCCGCAATCTTCTCAAATCCCCTGCCCCTTTGAGGCGTCACACGCACCTCAATCAGCGCGTTCACCTGATCTACCCCGGCCTTGTCCCAGTCAATCATCGTATGATATCCGCAGATAATCTTCTCCCTCTCCATCGCCGCGATCTCATCCTTTACCGTAGCCTCGTCCGTCCCCAGCAAAACCGCCAGCTCCGCCGCGTCAACCTTGCAGTTTCTTTCCATATAATTTAAAATCTGCCGTCTCGTAACTTCCATAACTCATCCTCTCCTTCTACCTATTCATATATAATTCACATACCCCTACAGGTACCGATTACCCTCGCGCGCCGCAACTCAGCTCCACCATACAAAAGCTCTCCACACCCCCTGATTCCATCACAAACACTCCACAAACACTCTCCTGCCTCCAATTTCCCAAACAACAACCCCAACACCCTCCGCGGTTCAGATGCCGCCGCGCGGGAAACCGGCTGCACAGCGCCCATTCTTACACAACGCATAAAAGGGGCGTTCCTAGCAGAGGTGAAATCCACTGCTTACGAAGACTTGGATGTACAGGCATACCTGTACATCCTAGCCGCAGTTAGCAGTTAGTTCACCGGCGCGTCGCCCCAGCATTGCGTAAGAACGGGCGCTGTGCAGCCGGTTTCCCGCGCGGCGGTATCTGAACCTCACTCCCCTACAAAACCTTCATCAATTCATCCTCTCCCGCCCGGTCAACATACCTAACGTCTTCCCCATTACGGATCACCTTATCATTACAATCCGTAAACCGTCCTATCACTTCCGCAGCGATCCCTTTCTCCCGGAGCGCTTCTGCCGCAGCCCCGCCATATTCCGCCAACATCAAAAAACTCCCTCCGGAAGTTAGCTGATACGGATTCAGGCGGAAATATTCGCACACCTCTATAGTTTCCTGCCTGACAGCAAACTTCTTCATATCCAAATCCATTCCCAGCCCTGTTTCCTCCGAAAGCCTCCACAGCGCCGCCAAAATCCCGCCTTCTGTAATCTGACGAATCACAGAGATTCCCAGTTCTTGCGCCGCCGCTATCTTTCTAAGCCCCAGCACCTCGCTGTCATAGCTTTTCATCTGCCGGATAAACGCCGGGGTAAATCTCTCTCTAAGCTCACGTTCCCGTTCTCCAATAATTCTGATCATCCCTTCTATACCAATCCAACCCACCAACAGGATATCCCGGCATTCCCTTTCGGACCGGCAGGCGTTTCCCCCGCCTCCCGCAATCTCCGACGCAGAAACAGCCCGGGGAAACTCTGACGTCCCTGCTGCCGTAATCCGGACTGCCGGCGCCCGCAGCGCCCTCTGGACGCCTCCTTTTATCTGCAGTTTTTTCACAGAAAACCCTTCCTCCGAAAGTCTTTTCACCGCCTTTTTTATATGGTTTCTGACAGAATTGATCCTGGCTTTATCCATATCCGGGGGAATCGAAATCAGTATCTCCACGGAAGCGTCCCGCACCCCTCTGCCGGCAAGTTCATTTGCCTGAACAAACAACGCGTAAGCGCCGGTATCCCTCATGCTTCCATAATAAGTTCCAGTACAGAAAAACGCATACCTTTCTCCCTGGACGTCCCCGCGATCTGCTCCGTCTATCTTCCACTGAATCATTGTTCTATCCCCGTTTCTGCATCTTCCTGCTGTGATTCCGTGCCGCCTCCATCTTCTGAAGCTCCGCCATCTTCATTGCCGTCGCTGTATCCGCCGTATCCCGCCTGAATCGCACTGTTAATCGCATTCCCATCCTGACTTGCAATGGCCGCCTCCAACGCGCTGATCGCCTCCGCGCTTCCTCCGGCGGTTCCTACCTCGACAATCTGATCTGATTTGGCATAACTGCTGGTATTAAAAATATCCCTGCTAACCTCGGCGCCATTCTCATAAACCACCTTCCAAAGACGGGCTTCCCTGCCGGTATGCGGACTTCCGGTATACTGCATCTGGCCAAAGGCCAGCCCCGGCGCCGCTTTATATGTAACGCCATAATTTTCTGTACTTAAGGTCTCGCTTTCAAATTCAATACTTCGGTTTTCCGGTCTTGTTTCTTTCCCATATATTACTACCCGAAGCTGATTTGACGAATCAATCTCCCCAAAAATGTAAATTGGAGCCGAATACGGATTCTTAAAGCGGAAATCCATAACTCCGCCCGCAATCGCCGCATCCCTTGAAGGCTCCACATAGTCCACCGCCATGGAATGGGGATACCGCTCTACAATCTCCAACTCCGCGTAAATCACCGCGTTATATAGGGTTGAGGACACCTGGCAGATTCCGCCGCCATAGGAGGGAACCACCTGCCCGTTCTCATAAGCTGTGCCTTCCACATATCCATGTTCTTCATCGTATGGAGCCGTCGTGTCATAAACCGAAAGTTCCTCTCCCGGCATTAATATAACGCCGTTCAGTTTTCCAACCCCGGTTTTCAAATTGGTCCAGCGCTGTCCTCCGCCTGCATAAGTAGAAAAAGAGCCCAGTTCATCTGTCACTTCTTCCAAATCCGCCCTTATAATCTCCGGCTTTTCTCTGATAACCGCAAGCTCCAGACTGAACGGCTCACGCTTCCATTTCTCGTTCAGATATTTTGTAATGCGCTCTGACATTCCTTTCTCATCGATCGTCTCCCCTTCTTTTTCATCCACAATATTCAGCTGGCCGTCTTCCGTTCTGGTAATATACGCGTTCTCCGGCCCCTGAAGAAGAGGCGCCGCCTTTTCTTCAAGAAGTCCCACAACCGCCTTCTCGCTGACTGTATACTTCTCCTTTAACACATAAGCTTCGTCCTCCAGCTTTTTCATCTGTCGGAAACGTTTCCACATACTGCCCTTTTTCCCATAGTCAACAGCCTTTTTTGCCAATTTATCAATATCCGGGCTGTCATAGCCAAATTCCTTCAAAGACGCTTCTATATTATGTTCCCGGAGTTTCAGCGTCACCGCCAGCCCTTCGTCCGTTCCAAGCTGCGTCCGAAGCGCCTCCGCCGCTTCCTTTTTCGTCATACCGGATACATCTATCGTCCCGATAAATACATTGTTGCAGATTACATCTTCCGCGACCTTCCCTACATAACCTCTAAGCGCAAGATAGACTCCTCCAAATATGAGAGCCAGCCCGGCTACCGTCGCCAGGGCAATCATCTTAAGCTTCTTTTTACGGCTTTTATTTGCCTTCTTGCGGCCGTTCCTATGTTTTTTGATTGACGCCATTCCCTCACCTCTTACTCCAAATCTCTACATCGTCATCGCCGGAAGCACTGCCGTTGCAACCATTGCTGCCACAATAACGAGAATCACGATTGCCATAATTCTCCTGATCTTTTTATTGTGAAAATCCATATTCTAACCCTCTTTCCATTTTATGAATATCATACGATTTTATCATAACTGTTTTACTATTTTTTTGCAATAATAACCGTCCGGGCCTCTCTTGTCAACGGATCCCTTCTGTTATAATCAAAAAGAACCATTTCCCCCAGCTCCGCAAAGTGTTCCAGATGAGTCATCTTCCTCATCTGATTTCTGTCATACTGCTCATACTCCGGCAAGTATCGATGTTCTTCGGCCTCTTTCTCATAGAACCTGCGTAAAACTGTTTTTTCCATCCGGTATTCCCCTGCAAATGCAGGACGGCTTTTTGCATTTTCCCGAAGATAATAGTCATAGGTCAAAAGCTCCCTAAGCCGTTCTTCCTGTTCCGGAAATGCTTCCTTCCCAAAAGTCAGCAATATTTCATATCTTGCCGCCCTGGCGTGATGAATCCGGTTGAGCTTTCGATCCTCGTAGTATTCCGATAACCGCTCGTACAGGGCAAACGCATCCCCAAAGCCCTCTTCCAGAACAGGCAGCGTGTTCGTAAACTGTCCGCTGTTATAATAGACTTCCACCATTTCTTCCACGCCTTTTAGGCGAAGCACTTCGTCATAAGACAGCCATCTGGTGCGCAGAACCTCATAAGGCGGCCCGCTCTGGCAGACCAATCCGTAACTTTCCTGATTCTCACTCATAAAAGAACCCTTTAGCACCTTCAAAAATCCAAGCTGAAGCTGCTGGGGTTTTAATGCGTACACGTCCCGGAAGCTCTTCCGAAAGCTGTCGAAATTCTCAAAAGGCAGACCCGCAATCAAATCCAGATGCTGATGCACGTTGCCCGTCCTCCGAATTCTTTTGACATGTTCCGCCACCCGGGCAAATTGCATCTTCCTGCGTATTTCCCCTACCGTTTCCGGGTTTGTTGACTGCACCCCGATCTCAAGCTGAATCAACCCCGGGCGCATTCGGCTGATCAGCCGCAGCTCTTCCTCGTCCAGCAGATCCGCCGCAATTTCAAAATGAAAATTGGTAATTCCCCTGTCATGCCGGGAAATATACCGCCAGATTGCTTTCGCGTGTTCGTGATTACAATTAAAGGTTCGGTCTACAAACTTTACCTGAGGCACCCGCCGGTTAATAAAAAACTGGAGTTCTCTGAACACAAGCTCCAAATCCCGGAACCTGAGCTTCTTATCCAGCGAAGACAAACAGTAACTGCATTGGAACGGGCAGCCCCTGCTGCTCTCATAATATACGATTTTATGTTCAAAGTCTGTCATATCCTGGTAAATAAACGGCACTTTATTCAAATCCATGACATCCCGCCAGGGATTTTCACAAATCTTCCCCTCTCTGTTTCGATAAGTAATCCCCGCCAGCCCTTCCGGCGGTTCGCCCGAAGCCAAATGGGCAAACGTCTCTTCCCCTTCTCCCTTCATAACCCCGGAAACTTCCGGCAGCCGCAAAAGCGTCTCTTTTGCATCATAAGAAACCTCCGGTCCCCCAAGCCAGATCTCTGTCTCCGGCAGCACCTTATGGATCTCCCTCACAATCCTCTCTATGTAGGAAATATTCCAAATATAACAGGAAAAGCAAAGCATATCCGGCGCTTTCCTGTAAATATCCCCCAGAATATCGTCCACCTGCTGGTTAATCGTATACTCCCCAATCAAAATCTCCGGTTTCTCCCCGCGCATCCCTTCTCCGCATTTGCAGAAAGCCCCCGTCCGCTCCCCGCCCCGGACATGAAGAAAAGACTGCGCATAAGCCCTTAGACTATACACAGCCGGATTAGAATGTATGAACTTCGCATTTACCGCCACAAGTAATATCTTCATAATAGCATCATTCTACAACACTTCCCCCTAGTTGGCAAGCCAAAAGACGGATTCCCTAATGGCAATAATGAGATCATAAAATAAGGCACATCTTTCATTTTAGAAAAACATGTGCTTTGATTTTATGCGCTGTGTGATAAAATAATTATGCGATGCTTTCGGTTATCGAATATACCGACAGGAAAGGAGATGGTAGGAAAACCATGTATCTCTATAGACTTGTTGTGAAAGGGGTTGATCGTTTATCTTCCAAAGCAATATAGGGTAAGTTGTATCAAAGAGAAAGGAAACAGGATTGCAGAAAGCTGTTGATTGTTATGGACTCTTTTCAGGAATTTAAATAAGGGAATAGCACCGGTTATGAACGACGGATTAACCGGAGCAGAACCTGCAGTCCCTATATAGGTGAATGATATGGATTATATACGTGCGGCAGATATTTTGCCGCAGGAATTAATCGAACAATTGCAGCAGTATGTAGACGGCGCTATGCTCTATATCCCCAAAAAGGTGGAGGGAAAAAAGGCGTGGGGAGAGCAGACGGCAACAAAGGCGTCTCTTGCGAAAAGGAATGCCCGGATTTACAAGGAATTTATAGAAGGAAAATCCGTACAGATACTTGCAGAAGAATATTTTCTGGCAAAGAAGAGTATTCAGCGGATTATCCGGCAGGAAAAATCAAAATGAAACCAAACCATTATGCGAAAGGAGGATGATTCCATGATCAATGGAATTCGCAAAACCCAATCCAATATATCTTCATATCATAGAAACGCGGCGTCCATGCAGACAAATCCGGCTGGGTTCCAAAACCGCCTGATCGACAAAGCCATTCATTCTGACAACAATCTAAATGGACAGCATGTCGTAATATATATGAATTGCCTGGTAAGTCAGGTTTCAGGAAGCGGCCAGGAATTACACATGAAATATGATGAAAGTTCAACCGACGAGAATCCGGTTATTTACGCATGGGGAAAGGATTCATCCGGCAACGCGTTTGAAACGAAAATTTTTGTAAACAACATAGATCCTTACCATGCAAGCCCGGCAGAAATGAAAGCTTTACACGCACATTTAGCCAAACAAAACGGAGGCGTAAAAAGTAATTCTGTGCCGATCGACGTTGCTCTGAACGGCTATGACGTCAACCAGAAACTAAATTTCGTCCAGTACTTAGGGGAATGGAACGATATGCAGGAATTAGCAAAAAACCCGGACGCAGATTTAAAACGTCTTCAATTGGAGCAGTATGTAGCCTTTTATCAGCAGAATCAAAATGTAAAAAGCAATACCTCACCGGATTCAGGCGCTCCGGGGCATTTGGATACGAAATCCAAAGATGATCTGGAAAGGCTGCTGAGAGCTGTCGAAATGTCTGAATATTATTTTCAAACCATAGACGCGGGGAAAGCAAACCCACATGCATCAAGCAACGCTCATAACGGATTAGATATTCTGGGTCCCTCCGCACCGGATGAAGTAAGAAATGCCTGGATTAAAGCGGAAGAAGAAAGCGGTACGAACGGCTATGGAATGAATTCAGATGGCAAGCTGACCCAGATTACTACGCTGTTCGCCATGTCTGTCGAAAACAGGATGAACGGCAAAGAACCGGATATATTGGGAAGCACCGTACATTCAGCAAAAGCCGCAGTTCAAAAGGCTCTTGACAGATTAGGCGTCCCTCAGGACGATAAAGAAAAGAAAGAAAAATTTTTCTATGAAGCGTTTCTTCGTCTTTTATAATCCCGGTTGCCCTTGACTTTTCCATAGAAACAGGCTACAATATGTTTCGTGCAGCCGGGGTGTTAGCGGTACCTTGAACCTGCAATCCGCTATAGCAGGGGTGATATTGCGCAGAGGGCATTTGCTGGTGAAGCTGCCCTTGATAAGTGGCGTTGATGCCTGGGTCTCACGCGACGGAAATCCGTGAACCGTGTCAGGTCGGGAACGAAGCAGCACTAAGCAGAATCTTCCGGGTGCCGTGAGGGCGCCTGGGCTGAGTTAACTGTCAAGGTAACGTTTATTGGTTTAGCTCGAAGCGCAATGCACAAAAAAGAACGCCTAATTACTGTGTTCCAGCGAAACGGTAATTGCAGAATAGAATAAGCCTTGCCCATACCTGACCCTTCAGTTATGGCGCAAGGCTTATTTTTATTACTCTTCCTCAGGCTCCTGCGTTTGCTGCAAGATCCGCTCTTTCTTCTTCCGCTCCCGAAGTTCCTGAAAGAATTGCTTCATAAGTCCGCTGCATTCTTCCTCCAACACTCCGGTCTCAAGCTCCGCTTGATGGTTAAATTCTGCCACATTCAGCAGATTCAGAATCGAGCCGGCACATCCGGCTTTCGGGTTCATACATCCCACCACCACCCGGTCTATACGGGACTGAATGATTGCGCCCGCGCACATCTGGCAGGGTTCCAGGGTCACATACATCGTACATCCCTCCAGCCTCCAGTCGCCAAGCTTCCGGCCGGCCTTCCGAATCGCCGTAAGCTCCGCATGGGCCAGGGGATTCTTATCCGTATTTCTTCGGTTATACCCCCGGCTGATAATCCTTCCTTCCTGTACAATCACGCACCCAATCGGCGTTTCCTCCAACGCATACGCCTTCTTTGCCTGCCGGATAGCCTCTCTCATATATTTTACATCTTCATGTTCCATGCAGACGCCTTCCTCCTTCTTTGCTACAGCGAGAATTGATTCATTTTCCTCACTTTGCGGCACCAGTACCCGAATTTTTCCCCGGAATCACCGTCCTCTTCTCCCGGTTCCATATCGATTTCTCCAAGGGGAACAAACCGGGGAAATCCAAACGCATCCGCCGCCCTTGCCTCCCGGCTGTGATAAAGTCCCGGCACTCCAAGCCACAGCTCGTCGCCTTCCTCAATCAGCATCAGATAATGATAATTATAACAGCCGTGCAGCAGGAAACTATTATTGGCCAGACGCCATTCGCAGCGGGGGAGCATGGCAATATCCTGCCTGCTTATCTTTTTACACTGCCTTTTCCGCGGAGTAATATAGACATCCACTTCCTCTGTGAATTCCTGCTCCGTCCGATACTTCTGCTCCGCGGCGTCCTTTCGCTTCATTTGATTCTTCCGCTCTGCAGCGTCTTCTCCGCACGCATGAGTTACCTGTTCCGCGGCATCTTTCCGCTCCGGGCGATTCTCCCGTGCTGCGGCGTCTTCTCCGCACGCATGAGTTACCTGTTCCGCGGCATCTTTCCGCCCCGGGCGGTTCTCCCATGCTGCGGCGTCTTCCCATCCCGCAGGATTTGCCTGCTCTGGGATATCTTCCCGTTCCGCAGGATTCGCCCGCTCTGCAGCGCCCTCCCATCCCGCACGCTTCGCCTTCTCTGGGATATCTTCCCGTTCCGCAGAATTCGCCTGTTCTGGGATATCTTCCTGTCTCGCAGGATTCGCCCGCTCTGCGGCGCCTTCCCGCCCTGCATGAGTCACCTGCTCTGGGGTTCTTTCTCGTCCCGCATGCTTCTCCTGCCCTGCGGCATTCTGCCGTTCTGCATAATGCTTCTGTTCTGAAATATCCTCCGCAACCCTTTGCCTGACCGCCTCCGTCATCGTAAGCGGAATCCTCTCGGGTTCCTCCCATTCGCTCATCTCCTCCACGTGAACCGGATGATCGCTCCATACAGCCGCAAAATGCCTCCCGCTTTCCGCTCTCATAATAATCCCCTGTATCTTCGGATAATTCTCCGGTTTTCCGGTATCCTCTCCGCCAAATGTCAGCCGGTAATTCACCGCCGGATTAATATTAGTAATCATCCCCTGGAAAATTCCGGTCAGGTTCTTTCGCTCTTCAAAAAAGATATAAAGCTTAAGCTCCGTTTCCCTGCCTAACTGGAGTCCCTTTCCATGTATATGTACCGTCGTCTGCTCCTCACTACGCTCTACCTTCACAAAGCCCACATTCCGGCTGGGCTGTCCTTGCTGGTATTCATATAAATATCTAATAAACTGTTCCAAACTGCCACTCCCAATTCTGATGTATTCACAACAGTTTATTCACACTGCCTGCCAAACATTCCCAAACCGCAAATATTCCCTTAATACACGCTTGACGTCAGCTCCTGATACAGCCTTCTGGCATAGCTGTCCGTCATGCCGCAGATATAATCCGTCGCCAGCAGCAGCCGCAGATACAGCCTCTCCTCATCGCTCTTCCCTCTGGCATGATAGTGGTATGCATTCTTATAATTGCCGGAAATAAAGGATACCAGCCGCTTATCAATGGTTCCTAATTCCCGCTCGTTATCATCATAAT
Source organism: uncultured Dorea sp. (assembly GCA_910588745.1). Lineage (GTDB taxonomy): Bacteria > Bacillota > Clostridia > Lachnospirales > Lachnospiraceae > Claveliimonas. The sequence continues at coordinate 38,492 of CAJURK010000004.1, read as the reverse complement.
GAATCACCGCCCCGATAAACCGGTCCATCAGGTAGTTAATCATCACGCTTTCGGATACTTCCTTCCGGTAAATAACCTCCGATGTAAACACCTCCCGATACGCCAAATCCCCGAGGAGTTCCATGAATTTATCCGCAAAGGTTCCATGAAACAAATCATATCGGTAAGTTCCTTCCATAATCGCCTGATAATTGGAAGTAAACCCAAAAGTTGCGCACTGGATTAGAAAGCTCTGCACCCTCACGATCCAATTCTTAACGGCATACTCTTTCGCGCCCTCCGCATAGAGTTTCTTCCCCCTGTCGTACATTTCCTGCAGCCTTTTGGAGGGACTGAATGAAGTTCTCTCCTGGACATAAGCGGCTTCTAATTCCCTAAGCTCTTCCATTAATTTGTGATAAGACAAAAAACCCTTCACGAAGGCGTCCTCAATATCTGCCGTTTTGTATGCAATATCATCTGCCGCCTCCAAAATAAAAGCCAATGGATGGCGGCGCCCATCGGTTCCCACCGCTCTTACGACTTCACGGAAAATCGCCTCGTCCGCATAATAATAGCCAATCTTTTTATCTTTAATATTACCGCTATTCGGATTCACTTCCAGGGAGGATACCGGATATTTGACAATCGTACTAAGCAGCGCGTATGTCAAATTCATTCCCTTCTCATCCACCAAATAATGCAGTTTTGTCACCAAACGGAACGCCTGGGCGTTCCCCTCAAAGCGATACAGATCCTGCCGCATCTGCGGCGAAAGCGCCTCCTTCACCGGCCGGCCATGAAACGTAAGCCTGTGCAGATTCTCTGCGAACCACTCCCTGATCGCCTCCTCGCCAAAATGTCCAAAGGGCGGATTGCCAATATCATGGATCAATCCGGCGCACTGTAAAATATTACAGATATCTTCTTTCATCTGTACGGTAAATCCGGCGTCCCTCTGGTACGCCAATATATTTTCCCCGATATTTTGTCCCAGGGACTTTGCAAAAGATGATACTTCCAGCGAATGCGTCAGCCTTGTGCGGATAAAATCGCTCTTATCCAGCGGAAAGACCTGGGTTTTATCCTGCAGACGGCGAAATGAAGCGCTGCCGATGATCCTGTGGTAATCCTTTTCAAATTCGCTCCGCAGATCCGCCGCTTTCTTAACGTTCTGCCCGGCTTTCGCCCGGTACCTTCTGGCCGATAATAATTGTTCCCAGTTCAATTCTTTCCTGCCTTCCTAATCCAGATAAATCGGCGGATCATAGTCTTTCCCAAGCAGCGCCCTTTTCCGTTCCTGATATCCCAAGAACGCCCATTCCGTCATATCGGTCCATCCATGATCCCTTCGGTCATATAGCTGCACGTATCCAATGCGTTTCGGATGCATCCGCACACTGTTGGTCTCATACTCATGTCCCGTATATGGATTCATCTCGCCTCTGGAAAGATCCTCCGCGTCCTCGTCCTCATCTGCTTCCATCAATTCCTCAATGATATCTTCCGTAGCTGTCTGCCTTCCATTTCCTTCCTGCGGCTCGAACTCGTCCGCCTCCGGTTCCGTCTCCGGCTCGTCATACTCAATATAATCGTCTTCCAATTCTTCGAGGGTTGGCTCTCTTAAAATCACCTGCTCTACAATCCTCGCTTCTTCCTGAAGCTCTTCCTGCCGTTCTTTCTTCGTTCTGCGCTGGAACATCGCTCTCCATCCGGTAATCTTCTTTTCCTCTCGGACAGGCTCTTCCTGTTCTCTCGCCTCTTTCGCTTCTTTGGCTTTCTTTTCCTGCTGCTCAAGAAGTCTTCTTTCTTTTTCTAACTCTTCCATCTCACGCAAGAGTTCTTCCACATCTACCTTCGGCTCTGCATTCCTTTCCGAAGCCTCTGTCTCTCCGGCTTCCGCCTCTTCCCTGTTTCCGAAAGCTTCCGGCTTCCCGCTCTCCGGCTGATTCTCGCTCCCCAGTGTTTCATGCCGGCCGGCTTCCGGCCGTTCCTCGATTTGCAGAGCCTCTTCCGGACTGCCCTCCGACCGCGCTTCCCACTCTCCGGCCTCTGTTTGTTCCTCGTTTACCGGCTTCTCTTCTCTTTCCGCCGCATCTGACCGAAGGGTTTCTGACTGCCCTCCGCAGTCCGACGCCTCTGCGGTCTCTGACGGTTCTCCGCTTCCCGGCGCTTCTGCCTGAACAGCCTCTAACTGCTCCCTGTTTCCCGGCGCTTCCGTCTCTTCTGGCTCTGACGGTTTCCGGCTTCCCGGAGCCGTCTCAGAAGCTTTCGGAAGCCTTTCGGTTTCCTGGCGCACCAGCTCTTCATGTATATCCATATAATCCCCAAGAGTCATCTCTTTCTCAACCGGCTCTCTGCGCATCTCCGACGGAACCCGTTCCATAGCCTCCGCCAAACGCTCCGCCTCTTTTGCTTTCTTTTCTTTACGCGCTTTCGCCTTGGCAATCCGTACGCTCTCCTTTGTGGTTGGCTGCGGCTTCGGCTGTGCCTGCGGCGGCTCGGGCTTGTCCCCGCTTCGCGCCTCTTCCGCGGCTTCCCCTTCCAAAAGTATACTGAGACGGAACGGACATTCCAAAATCTCCGCAATCATACGCATATCCTGCTCCTGAAAATTATCGCGTCCCAGTCTCTGGGTAAGATTCTGGCGGGACATCTTCTTTCCGGTTCTCTTTTCAATTATCTCTGCGAGTTCTTTGATGGTCATGCCCTTCCGGCTTAAGACGATCTTGACTTGTTCTCCGAATGTTAGATCTGGCATATTAGACTCCTCCTTATTAATTGCCTGCCGCTGCGCTCTCGCAACGCCGTATAGACAGAAGCTCTCTTCTGCCTGAAATTTATCCCCAAGGATATACTTTCATACATGCTCCTTTGGAGCCGGCGGACTTCGTCCGACAATGTATACTCTCCCTCGTTCGGATTTATCCCTTTACAACTTTCTTAGTAAATAAATAAGTTGCTAAATAAACCCTTTTCCCACTTCTTTATTCTAGCAAATGAATGCCTGTTCGTCAAGCTGCAGAAAATTACCCGCCAGAATTATCTGACGGGTAGTTTTCATTCTATCATTCTTATTTCTGAAAAACCGGATTCGTACTGCACACCTTGCATCCTCTGCAAATCTATAACCTTCCTGCGTCTTCACATATTTTCCGTTAATAAGATTCTCTTTTTCGACGCTGGACTGCAAATATATTCTGAATAATCTGCTTCTGATCTTCTTCCGACAACTCCAAAAACTGGCAGCCATATTCAAATTTTTGCCCGTCTTTTTCTATAACGCGCAGCACCTGACTATACATAACGGATTCTGGCCTGTCTTCTAACAATCTGACTTTCAACAGGAACTTATCGCCCTCATGGTATCTGTATTCAGAACTGATACCAGCCCCTCCCACGCTAATATTCAGCATCTTACAAGGCTTTTCGCCCATTTCCAGCCCGCTAAACATCGTAACGGTGGCGTCAAGATTTGTAGTAAGACGAAAAAAAGCGCGCTCATTTTCAGTTCGGACAACAATCATTTCATCAACCTGCCATATGTGTTTCGGCATAGGCGTTATGATGCCCTCCATATGAACCGCTTTTCTGTCATGGTCATTGTACCCCCGTATCCTGACGTGGAGAGCTTCCTCCTTCTGAGGAATCTCTATTTCAGAATACTGATGCAGTTCCGCTTTGTTCTCCTGTATCCCATACAGTTTTGCCACAAAAAGCAGCTCTCCCTCAAAAGTCGATACCTCTACCCGCATGCCGGAATAGATCGCGGCATCCCCTGCCCCGCTCCCTCCCTGGCTTTCCTGCGGCTGCTGTTCTTTTGCTCTCTTGCTAAATATATGTAGTAAATTCACACTTTCCCCTCCTGGTTGAAACCGTTCCTATCATCCCCCAACGTCAGGAAATCCTTTATTTTTCACACCATTGCTTCATACGCTCATCGGCCCAAATAACCCTATTTCGGCCGTTTCTTTTTGCGTCATACAACATCGTGTCTGCAATTTTTAAATAAAAGTCGTAGGAACTGCCCTTTTCAGGAACAACGGTAACGCCCCCGACGCTGACGGTAACCCATTTAGATACAGACGGGTCGTGGGGAATCTGAAGATTCTCTATCGCCTGCCGAATTTTTTTCAAATGCGCAAATATCTGTTCTGAGCTATCGCCCATAGAAAACGCCACAAATTCCTCGCCGCCATAGCGTGCAAGAAAATCTGTGCTTCGCTGTAAATAGGAAGCGGCCGTTTGAGCCACAGAAGCAATTACTTTATCTCCGGCGGGGTGGCCAAACGTATCATTATATACTTTGAATCGGTCAATATCAAACATATAGATGGAAAATGGCACATTTAGGCGAATCGCCTCATTCCATTTCCTTATACTGTATTGTTCATACTTGCGTCTGTTGGCAACGCCTGTCAGCTGATCCGTCATGGACTGCTGCTCAACTTGTCTGCGATACTGGTATAGTTTGATATGCGTGTTAACTCTTGCCTTGACAATCAAAGCATTAAACGGCTTCGCTATATAGTCAACGGCTCCCAAGATAAGCCCGCGCTGTTCGCTTGTCACATCAGAAAGACTGGTAATCAAAATGACAGGGATGTTCTGCGTAATGATTTCTTCCTGTAATTTCTTTAACAGTGTAAAACCATCCATTCCCGGCATCACTACATCTAACAAAATTAGTGAGAAATTTTCATTGTTTGCGCGCCGCAGCCCGTCCTCCGCTGTTTGAGCAATCGTAATGTCATATTCACTCTCCAAAATGGATTTTAATTGAGCCGCCTGCACAACACTATCATCCACAATTAAAATTTTTTCCATTTTTCAGCCTCCTCGTCAACCTTGTTTTAGTCAACAGCTAAACAAAATACTTCTTCAAAAAATAGTTATCTCTAACGCCCAAAAATGAACATTTAATTACAAAGCCGTCATAATAAATATCATATATATTCCAGTATGTAAATAAACATTCATTGCCTGAGCATAGATTATACACTAATTTCTCTCTCTTGACAATACTTTTATCCTACGCTGATTTTGTTTGATTTAGCTTGAACAAACCGAAGGTCGGCACAAGAAAACGCATACCCCAAAACAGGTTATTCAAGACGTTTTTCATTCCGATGCATGACAGATGAAATTTGTCTCGCCTGTTTAGGGTATGCGTTTGCGTATGCCGGAAGCCTCGCCTCAAAAAGTCTCAAGATGCTCCTTTCATGCTCTTGATTACTTTCAGACGTGTAAATTCTTCCCGTTCCTTCTCTTCCAGGGCGTTGTTAATATTCCGCACAAGTTCCGTATACATAGGAATCGTAATATTCTTCAGCGCGTTCGCCCTCTTCTGCGTCTTTTTGATATTACCCGCCAGCCGGTAGGCCGAATTCTCCACCATGGAAAGTTTAATCGTCAGATCCTTCACTTCCCGGAACGCCTCTCTGGCCATATCTATGGATTCTCTAGTGCTACTGAAAGAGTAAGTCAGATTATTTTGTTTCTCGTCATACCTAACCAGAGGAATCTCCGTCCCCATAATACTTCTGGTCTGAATCCGTATAGATTCCTCGATAGGTACCGTATAAGCCAGCTCCTGCACCTTGCTGATACCATGTTCAATATTCGCCCGCTGCAGGCATGCGTAGGCTTTGGTAAATGTCGTATCGATCTGCTCCTGTATATCCTTTGCCTCGTCAATCAGGGCCATCAGTTCCTTCAGAAGAACATTTCTCTTCTTATCCATCAGGTCGAACCCCTGACGGGCAAGCGCCAGCGAATTCTTCGCCAGCATCAGGTTACCTTTCGTCGGAAATTCCCGTGGATCCATCTGAAGGCTCCTTTCTGTATTTCTCTATGATCTTCGTATCAATACGGTCAAGTTCTTCTTTCGGCAGTATCTGAAGAAGCTCCCAGCCAAGATCCAGCGTTTCCTGAATCGTCCGGTTCTCTGTCAACCCCTGCCCTACATAACGTTTCTCAAATTCACGGCCAAACTCCAGATATTTCTTATCCAGGTCAGACAGCTCATCTTCACCGATAACCGAAGCCAGATTCCTTGCTTCTCCCACCTTCGCATAGGAAGAAAAGAGCTGATTGGCCAGTCCCTGATGATCGTCTCTGGTATAACCTTCGCCGATGCCGTCCTTCATCAGTCGGGACAGAGAAGGCAGCACGCTGATCGGCGGATAGACGCCCTGGCCGTATAGATTACGGTCCAGCACCACCTGCCCCTCCGTAATGTACCCGGTCAAATCAGGAATCGGATGGGTAATATCATCGTTCGGCATAGTCAGAATCGGAAGCTGGGTCACAGATCCCTTCGCTCCCTGCACGATTCCCGCACGCTCGTAAATCGTCGCAAGCTCGCTGTATAGATACCCCGGGTATCCCTTTCTCGAAGGAATCTCTCCACGCGACGAGGACACCTCGCGCATCGCCTCCGCAAAAGAAGTCATATCCGTCAGAATAACCAGAATATGCTTATCGCACTCAAACGCCAGATATTCTGCCACCGTAAGCGCAACCTTCGGCGTAATCAAACGCTCCACCACCGGGTCGTTTGCCAAATTCAGGAACATACACACATGGTCTGATACGCCGCTCTCTTCAAACGTCTTTCGGAAGAAATCCGCCACGTCATGCTTGACGCCCATCGCCGCAAATACAATCGCAAATTCTTCTTCCGTTCCCTCTCCTAACGACGCCTGCTTTACAATCTGTGCCGCAAGCTGGTCGTGAGGCAGTCCGTTTCCGGAGAAAATAGGAAGTTTCTGCCCTCGGATTAGCGTAGTCAATCCGTCGATAGCCGAAATTCCGGTGCGGATATAGTTCCGGGGATATTCTCTGCGGATAGGATTTAACGGCAGGCCGTTGATATCCCTCTTATCCATCGAATACAGGGAACCAAGTCCGTCAATCGGCTCGCCCACGCCGTTAAAAGTCCTTCCCAGCATATCCGGCGATACCGACACCTCCATGGGATGCCCCGACAGCTTTGTATGGGTATTGGTCAGGGACATATTCTCCGTCCCTTCAAATACCTGAATAACCGCCTTGTCTTCATTCAATTCTACAATGCGGCCCATCTTCCTCTGATTGCCGTCTATTACAAACTCTACGATTTCATCAAAAAACGCATCCTGCAGCCCCTCAAGGACAACGAGAGGACCGTTAATATTACTCAAGCCAAGATATTCAATTGCCATAGTCTCTCCCTCCTCCTATGCGTTCTTCTTCAACACACGCTCATAAAATTCATCGATTTCCTGCTTATATATATCCAAAAGCTGCAGATTATCGTTAGGCACGTCATATTTGATGGCGATTACCTTCTCAAAGATTCCCTCCGCCTTCAAAATAGACATCGGCTGCCCCATAGCCACCAGCTTCCTGCTCTTCCGGTACAGATAAAGGATTACGTCCATCATCTTAAACTGCTTCTCCATAGACACGCAGGTATCGTCCTTATGGAAGGCGTTCTGCTGCAGGAATCCAAGACGGATAACCTTGGCAATCTCCAGTATCAGCTTCTGGTCGTCAGGAAGCACATCCGCGCCGATTAGTTTTACGATTTCCATCAGGTTGTTTTCCTGGCTGAGAAGCCCCATCAGGCGATTCCTGTAATCCACAAATTTCGGCGAAACGTGATCCGCGTACCAACTGCTCAGTTCCATCGTATACTCGCTGTAGCTGGTCAGCCAGTGAATCGCCGGGAAATGTCTCGCGTAAGCCAGGGATTTATCCAACCCCCAGAAGCAGCGGACAAAACGCTTGGTATTCTGAGTTACCGGTTCGGAGAAATCTCCTCCCTGGGGAGATACCGCGCCGATAATCGATACCGAGCCGGCAGCGCCGTTTAACGTCTGCATCATCCCCGCGCGCTCATAGAACGCGGACAGCCTGGACGCCAAATATGCCGGGAACCCTTCCTCGGCAGGCATCTCTTCCAATCGTCCGGACAGCTCCCTTAAGGCTTCCGCCCACCGGGACGTTGAATCCGCCATAATCGCCACGTCATATCCCATATCCCGGTAATATTCGGCCAGCGTTAACCCTGTATAAATCGACGCCTCTCTGGCCGCAACCGGCATGTTAGAAGTATTGGCAATCAGCGTGGTTCTATCCATCAAAGGATTTCCGGACTTTGGATCAATCAGCTCGCCAAACTCTTCCAGAACCTGGGTCATCTCGTTGCCGCGCTCGCCGCAGCCGATATAAATAATAATATCCGCATCCGACCACTTTGCAATCTGATGCTGGGTCATAGTCTTTCCCGTACCGAATCCTCCCGGAATCGCCGCCGTTCCTCCTTTGGCTATCGGGAACATGGTATCTAAGATACGCTGCCCCGTCACCAGCGGAATACTTGCCGGATATCTCTGGCTCACCGGCCTTGCAACCCGGATCGGCCACTTCTGCGTCATGGTAAGTTCCTGAATCTTTCCGTCCGGAAGCTTGATTTTCACAATCACGTCCTGAATGGTGTACTCTCCGTCCGGAACGACTTCCACTACTTCCGCCGACTCTATCTCCGGCGGCACCATACACTTATGTATAATCGCCCTGGTCTCCGGAACCTCTGCAATAATCGTTCCTCCATGCACCAGATCCCCAACCGCTACCGTAAGATGCGTCTGCCACAGCTTCTTTGTATCCAGAGAATCCACAGAAACGCCTCTGGTAATAAACGCGCCGCCCGTATCTGCAATCCGTTCCAGCGGGCGCTCTATTCCGTCAAATATATTATTCAGTATTCCGGGAGCCAGCGTTACCGACACCGGCGCCCCGGAAGACTCCACCTTTTCTCCCGGCCTTAATCCGGAAGTTTCTTCATATACCTGAATGGTCGTCTGGTCCTTATCCAGGGAAATTACCTCGCCAACCAGCTTCTCTTTTCCCACATAGACCATTTCCGACATCTTGAAACTGCTCTTTCCCTTCAGATAGATGACAGGCCCGTTAATACCATAGATAATGCCTGTATTTTTACTATCCAATGCCTACACCTCCTCTGAACAGGAATTTCTGATATTCATTCTCAAGCTCTCCCTTATATGCATGGTCAATCAGCACGTTACGGCCATGGACAACCGCCCGGACTCCTCCGACGAAATCCTCCTTGCTCACTGTAAGCTTCATGCCAGTATGTTCTTCCAGAAACTCCTGCTTATCCGCATCTGTCGGATTAATATAAATGGTAAGCTCCTCGCCGTTCGCGAACCTGAGCGCCTTTTCAATATAGCGCACCAACGCTCTCTTGTACTCGTCCGTCTTCATATATTCCTGAAGTTTCTGTTCAACTTCCTCAAACAGCTTCTTTTTCAGCTCTTTCTGACGCTTGCCGTACTCCCGCTTCAGCTCAATCTGCGCACGTGAAGCAGCCATATTCTGCTGCTGCCTGGCATTGATTAACTCGCCCCGGATGCGCACCTCCGACTGCCGGACAGCTTCGTCCCTGTGCTGGTTGAAAATACCCGCCAGCATGTTCTCGTGCTGCTTTGTGATCGAATCCGCTTCCATCCTCGCCTCTTCCATCGCCGCTTCCTGTATATGCGCAATTCTTTCTTCTATCGTCAAGCTTCTCACCTTCTTCTTTAAAGTTTCAGTCCAATCGCTTCATTTACATAGGATGTGATAAAGTCTTTCTTACGTCCGGTTCCGTGTCTGTCAGGAATCTCAACCAGCAGCGGCATCGTCCTGGCCAGCTTAATCTCGTTTAAAAGATCCGGGAATTCCCTTCCAAGCCGCTCTGTCAGAAGTATGACGCCTACCGACTTATCCTCCATAGCCGTCTCAATGGCCGTCCGCAGCTCATCTTTTTCATGAGCCACGATCCCGTCCACGCCGGCCAGCCGCATTCCTGTCAGCGTATCGACATTATCACTAATTAAATACATCTTCATCTTAAAGCTTACCTAAGATCATGAAAGAAATAATCAGTCCGTACAGACATACACCCTCTGCCAGACCTACGAAGATCAGCGACTTACCAAGGGCGCTGGAGTCCTCGCTGATTGCGCCAAGCGCTGCGCTTGCCGCGCTTGCAACGGCAATACCGCCGCCCACACATGACAAACCGGTGGAAAGTGCTGCGGCCAGATATCCGAATCCAACTGCATTGTCTGAAACAGCAGCAGCCGTTTCTGCAGCCTGTACCGGAGTTCCCGAAAACATCATAATACCGGCAATCACAAACGAACTGAAAAAGAAGAATGCATTCGCCCCGATCGTCCTCTTATAACGCTTTTTAGACTTCTCTCCCAAAAGAAATGTTCCAAACGGAATCACGATGCTAAGCATCAACGCTGCAATAAGTAATAATTTCACTGTTACTGTCATAATATAAGTCCTCCTTATCTTTGCTGATATTTATTTTTTATTATTTGTATGGTTAAACGGCTTAAACTGCCGCCCGTTTCCTTTGTAAAACCTACTGAACATTTCATAGTATTCCAGACGCAGTACCTGGATTCCTACAATCAATCCCTCCAAAAGCATAACGATCACATTGCCTAAGATTACGCCAAACAGGTTCGGACTTCCGTTCTCCGCTCCGGAAAGCATCAGCACAACCTCCATGATTGCCGCGTGGCTGACTGCAAAGGCTCCGATACGAACGTAGGAAAGTGTGTTGGAAAAGTAACTTAACATCGTCTCGAACAGTTCAAAAAATCCCTGTACCAAAAACATTCCCTTACCCACTTCCATTTTCTTGTGGTTCTTTTCCACCAAGTTTCCTAACGGTTCCTTAAACAAGAACAAAAGAACAGGACCCCCTAAGAAAATCACCAGCAGAATGTTACTCGGCGTTTTATTCCCCGTCATATACAGGACTATAGTCAGTACAATAAAGACATAGAACACCAAACCCGCAAGGCCGTTATGGGAAAACAGCAGATTTTCCAAATCATGGCTTTTAATTGCGTTAAAAATCTGGAAAATCATCACCATAATGTTCAGCGCCATTCCAAAAGCAATGGCTATAATAAATACAGTGTTAAGCTGGCCGATAAACGGCAGCTTTGTCATTGCCTCCACAGGTTTCAGCCACAGCGCGGGAATCACATCCTCAAAGCCAAACACGCTTCCGAACATCACGCCAAAAAACATGGAGAATAGCCCCGCAATCGAGATAATTCCAGCCAGATTTATCTTCTTTATCAGATACAGAAGGCCTCCTACGGCAAACAGCACCGCCCCCTGTCCCACATCTCCGAACATAGCGCCAAAGATAAACGTATAGGTAAGCGCCACGAACATCGTCGGATCCATCTCGTTTGTGGCCGGAAGTCCGTACATTTCGATAAATGTCTCGAAAGGCTTAAAGAATCTGGGATTTTTTAATTTTGTAGGCGGTTCGCCAAAAAATTTTTCCCTATTCTCTTCCACCATAACCATCACATCGGGATCGTCTTTGGTCTCCTGAAGGAACTTCTCTACATCCTCCTCGCCCATCCAGCCGCAGAGAATATAACGGCCGTCCTTTTCCTCGCTGCCGCCGACCCTTACGGCCTTCTTACGGATGTCAAAGTAGTCCGCCAGTTCCTTCAACTGTTCTTTTGCCCCCAGAATCTGCGCCGCATGGGAACTCATGAGCTTCGCCATTTGTTCATCCATCTCGTCAATCTGGCGCTTCATTTCATCCTGCTTCTTTTTAATCTCCTGAAACGCTTCTTCCGGCGTCCCTATAAAATTCCCTCCCAGGGAAATCTGCTCAAACCGGAGGGAATTAAATACCGCGTCCACTTCTCCCCGGTCCCGGTTCGCTGTAATATAACCTCCGTACACATAGTTCTCATTACGGAAACCTTCCACAAATATCGCCTTCAAGTCCTGAAACAGGTATTTATCCAATCGTTTGTACTGTTCCAGGCCAAGTCTCCCAAACCGCATTTTCAAAAACCGGTAGTCCGCTATTTTTTTTAAATCCACATGAATTGACCGAAATGGTTCCAGCGCATTCGCGCCTTCTTTTGTTTCATCGGCCTGCTTCTTTAAGATTTCCCGTTTCTCCTGCATATCCACATATTTATGCTGAATATCCCAGAGCATAGACATAATCTCTTCTTTTTTCATCGTCAGATCCGGCGCGGGCAGTTCTCCTTCCAGAAGCCCGCAGAACTGTTCTGCCCTGGCAAGCGACGCCCGATAGGGGTTTACCTCCACAAAAGGAAGCAGCGTGTCGGTTGTTTTCAGTTCGGCAATCGCATTTTCAAGCTGCATCTCATGTTTAGCAAGATACTGATTGCACATCCGGTCAATGTCCGTCTCTGGCCCGCTGATCTGTAAAAATTTCATCTTTACAATCATTGCTCCACACCTCCTAAGTACTCCAGCGTTTCCTTTTGCGTCAATCCGTAACGGATACACTCAAGGGCTGTAATCAATTTATCAATCTCCTCCTCTTTCAAAAACAGATATGTATTCACCGTCGCTATCGAATAAGGATTCCGTCTCCGATCCGACATATACAACTTATGGAGGCAATCCTTATACGCCTGCTCAATCGAATACTGCTTCCTGGCCGGGTTAAAATATCTCTTGTAGTATGTGTTTGAAACAAGCTGGATAAATTGCTCCACAGAAGGCGCTTCTACCAACGCCTTAAACTCATCTCCGCTCAGCCGGTACTGGATCGGAAGCATCATCTGGTAGATATCCGTCGGAAGCATATGATAATACTTCTTCGCCCGGTAAATCCACTGCAGATTCAGAAGATCAATCTTCACTCCGCAGTCCCTGGTAAACAGTTCTCTCTCTTCCTTGTTCAGCATCTTGCGCTGTTTGCGCCATGCATTGCGGAAATAATATAAATCAAGCGCCATATTGTAATCGTACAGAGTCGCCTCTTCCGCGTCCTTAAACCTCCATAAAGGTTCGTAGTATTCCGTTCCCTTTAGATTCTCGACCAGCTCCCGGATATTTTCCGACGTAACCAGCTTATCGATGGATATCTGCGAAAAACGGTCAAAATACTCTTTTTTATAGTCCAGGTCAAAGGGCGTATCGTAATGGTTAAACACGATCCGCAGGCAGTAATTAATCAGCGAAATCTCATACTGCTTCCAGAAGCCTTTCAGAAACTGCTTTTGCTTCATGCCCGCGAACTGGTAAATTCTCGAATAATCCGCAAACAGCGACTGGCCCAGAACCTTTTCTACATTTCCTCTGTGATACAGCGTCTCATCCATCCGTCCCAGCGCTTCTGCATACGCCGGCTTCCCTTTCAAGTACTCTACCGCCGCGGGAATACTTCTTAACCCGGCGATATTCTCAAAGTCCTCATCCTTAAGAAGCTTTGCCTGCATAGCGCGAACCTTCGTTACAATGCCGCTGTATAACATTACGTTTCCCATATTCCCTCCTCTGCTAACGCTCCGTCCTGGCGAAACGCTAATCTATACAGCTATAATATTTTCCAGAATCTCCTGCGCATACGCCTCATGATTCTCCTCGTATTCCTTCTCGAGATTGTCAATAATCGAGTGCTGCTTTCTTTTCTCGTCTTCCAGAATCTGATTCAGCTTCCGTTCGGCTTCCGACTTAATCTTCGCAAGCTTTTCGTCTGTTTCCGAAACAAGTTTCGAGTCAAAGCCGTCCCGCTGTGTCTGAATACGCTGACCAATATCGTTCTTTTCGGCCTCCGCACGGTCTACAATCCGCTCTGCAGTAAGCTCGATATCTTCCAGACGCTTAAGTATCGTATCCATATTCTGCATATGCTGCCTCCATTCCTTCATATTAAATGTAAAAAATATATAAAACCAAATTAAGTATACTACTTTTTTCTGTAATTTCAATCGCCATTTTTGACAATTTTTTATCGAAATATTGCTGATTTTTTTGACCAATCCGGCAGTTTCCAGAATATACCAGCCTATTCTTTCTTCTGCATATATAGCTAGCCATATTCTTTTAACTCATATAAAATTACAAAACAGTTTCCTGTAAAATAAAAAGCAGGAATATGGAAAAATGATATGCCTTCCTCCACATTCCTGCTTCTTAATACAGAATCTTTCCGTCCGCTGTTTTCCAGGCTTCGTCTCGCTCCTGGCTCACAGCCTTCTTAATAGCCTCTGCCATAACTTCCGCCGCCAGAGTCCCGGCCACGTTAATATCCGCCTCCGTTTCTCCTATAGACGCAGCGTAAATGGTATCGCCGTCCGCCATAGTGCCTACCGGATTAATGCATCTTGCATATCCGTTTCTGGCCATGGACGCTATTTTGCTCATTTCCGCTTTTGAAAATCTGCCGTTGGTTACTACTGCTCCAATGGTCGTATTCCCAGTAAACAAATCCCTGCTTTGACTAATCTTATACAATTCCTCCCTGGTATCCGCAAAGCCGCATCCATCTTCCGCGCGCAGACCCGCAAGCTTTTCCCCGGTATCTCCGTCAAAGATATCGCCCAGCGCGTTAACCGCAACCACCGCCGCCATAATAAGATTCCCAATCTTCACCGCGTGAACGCCGAGTCCCGACTTCATCGCCCGTCCCATTCCGTACAGTTTCCCAACAGCCGCGCCGCAGCCGGCTCCCACACTGCCCCATTGCAGACAGTTCTTCTCTGCATCTTCGCAAGCCGCATAACCCATTTCTGCATCGGGACGCACGTCTGCGCGTCCCACACCTAAATCATAGATACAGGACTGGCACACCAGCGGCACCTTAGCAACCCCCGTGTCATATCCAATCCCTCTCTCTTCCAGATACCGCATCACCCCGTCTGCCGCCGCAAGACCGAACGCGGAACCGCCTGACAATACGATCGCGTGAATGGGGTTATCCGCCGTTAAAGGCTCTGCAAGCCTGGTTTCCCTAGAAGCCGGGCCGCCGCCGCTCACATCCACGCCGACCCTCGCTCCACGCTCAAACAAAAGCGCCGTCACCCCGGTTGCGGCTTCCCTGTCCTGAGCGTTTCCAATGCGGAGCCCTTCTATCTCTGAAAATGATATTTCCTGAACAATCTTACTCTTTTCCATCCGTTTCCTCTCCTTTTTCAACAAGACCTGTCTATACATACGGCTCCACGACTCTCTTTTCCTTGGCGCAGGCCGCGGAAACTATCCGCGGTATCAAATTTCCACGATATGAAATCCCGCCGCCTTTTTTATCCGGTTGCTCACCGCAAGATCCAGTCCCTCTTCACCCGGACACTGGGTCCAGATATGCGCTGCGTCCGTCTTATCAAAGCTTCTAAGTACGTCAAAAACTCTCTGCGCATGCTCCTGCGGACAGCCCTCTCTTCCCAGCGAAGCGCATGCATATCCAGAAAACATATCCTGATATTCTTCATAACAGATCACTCCCTCGCCCGCTTTGATATGCGTCCGGATATACTCCGCGCTTTCCCTTCCGCCTCCCATAACCGCCGTTACCGGCGCTTTCGGCGCATAATGCCGGTATTTCATCCCCGGCGCTTTCGGCTGCTCGCCTTCCCGTAGCTGCCTGCAGATTCCCGCGTCCATCTCCGTCTCAGGTATAATCCGCCTGATGTCCTCAAGGGAAAGCCCTCCCGGACGCAGCAATTTCGGCGGATACTCTGTCATATCAAGAATCGTTGATTCCACTCCTACCCGGCAGGGACCGTCATCTACTACGCCCTCAATCCGTCCGGCAAAATCATCCAGCACCGTTTCCGCCGACGTACAGCTTGGATGCCCGGAACGATTCGCCGACGGCGCCGCCACCGGCACCCCGGCCAAACGAATAATCTCCGCCGTTACCGCATTATCCGGACACCGCACCCCCACTGTTTCCAATCCGCCGGTGGTTTCGTAGGGGATACAGGATTTACATTTTAATATCATAGTCAAGGGTCCCGGCCAAAAAGCCTCCGCCAGCCTATACGCCAGCGGCGGAATCTTTTCACAATAAATCTCCAGCCAGGACGCGTCCGGAATATGGATCAGCAGCGGGTTATCCTGGGGTCTTCCCTTCGCCTCAAAAATCTTTCTCACCGCCTCTTTGTCCAATGCGTTTGCTCCCAACCCATACACCGTCTCCGTAGGTATCGCCAAAAGACCTCCCCGGCGTATAATCTGCGCCGCCTCATTCAATACGCGGTTCTTTTCCTCTTCTGTAACACGATATACTTTCGTATGCAACGTCTTCCGCCCCATTCTTATAAGATAAAAAAACCACCGTCCCCGGAGTAAGATTCCTCCAAAAACAGTGATTTCAAGTGCGCGATCAGGGGCTCGAACCCTGGACACCCTGATTAAGAGTCAGGTGCTCTACCAACTGAGCTAATCGCGCATTCATAATTCTGTCACATTTTCTGTGGCACGAGAGTTATTATATCGGATGTTTTAGAAAAAAGCAAGCACTTTTTTCAATTTTTTTATTTTTTCGTCATTTCTTCCTTCACCTTTGCATAAAATACAGTGGAGGGATATACTATGCATCGATTTATACGGCGTAAGGATCTTCCTTACATACTTCTAACAATGATTATCGGCGTTTTTGCCCATTTCCTGTATGAATTTTCCGGAAAGAACCCGGTCACAGCGCTAATCACCCCGATAAACGAATCTGTATGGGAACATTTAAAGCTCTTGTTCTTTCCGTTTCTTCTGTCCACAGCGGCCGAATACTGCCTGACGCATCCGGATCCCGCCGTCTTTTTTACCGTTCGCTTCGCCGGCGTTTGGACTGGGATGTGCGCCGTCGTTTTTCTGTATTACGGCTACAGCGGCATTCTGGGCAGGAATTTTACCCCTGTGGATATTCTGCTGTTCTTGGTCAGCGTGATAGCCGCCTACCACATTTCTTCAAAATTCAGCAAAAAAAGCCGATACCCGGAAACTATAACTATTTTTCTATGCTGGATGTTTACCGTTCTGCTGTTTTTTATATTTACCTGCTTTCCGCCGGAACTTCCTCTATTCCTTCCGCCTATGTAACCTTCGCAGAAAACCGCCTGGAAGGGACTTTCTGGAACTATCGTCTGCCTGCAATATATCGGGCAAATAGTTACGTTCTCCAAGCCTCCTCCAGGCGGAATCTATGATCTGTCACTACTTTCCTACTTCGGGAGCCATATGCTCCCTTTGTTAAAATAGTATTAGTCTTTTTTGAAGAAATTGATAATTCTTGTAAGCAGTCCGTCCTTGAAACCGCCTTCGTTCACCGTACTGTCTGTCAGCACGTCTCCTCCTAACGCTGCGTCGTTCGTCTCGTTCAGAATCCCGTCGTCAGAACCTACGAAGAAACTCTTAATAGAATTCCATGCGCTTTCCAGCGCTCCAACCTTATCATTCAGACTGTCAAGCGTATTCTGGATAGCGTCCAGATCATAATCATACTTGGAAATCTTCTCCATAACCGATACAATCTGCTGCCTTTGTTCATCAGTCAAGGTTACCTCATGGTTTGAAGCAATCTCATCCACGGCTTCTCCGATTTCACCCGGATCCGTCAACTCCTTATCGATAATCTCGGTCTTCACTTC
Organism: uncultured Dorea sp.; assembly: GCA_910588745.1. Lineage (GTDB taxonomy): Bacteria > Bacillota > Clostridia > Lachnospirales > Lachnospiraceae > Claveliimonas. The sequence continues at coordinate 21,057 of CAJURK010000004.1, read as the reverse complement.
ATTCATAACTTCGGTAGCCACATCCGAGCCAAGGGCGTCTGACAAGTTGCCTGTAGCAATCAGCTCTTCCATAGCGGCTTCCTTCTTACCCGCGTCCAGACTTTCGCCGCTGGCCGTTTCATACGCCATAATAATGCCTGTAAGCGCTCCCGTTCCGGACACCTCAAAAGGACATGCTGCAATAACGTTGCCGTTCTCCATACCGGCGGTTGTAAGCGTACTTGCAATCATACTGCTGGTCACATAGTTCAGATTCGCCGTCTTAACCTTAATTCCGCCGGAATCTGTCGGCTCCACATACGCGCAGCTATTGGTCGTCGCGCCAATCTGTTCTGCCGTTGCAATCCCTTCCATATACTTCACTTCGTCCGCATGGGTCACAATAATCGTCCTGACTTTTTCAGCAGATGTACCGAAATATTCATACATCGCCTTTCTTTGTTCCTCCGACAAATTTTCTCCCAAAGTAACCACGTTATCTGTGTCTACCTGGTCGCCTTCTAAAACCTCGGCCGGCTTCTCCTCGTCTTCCGTTTCATCCTCGGCCTCATCCGCCGGCTCTTCCCCCGCGTCCTCTGCAGGCTCGAGCGCAGGATTCTCTGATTCCGGATTCTCTCCTTCCATAGCAGAACCGGCAGCCGCCGTGCTGTCTGTCGGCCCGGCTCCGTCCGCCGCTCCGGTTCCGTCCTCTGTTCCCACGTTAGTCTGCGTCTCCGCCGCAGTCCCGTCCGCAGGCTCAGAAGCGCCTGCCGCCATCGGAATACCGGCCGTCATGATTACCGCCGCCATGAAAAGCGGCAAAACCTTCTTCATTTTCATAAAAATCCTCCTGGCATCGACTCCCTCGATGCACTTCCCCTTCTTAATTTCTGCGAACCCAAACGCTGGTTCTGGTTTTCGGATAAATTTATCCTCCACATAATATAGCATACTCTTCCTGGAATGTATACCGGTCAAATCTTAGGATTTTATAAAAATACTCTTAACGATATGGTCTTGCCGTTCACAGCAGACTTGACAAATGCATCAAAGAAGTTCTCTCATACGTTCCTCAAATACATCCTCCTGAATTACGCCCTGCATAAAACTGAAGACTTCCCCATCCTTAAACGTAACAAAAGTCGGCACAATATCCGCTCCGTACTCGGCAGCCAGCACAGCCGATTCCTCAATCTCTACTTTGCAGAATTTAATCCGCCCGTAAAGCCTTCTCTCCACCTGTTCTACCACCGGTTTCATCATAGCGCATTTACCGCACCAAACTGCATAAAACATGACAACCGCCGGCCCCCGGCAGCGTTTCGCCTCTATCAGGAAATTTTTTGCTGTCAAATGAATCACTTATATCACCTCTGTTAAAGTATATTCTTTTATAGCTTATCTTGTGTTATCGTTCGTCAGTTTCCCGCCGCGGATGTCTTACCGCAATCAGCTTATGAATCGGATGTCCCATACCTGAAAATTTCTCCTCATACTCTGTCATTACATTCCCCTGGTTCATAGCTTCATCATGGTGAAGATCCCAGGTAAATGCCGCGGTCTCCCATCCGGCCTCTTCCACTTCCTCCAGTGAAAATCTGAATAATTCCCTGTTATCTGTTTTAAACTCTACTCTTCCGGCCTTATCCAAACTCTTGTCATATCTCCTAAAAAACTCTCTGGATGTAAGCCTTCTTCTTGCATGCTTCTTCTTCGGCCACGGATCAGAGAAATTCAGGTAGATACGCCCTAACTCTCCCGGTCCGAACACTTCCGCCAGCTCTGCGGCGTCCATACAGATAAAACGTAAATTCGGAAGCCTCTCATAAATCTTAAAATCCCATTCTGCTTCATCTTCCGCCAAAATCAGCGCTTTTCCCCCGTTGCGCTCTTCATATTTCTCTACGGCACGCAGAAGAACACTGGAATAACGTTCCAATCCAATGTAATTAATCTCCGGGTTCTTCTCGGCCATCGACAGCAAAAAACTCCCTTTCCCCATCCCGATTTCAATATGGATGGGACGGGTATTTCCAAATTCACGATACCAGTTTCCTTTCCGTGTTTTTTCATTTTTCACTACAATAGGGTGTGCCTGTAGCACACCCTCTGCACGCGGTATATTTCTTAAGCGCATTGTGATTCCTCTTTACTATTATATTTCCATTGACCATTACTATCTTTAAAATTCAAAAATGGCTACTCCATAAGCCGGAAGCGGGTACGCGAAGGAATATGGCCTTCCGTCGCACTCCGACTTCACTGCCTTATAGACCTCCGGCCTCTCTTTTCCGCTTCCGCCGTATTGAGCTTCATCACTGTTCAGAATCAGCTTATACTGCTTGCGTCTCGGCACTCCTACCCGGTAATCATCCCTTGCCATCGGCGTAAAATTACATACAAACAGCAGATTCTGACGCCCCCCCTTCGCATGGCGTATAAAACTGTAAATGCTTCTGTCCTTGTCATCCGCATTGACCCATTCAAACCCTTCCCACGAATTATCCAGCTCGTAGAAGGCTTTCCGGCGTTTATAGAGATGAAGAAGAGCCCTCACCCAATTCTGTACCTGCCGGTGCCAATCTTCTTCAAGCAGATACCAGTCAAGCTCCCGCTTCTCGCTCCATTCCTGAAGCTGCGCAAACTCCTGGCCCATAAACAAAAGCTTCTTGCCGGAATGCCCCATCATAAACGCGTAGGCTACTTTCAGGTTCGCGAACTTATCAAATCCCAATCCCGGCATCTTGTTCAGCATCGAACACTTCAGATGAACCACCTCGTCATGGGACAGCACCAAAATATACTTCTCACTGTATGCATAACTCATAGCAAACGTCATATTATAATGCGCGCCCTTTCGGAAATAGGGATCCAGCTTCATATATTCCGTGAAGTCATGCATCCATCCCATATTCCATTTCAGGCTGAACCCCAGTCCGTCGTCTTTTACGTCGCCGGTAACGGCCGGCCATGCCGTAGACTCTTCCGCTATCATTAGCGCGCCCGGATTCCGTCCCAGGACAACGGAATTCAGATGCTTAAAGAATTCTACCGCCTCTAAGTTCTTATTGCCGCCGTATTCATTGGCAACCCATTGTCCGTCCTGCTTGCCGTAATCCAGATAAAGAATCGAAGCCACGGCATCCACACGAAGGCCGTCAATATGAAAATGCTCAATCCAGTAAAGCGCATTGGAAATCAGGAAATTGCGCACTTCGTATTTGCCAAAATCAAAGATCTTCGTTCCCCAGTCCGGATGTTCCCCTTTCCTTGGATCCGCGTATTCATACACCGGCGTCCCGTCGAAATCTGCAAGTCCGTGAGCGTCTCTTGGGAAATGCGCCGGAACCCAGTCAAGAATGATTCCAATCTTATTCTTGTGCAGATAATCTACCATCCAGGCAAAATCCTCCGGAGTCCCATACCGCGAGGTTGGCGCAAAATATCCGGTTACCTGATATCCCCAGGAACCGTCAAAGGGATGCTCTGCAATACCAATCAGCTCGATATGCGTATACCCCATATCTTTCACATATTTCGCAATCTCTTTGGCAAATTCCCGGTAATTATAGAACCCATCCTCCCCCTCAGGATGTTTCTTCCAGGAACCGATATGAACCTCATAAATCGACATCGGCTGTTCGGTATGTTTCCACTTTCTGCGCTGCTCCATCCATTCCTGATCCGTCCATTTAATCTTTGAAATATCAAATACTTTCGACGCCGTACCCGGCCGAAGCTCCGCATGATATGCAAATGGATCCGATTTATTAATAAACTCTCCTTTATAAGTCTCAATACAGAACTTGTACATCGCGTACTCTGCTACATCCGCTACAAAACAAGTATAAATCCCCAAAGGCTCCATGCGCTCCATTATATTCGCGGTTCTGTCCCAGTTATTAAATTCCCCCACAACCGACACAGACTTCGCATGCGGCGCCCACACTGCAAAATATACGCCTTTTTTTCTTCCGTTTTTCACCGGGTGCGCCCCGAGTTTTTTAAAAATCTCGTAGTGTGTGCCTTGTCCAAACAGGTAATGATCCAACTCCCCAATTTCATAAGCTTTTACATTTTTCTTCTCCGCCATATCCTCACCTTCTTACATTGCTGTCGCATATTCAGGCCAAAAATTTCTTGGCCTGTACGTACTTTATCTTTTATTATACTTTATTTGCATATAAAAAGAAAGAGTTTCGGGCTACAATTTGCTCAAACCTCTTTCTTTTTCTCATATAATTATGGCAGTTTTTCACAAAAAGATAACAAAATTCTCGAGACCAGTGTACCTCGCACTAAATCCTAAAATCATCTTCTTTCAAAATGATGCGGTCGGAATCATCCGTTCCCTTGCCGAACACTCTCCTTGCAAAGTGTTTTACATTCGCCTTCTTCGAGTGTTCGATGGCCTCGTCCATAATCTCCTTTACCTCGGCAACCGTTACAGAGTGATCCTCTCTCTGCATCACATCAATCCGGCTATATAACGCCAGAATACCCATTTCATCCAATTTATAGCCGCTTTCCTTTGCATACGTCTGTCCGAAGGTAACCAGCTCGTCATTGATAAATGGCGGAAGTTCAAGTTTAGATGTAAATTTCTTCTTAAAAGAAGGATTTGCAGTAAATATCTTCTCCAGAGGTTTCTTCTGATCCTCTAAAACCACCAGAAGCTCTCCGGTCTTCTTCTCCATCAGATGGTTCAACTCCCTGATCGTCCGGGTATTCAGTTTCCCTGCCTTCTCGATAATAATCGCTCCGCCCCGAAGTTTCTGGATAATACTTCCAAGCTCTTTCTTATTCAAAGACTCTCCGGTAACAATTGCCACCTTGCCCTGTTTCAAATTCCGCTGCTTCTGGATCGCCTTAACGATATCGACCGCAAGAACCGTCTTACCGGAACCCTTCTGCCCCATAACAATAATATTACCGGTCCTTGACGTGCCTTCTCTCTTCTCCCGGCGGTCGTTATCCAGAACTTCTACGATCTGCTCGCTCATGCCGCGTACTGGTACAAAGTAGGAAAACAGCTTCTTCTGTTCCTCGGTAAGTCCCGCGCGAAGCCCGATTTCACTGGTGGCGCTCAAATCATATCTTCCGGTCACCACAAAACCTGTATCAAAAGGAACGCCGCCCTTACCCTTCCGGATTCTCTTTTGAATCTCCTCCTCTGTAGGTTCTTCAATCCTCAGATCTTCCGGCTTTTCTTGTTTTTTCAGCTTTTTCGTCTTAGACGTCGCCGGCTCCGGTTCTTCTTCCGGAACAGCCTCTTCTTCCGGCTCTTCTTCCACAGGTTCTTCCTCGGCATCCTCTTTCAAATCATCCAGCTCATCCTCATAGTCGTCTTCATAAGACTCCTTGCTGAATTCATCCTCATAGTCGCCTACAAAATCGTCCTCGCTGAAATCCTCATAAGATTCATCTTCAAATTCATCTTCCGGATACTCCTCGCCGGCTTCGTTCCATACTTTTTCAGCAATCTCTTCCGCCCCGAATCCGGCTTCTTCATACTCCTCTTCGGAAACTTCCGCATATCCGGCCTCTTCAAATCCATCTTCCAAAGCTTCCTCGTACCCAGCCTCTTCAAATTCGTCTTCCGAAGCTTCCTCGTACCCAGCCTCTTCAAATTCGTCTTCCGAAGCTTCCTCGTACCCAGCCTCTTCAAATTCGCCTTCCGAAGCGCCTTCATACGCGGATTCTACGGATTCGGTTTTCTTCACCGCTTTCTTAGGCACGGCCTTTTTTGCACTATAAGCGCCTTTTCCAGATTCTTTCTCTTTCTGATTGTAGAAGCCGCCGTCCTCATCCAGCTCCAACTCCTCCATCAGCTTTCTTAAATCCTCCGTCATCCCTGTAGATTCCTGAAGTTCTTCCTGACTTGCAAAAAACTCTTCTAAATCTTCGTCAGCATCGTAATCATACAGCAGTTCATTCTCTTTTGGCTGTTCGCCAACCGCTTCTCCGGAAATGTCTTCATAAACTTCTTCCGATTCCCCGCCAAAGCCGCTCATGTCGTCTTCCGGCTGCGCCGCAAATTCCTCTTCCGCTTCCTGCGCCGCCTTATCCGCCGCAAGCCGTTCCAGCCTGCGCTCTTCTTCCTCAGCTTTTAGAATCGCCTGTCTGCGCTCTTCCTCTGCTTTCTGTTCTGCAAGAATCCGCTCTTCTTCCGCCTTTCTGGCCGCAAGCCTCCGCTTCTCTTCTGCCGCTTTCTGCTCCGCGTGAAGGCGCGCTTCCTCTGCCGCCCTCTGCTGCTTCTCAATCCGGCGCGCTTCTTCCTCCCGCCGCTTTTCAGCCTCTTCTTTCTCCCTCGCCCGGGCTTCTTCATCCCTCTTTCTCTGGTCTAAAATAGCTCTCGCGTTTTCTTTCTGCTTGGCTTCCCATTCCATCAGGATTTCTTCGATCTTCATCTGACCTGTAATACGCAGATCTTCATCTCGTTTGTCAATCGCTTTCGCCTTTGGCGTAATATCAATTCCGTTCGCAACTGCAAATCCATTACGAAGCGCCTCCGCCAGGGTAGCGCCTTTCACCGTCTGACGGATATTCGACTCGCCGCGCGTCTTAAGTTCTTCTTCCGATGCTTCCTCTTCTCCGCCCTCCGAAGAAACGCCTTCCATGTTCCTCTCCGCAGAGCCGAATTCTTCTTCATCCGTTTCCGGCGCCTTCTCATCCTCTTCCGCCATCACCGGCTTCATATCCGGATTGGTCGCATCCGATATCTCGCCGCCGACAGACGCCATCATTCTGGCAACAATATCCTCCACCGACTCGCCCGCGGAAGCCTCTTCCTCCGGTACCGCCACAGCCTTTGGCTCTTCCGCCGCAAAACCTGAGGACAGTATTCCGCCTTTCTGGCTGTTGTATTTCTCCTGCTGCAGAGGCGTCAGCGGCTTATACTTCATCTTCAGTTCCATAGCCTGATAAACATACCTGCCCTCGCTGAACCACAAGATCAAATCGTCGCATTCCTCTAAGCATTTCGCCGTCATACCTGCAAGATCATACAGCTTTGCAAGCTCGTACGCCCATTTCTCAAGATATTCTGCTTTCTTAAACTCTTCCAGCGCTTCAATCTGATCTGCCAGGGATGCCCTCCGCGCCTTCAGGATCTTATATTTCAAGATAAACTGATTCGGATCCTTCGGCGCCAGCTTTACAAACTCCTCATAGCAGTCCGACGCTTCTTCAATATCATTAATCTTCAGCGCCAGAGTACCAAGGCGGTAAACCGTCTTTCTGCTGTTCGGCGCGCGGTCATAAGCCACAAAAAGCACGTCCCGGCTCTTCTGGAATTCCCCGCAGTATTCATATATTTCACTGACGCTGTGCAGTATGGACGGATTCTTCACACGGCGCCAGTCAATGGTATCCGCAATCTCCATTGCTTTTTTATAACGCTTATTTTCCATATGCTCAAGCATTTGTTCTGTTTTTACCCGATATTCATATTTATCCAATATTCTCACCTCAAAATGTTTCAAACAATGAACGTTTCTATTATCCTACATATGATACAAGTTTATCATATGGCGTATTCATTGTCAAAATATATTACTGTTCGCTCCGCCCCGCAGCAGCCTTCGCAAATCTGTCTAATATTCGCTTTGCGGACGGGATTTGCGCTCAAAATCCTACGCGGACAAGCATTGCAAAATGGTATCTGCACAAACACGCGTCTTTCCCGTTTGTACAGATACCATTCTTATAACCGGCATACGCCGGATCGCAAACCTTCTATTTACGCCGACTCAAATCGCCTACAGGATAATATCCCCCACCTTCTTATAATCCTCCATACCATACGCCTCGATGATATTACCTTTCACTACATAAAGAACCTGGTCAATATAAACCCCTCTCGCCGTCTGATACCCGGTTCCGTTGATCGTCTCTTCCATCAGGCACGCAAATCCCTTGCCCTTATCATAGGAGAAGACATAATAACTCTCCCCGTCTCCGCTATTTGCAGAGAACCCGATGATATTCTTCCCCACGTCAATCAGCGCCGCCCGGTAATCATACATCACGTCCGCGCTGTATACATTCTTCATCACATATTTCTGCACTTCTTTTACATCCGTATTATCGCTGATATCAAACATAGACAGCTTCACACCGTTTGTAGTAAATCCGTCCTCGTCCACATCCATGCCGATTCCCAGGAGCATATCCTCTCCATAGAAATGCAGATATTCTGAAAATCCCGGTATCTTCAGCTCCCCGATAATCTCCGGTTTCTTTGGGTCCGAGAAATCCACGGAAAACAGCGGATCCGTCTCCCTGAATGTGACAAAATATCCCACGTCGCCCATAAGTCTTGCAGAGTAGACCCTTTCATCTTCCGCCAATCCCTCGATAGAACCCACTGTTTTCAGCTTCTCATCCAGAACATAGACGCTGTTCGTCTCCTTCTCCGTCGTAATCACCCGCAGATAGCCCTTATACTCATCAATACAGAAGGAATCATGGATATATCCGCCCACCATACCGGAAGCTTCGGCCTTAAGCTTCCCGTCCTGATAAGAAAGCCTGCGGATTACCGTATCCCCGGTATACCAGGAACGGTCTTCATACCAGTAAATATTCTTGTTGCTGACATATAGGTTCCCTCCGTCGGTAAAGATCGCCTTGCTGTCTTTCGTTTCGTCCGGCTTTTCCATATCCACAGAGCTAATCACCGCGTACATATAAGCCTGCTTTGTCGTCGGCAGGTAAATGTCATTTCCCGGAAGCAGCGTACCGTCTACCAGCGGGATATATTTTTCCGTATCCCGCGGTTCAATACCGGAAGCTGTATCCACTGAATACTGGCTGAACAGATACAGATGTCCCTCCGACATGCGGGACGAGGTATAATAACCGCTCTGCGTCACTTCTCCTATCTTCTCCGGCTTCGCAGGATCGGACAGGTCGTAGGTTACCGCAAAAGTACTTGCCGTACTCATGTACCAGCCGGACTTTGTCTTCTCTTCCCGGTAGCTCTCGCCGACCAGCGCCAGCTTTCCGTTATTTACATAGAATTCCCGGATAGAATGGGGGTCTTCAAGCTTCACCTCGGCGGCCTCCTTTAACCCATCCTTCGTATCTACGATCACCACCGCCCGTCCGTTATCCCGCAGCGTATAGAGGTAACGTCCGTCCGTCTTTACCACATCCGCTTCATCCACGCCTTCCTGCCGCACATTCGTTTCGGAATACTCTGCAGACGCCGCTTCGGGAACCGCCGCGTCCATTTTCTGCGTTTCTGATGCAATCTGCTGCTTCGTTTCGGCTCCCCCCGCCGCCATATCCGCTGCCGAGTCCTCCGTTATCATGGCCCCTCCGCCGTCTTCGTCATAGGAGCTGGCATTCATCGCATACGCCTGTAAATATTCGTATACCTCCTCATAATCGTCCACTGTCTCCACGCCTGAATTGCGAAGCTCCTTTGCATCAGCCCCCGCGCCGCCCGCGGCTCCCCTTTTCCCGGCATGTTCCGCATCCTTCGTCATGCCGTAAGCAATTCCGCACGCCAAAAGGCAGCATGCAGCGGCCGCTATTGTATACGCCTTCTTCCAAACGAATTTCTTCGGCCTGCTCTTCAACGCTGCTTCCATCTCTTCCGGTTCCAAAGATTTCGGTATATTCACAGTTTCCGACTCTTTCTTAATCTGATTGATAAATTCCTGCTCTTTCTTATTCATCGCCCACGCCTCCTTTCCTAATAATGATACGACGCCTGGCCGTCTGCCTGTTCCGGATCCAGGATTACGCTCATCTTCGCTAACGCCCGGCTTCTTTTGGAACGCACCGTGCCGTCCTTAAGCTTTAGTATCTTTCCAATCTCCGCGCTCCGGTATCCGCCAAACACCGACAAACCCACAATCATCTGTTCTTCCTCCGAAAGTACCGCAAAGGCGCGGCGTACATCCAGGCTTAAATTCATGCCGTCCTCTCCGCCGCCGTCCCCTCTGCTAAAAAATTCAATCTCATCCGCAGCTCTTTTCTTCGCCATCCACACAAGCTTTTTCTTACACACCCGGGAAAGGATGGTAAACATCCAGCTCTTAAACGCGTCCTCCCTGCGAAGGGAAGATCTATGCTCATAGCCGCGGACCACCGCCTCGCTCACCGCGTCTTCCGCATCCTGCGGATTCCTCATCATACACAGGGCAAAGCGGTACAAATCCTGATAAACCGCTTCATACATACCCGCAAACTTCGCTGCATCACACTTCATTCTATCCCTCCTTTGTAATGGGAACTATCAACACAAAAACGAATACCCTTTATATATAAGAGTCCCTCAGCGCCTCATTTGTTGCAGGAAATTTGAAAATCTTCCCGCTTTCAATCTCCTCTCCGTTTACAAGTACATACTCGCTCTTGTAAACGGAGGGCAGCCTATTCTTCCGCTTACTTTTCGTAACTATATCGCACGCTCCTCATACATTGACATAACGTTCCTTTTTTATTATACACCCTTCCGGAAAAAAACAATAGCATTTCAGCAATCAAATGGATTACTAAAATGCTATGAAATTCATAAGTACGCAAATCTAATTCTTGGCTGCGGACGGCTTATTCGCCGACACTATTTTATGGCAGGCAACCTTATGCCCTTTCTCTATCTCCCTAAACTCCGGCGCCGCTTTCCTGCACTGTTCCGCCGCATAAGGGCAGCGGCTGCTGAACGCGCACCCGGCAAAATCTTCTGTCCGCACCGGCTGTTCGCCGGAAAGAGCCGTAAACTCCCTGCGCCGCGCATAAGGATCCGGAGCGGCGGAAAACAGCGCCTGCGTATAAGGATGTTTGGGATTTTCAAACAGCCTCTCCGTATCCGTTTCCTCCACCAGCGTTCCCAGATACATCACTCCTACGCGGTCGGATATAAACCGTACCACTCCAATATCATGGGAAATAAAGAGCAGGCTGATTCCCAGATCTTTTTTCAGCTCCATCAGCATATTCAGGATCTGCGCCTGAATCGACACATCCAGAGCGGATACCGGCTCGTCGCATACAATCAGCTTCGGCCCGATAATCAGCGCTCCCGCGATTCCCAAACGCTGTACCTGGCCCCCGGACAGCTCATGGGGATACCGGAAATAATGTTCCTCTGAAAGTCCCACCCTGCCCAGAGTCTCCAGCGCCTTTTCCCGCCGTTTCTTTGCATCTCCCACACCATGGATTTTCAATGTTTCCTCCAGTATCGCGCCAATCCTCTGCCTTGGGTTCAGCGCCGATACCGTATCCTGAAACACCATCTGCAGTTCCCCCCGCAGCGGCCTGAACTCCCGATCGCTTAACCCGCACAAATCCTTTCCTCCATAAAGAACCGAACCGCTGTCAGCCTTATGAAGTCCCACGATCGTCCGGCCGGTCGTCGATTTGCCGCAGCCCGACTCGCCTACAAGGCCGTAAGTTTCCCCTTCATCAATATAAAACGACATATCATCCACAGCACACATGCGCTTTTTGGGCTTAAAAAACTTTCCCATATTTCCGTAAATCGGATACGTTTTCTTTAAATTTTTCACTTCCAGCAAATGTGCATCCATCATTTACGCCTCTCCTTTCTGCTGCCCGCAGGCTGCATATTTCCAGCATTTCACCTGATGCCCCGGCTTTGCTTCCACCAGAGGCGGCTGCTGCTTTTCACACCTTTTATCCGCATCCTTGCATCTGGTGCAGAAATGACACCCCTTCGGTATCTTCGACAAAGGCGGCACTGTCCCGGTAATCACCGGCAGTTTTTTCCCCCTCGCCACATTCAAATGCGGAATACAGTCCAAAAGCCCCTCCGTATACGGATGCATAGGGCTGTCAAATAATTCCTCCGTCTCTGCGCTCTCTACCACCTGTCCCAAGTACATTACCTTTACGCTGTGGCAGAGCTGGGCTACCGCGCCCATATCATGAGTAATAAACAGCACCGACATCCCCATCTTTTCATTCAGTTCGCGGATCAGATGCAGAATCTGTTCCTGAATAGTCACATCCAACGCCGTCGTCGGCTCGTCCGCAATCAAAAGCTTTGGCTCGCAGGCCAGCGCCATAGCAATCATTACCCTCTGCTGCATACCGCCGGACAGCTCGAAGGGATACTTCCGGATACAAAGCTCCGGCTCCGGAATCCCTGTTAATTTCAGCATCTGTACTGCCTGGCTCTCTGCGTCCTTTTTCGGCATCCCCCTGTGAAGCATCAGTATTTCACTGAGCTGCATTCCCACCGTGTGTACCGGGCTCAAAGAATTCAGCGGATCCTGGAAAATAATCGAAATCCGATCTCCTCTGATATCCCGCATCTGATCCAAAGGCTTTTCCAAAAGATTCTCCTCTTCAAACAGAATCTCCCCCTCATAACGAACCGCCGTATCATGATCCCTTAACCGCAGGACCGACTGGGACATCACGCTTTTGCCGGAGCCTGATTCCCCCACGACCCCGGTTATTTCTCCTGGCCGTACGCTCAGGCTCACGCCGTCCACAGCCGGAAGCCATTTCTTGTGAACCGGAAATAATACCCGGAGGTCTTTTATCTCAAGCAGCGGCTTCTTGCCGCCTGTCAGTTCTTTCGTTTCCGTCATTTTTTCGCCCCTCCTTTTGTCCTTGGATCCATAAAATCCCTAAGCCCGTCCCCTAAGAGATTCAGACTCAGCACGCAAATTACCACGGCGGCTCCGGGACAGATCATGGTCCACGGCGCTTTGGAAAACACCAATTTGCTGGCCTGCAGCATATTTCCCCAGCTTGCCGCAGGCGCCGGGACTCCCGCTCCTAGAAAGCTCAAAGACGCCTCTGAAATAATCGCCTGTGCAAAGATAAAGGAAGCCTGCACCGTCAGCGGTGAAATAACTCCCGGCAGGATCAGTTTCCACAGAATCCTGAAGTCGCTAAACCCCTGCACCTTCGCCGCCTCTACATAAGGCTGTTCCCGGACTACCATCGCGCTGGCTCTCACCGTCCTTGCCACGCTGGGCGTATAGACAATCGTAAGCGCAACCACCACATTCCAGCTTGAGGTTCCAAGCGCGGCGATCAGCGCAATTGCCAAAAGAATTCCCGGTATCGCAATCAAACCGTCGCAAATCCGCATCAGGATATGATCAAGTACCTTAAAATAACTGGCATAGATCCCGAATATTACTCCAATCACACAGGAAAATACCGCCACACAGCCGCCGACCCACAGGGAAACCCTGGCGCCGTACATCAGCCGCACAAACAAATCCCTTCCAAATTCATCCGTCCCCAGGATATGTTCGCCGCTGGGCGGTTTCAGCCTGTCAATTACAACCATGGCATTGGGATCCGCGCTGCTGAACGCAGGCACCAGAACCGCCAGCGCCAGAATCACGACAAATCCCACAAACCCAATAAGCAAGCCCGGGCTTGCAAACAGACGCTCTTTTCTTAACTGCCGCTGTTCCTTGAAAATCGCCTCGCTGACCGCAGAAGTATTCTTATGTAGCAAACTCATCTCTTCACCTCCTACTTACGCCCAGGCTGAAGCCTTGGATCCACAAAACCATACAAGATATCTACCAGCAAGTTTACCAATACGTACAGCAGCGTTACAAACAGCACTACGCCCTGGATCACAAATACATCCCTCCGGTTAATCGAACCGATGGTCAGCATCCCGATACCGGGAATATTAAACAAGGTTTCCGTCACAATAGTTCCCGTTATCAAACTTCCAAAAGACTGTCCCACCGCCGTCAGGATTGCTGGCGCAGCATTCTTAAACGCATACCTGAGTACCACCTTTTTCTCCTTTAGCCCCTTCGCCCTGGCCGTCCGGATATAATTCTTATAGAGCGTTTCTAAAAGCGAAGCTCTTGTCATCCTGGTAATATAAGCCGCCTGTACGATTCCCAGCGACAGCGCCGGTACAAACAGAAACCTTAGATGCTCTCCCAACCCTTCTGCCAGGCTTGCATACCCGGCAACCGGAAACCACTGATGATACACGCCGAAGAACAGCATCAAAAACATACTAAGCAAAAATCCCGGCAGCGCGGCGCCAAGCAAAGATACCGACACTGCGGCCAAGTCCAGCCCACTCCCCCGGCGGTAAGCAGCCAAAATCCCCAGCGGAACCGACAGCGCCAGCGCGATAAGCTGAGCCAGTATGGCCAGACTAAGCGTCGGCGTAAAATACTCCTTGATTGCCTCCAGCACAGACTGGTGCAGAAAGTAAGATTCCCCCCAGTCCCCCCGCAAAACACCTGAAAACCAATCCGCATACTGCACCAAAAACGGCCTGTTAAATCCCAGCTCCGTATTCAGTTCCTCAATCTGTGCCGGCGTCGCCTCCATCCCCAAAAGCGCCGTCGCCGGTCCTCCCGGAATCAGATATACCACCAGAAAAACCACGCACGACACCACAAAAAGCACCGGTATCAACGACAACATCCGTTTCCCAATATAAGACAACATATAAGCCATCCACCTTCCTCTCTACCGTACAACAATCTTTCCTCAAAAAAGGGCTATCGGAAAATGACGCCATTTGCCCAAGATATTGTCCGCCCAATCTGAAAGCGAGACCATATACCGCAGGCAAACTGCATTTTCCCGACAGCCCCTCAAAAACCTGTAATTATTTAGAAACACCGGCTCCCCAATAAGTGTTGAACCTCAGATAGTTTACGCCTTCCACACCCTCGTTCATTGCGGTCACGCCGGTATAATGGCCGAGAACCGTAGCCGCGCCATACTCATACAGAAACGACTGGAGTTCTTCCCACGCCGCCGCGGCTTCCTCTTCAGACGCAGCCTGACGGATCGCCTTGATTCCCTCCGCAACTTCCGGCGCATTTAAGCCAGCCCAGCCGCTGTCTAGCACAGAAAGCTGAATCGGCAGCATGTTGTAGCTATTGCTGGTAATATACATGCTGAACTGCTTCGGGTCTGCGCGATGCTCCATAAACGTACTGAAATCATATGTCTCAACCTCTGCGTTGAAACCCGCCTGCTTTAACTGCTCCTGCACTACCAGCGTAGCGTTGTACATCTCCGCATAATCCTCTGTGGTAACCAAAACCAGCGGCTCATTGTTATATCCTGCTTCTTTCATCAGCTTCTTTGCCTTTTCCGCATCCTGCTGGTTATAATACTCCGAACCCGCATCGGTTCCCCACTGAGCGTCGGTAGGAACGCACCACCCCGCATTCAGCTCGTACAGTTCTTCATTTCCATAACTAGCCATAAGGATATCGTCACAGTTCAGCGCGGCAAGGACTGCCTGCCTCATATTCTCGTCCGCCATAATACCCTCTGTTGTATTCAGGAATAAATTCAGCGTACCGCCGCGCTCAGCCCTGACCGTTACGCCCGCCTCTTTAGACAACTCTTCATAGTTATCAAGAGGAATTTCCTCCGCCACATCATACTGGCCGTTCTTCACACCTGCAATCCGTGTAGAAGCATCCGTAACAACATCAAAATAAATCACGTCGCTAACGCCTGTCTTATCCCCGGCAAGTCCGCTTGCCTCGCCTTCCGACGGCTGGTAATCCTCATTTTTCTCAAGCTTCACATACTGATCCTGTTTCCACTCCGCAACCTTGTACGGCCCGGTACCGATATATTCGTCCACACCCTCCGGCGTCGCTTTGTCCACCACTTCTGCCGGATAGATCGCCGCAAACTGGATGGGGCTTGCAAGAATCATAATAATATCAGACGAAGCTTCATTCACTTTCAAAGTAACTGTATAATCGTCCGCCTTCTCAAACACAGAACCGCCAATCAGCGTGTTTGCCTTAGCAGAAACTTCTACCCAGCGGTTCATGGAAGCAACAACGTCGTCCGCCGTCATCTCTTCCCCATTGTGGAATTTCACGCCCTGTCGGAGCTTAATCGTATATACCATTCCGTCCTCGCTTACTTCATAGGACTCTGCCAGCACAGGCGTCGGTTCATAATCCTGATTCATAGCAAATAACGACTCATACACATGAATTCCAATACCGCCTACAATGTTAGAGTTCACAGACGGCGGATCCAGCGAAGGCGGATTCGCCGCAAGCGCAACATGCAGTTCCGATGCGCCGCTCTCTCCCGCATCCCCAGAATCCTTTGCGTCTCCTGAACCTGATCCCGAACTTCCACAGCCCGCAAGCAGGAGCGCCATACACGCAGCTACTGCCACAATACGTGGCAACATCTTTTGTTTCATAATAAATGTGCCTCCCTTTATTTTAATACTTATATTTTAACCCAGTACGCAAAACCCGTCTAATTGATAAGTATAATAAAGGAAGGCACTTATTGAATTTATTAATATTTAGCCTCTGTAATAATTAATCAGGCATCCTTTCAGGATAATCTCCCGCTCCACATCCGTCAGATCCCCAAGTTTCAGCGGCAGTTCCGTAATCTTTTCTCCGATCACATAGGCCTTTACTACTTCGTCCTTTTCCTCCACAGCCTTTCTCACATCCGGAATAAAGATATAATCCCCATTCTGAAAACTCAGTTGTTCATGATTTTCTTCGGTAACAAACGGAAGCATGCCCCAGTTAATTAAGTTCGAGCGGTATCTCTTAGTAGCATATTCATTGGCAATATTCGCCCAGCCGCCCAGCACTTTCTGGCAGGAAGCCGCCTGCTCCCTGGCCGAACCGTCTCCCGGCTTTACGGCAAAAATAGCGCTTCCGATTCCCAGGTTGCTCCGCTTTACCCCGTCAAAATTCTCGTGGATCTTGTCCATAATCGGATTCAGTTCCTCCAGTACGCCTCTCGGACAGGTATCCGCCTCGATTGCCTTCTGGGCTTTCTGCACTTCCTTCGCCCGTCCCACATAAGCCGGATCCTTTCTTGAAAGCGCAAATTCCGCCAGTCCCAGCGGGTTAGAACGGTAAGAAGAAGTCTCGCCGGACGGAATCAATTCGTCCGTAGTTGTCACCGGATCATGGATTTCCGACACCACTTTCACAATCAGATTCTCCGGCAGCGCCGGCATTGCCGGCCAGTCCTTGATATTCGGCCCGAATTTGATCTCCACCGACGGATCCGCGGCGCCTTTGCTGTCAAAGACGCGATTCGCATAAATCCTTCCGTCGAAATGGTACTTCGGCCCCGTATATTCCACATCCAACGCCGTCGCCGGAGTCAAGAAGCCCTTGTTCGCCGCCGTAGCCGCGATCGAGCGGGCATCCATCAGCGCGACAGAAGAAATCTGCCCGCTCTGGAGTTTCGAGCCCTCCCGGTTCGGGAAATTCCTGGTTGAGTGGCGGATTGAGAAAGCATTATTTGCCGGAGTATCCCCCGCTCCAAAGCACGGTCCGCAGAACGCCGTCTTTACAATCGCGCCGGCCGCCGTCAGATCCGCCGCCGCCCCGTTCTTGATTAGTTCCATATAAATCGGCGTACTTGCCGGATATACGCTGAATGTAAATTCATCGGAGCCAATATACTTCCCGCGGATGATATCCGCCGCCGCACAGATATTTTCAAATCCTCCCCCCGCACAGCCCGCAATCAATCCCTGATCCACATATAATTTGCCGTCCACGATCTTGTTCTGCAGAGAATACTCCACCGCCCCGTCCAGGCTGACAAGCGCTTTCTTCTCTACGTCGTGAAGAATATCCGCCAGACTCGCATTGACCTCGTCGATGGTATACACATTGGACGGATGGAACGGCATAGCAATCATCGGCCTGATCTCACTTAAATTCACATAGACCATGCCGTCGTAATAGGTAACCGCTCCCGGGTTCAGTTCTTTATAATCCTCGCTGCGGCCATGGATTTCATAGAATTCCCGAATCTTCTCATCTGTCTTCCAGATGGAAGACAGACAGGTGGTCTCCGTCGTCATCACATCGATACCAATACGGAAATCCGCGCTCAGTTTCTCTACGCCCGGCCCTACAAATTCCATTACCTTATTGTTCACATAGCCGTTTCCAAAGGTAGCTCCGATAATTGCCAGCGCCACATCCTGAGGGCCTACGCCTTTCACCGGCTCGCCGTCTAAGTAAATGCCGATTACGCCCGGCATATTAATATCATAAGTCTTATTCAGAAGCTGCTTCACCAACTCCGGTCCGCCCTCGCCCATAGCCATGGTTCCCAATGCGCCATAGCGCGTATGGCTGTCGGATCCAAGAATCATCCTGCCGCCGCCTGCTAACATCTCCCTGGCGTACTGATGGATGACGGCCTGGTGCGGCGGAACATACACGCCGCCATATTTTTTCGCGCAGCTTAAGCCAAACATATGGTCGTCTTCATTGATCGTACCGCCCACTGCGCACAGAGAATTATGGCAGTTGGTCAGCACATAGGGAATCGGAAATTTCTCAAGCCCCGACGCCCTCGCCGTCTGTATAATTCCCACAAATGTAATATCATGGGAAGTCAGCTTATCAAACTTAATCTGCAGACGCTCCATATTTCCGGAAGTATTATGCGACTCCAAAATGTTGTAAGCCATCGTCTGCTTCGCCGCTTCCTCCTGGGAAACCGCTTGTCCCGTCTGTGCCTCTGCCTGCCGCACATCTTCCACGATCTCCCTGCCGTTCAAAAGATATACGCCGTTCTCATATAACTTTATCATATCTATCTCCTCCTGTCGTTCAAGTCCCGCCGTTTCCGGTTCCTTCCGCCGAAACCTTTCTATTCGCTTAAACTTCTGTATTCCTTATGCCTTCCGCTTTGTAAGTTCCGCCTATTATAGTAACAGAAAAGGAGCCGCCGCACAATAGCGGCAGCTCATGTTTTACTGATTGTCTTGTTACTGCGTATCCAGATATTTCAGATGCCGCTCCACCATAACTGCAATCTTAAAGGTCAGCGCGTCCTCAAAAACCCTCACGTCTAACCCGGTCTTCTTCTGTATTTTTTCCAGCCGGTACACCAGCGTATTGCGGTGTATAAATAACTGTCTTGCAGTTTCTGAAATGTTGAGGCTGTTATCAAAGAAGGTATATACCGTAATCAGTTCCTCATCGTCAAACAGTTCCGTGGCGTTCCCCTCCAGCACTTCTGACAGGAACATCTCGCATAGAGACTTGGGAAGCTGATGAATCAAACGGCCGATTCCAAGTTCATTGTACGCCAGCACGCCCCGCTCTCCATAAAATACCCGCCCCACTTCCAAGGCCATACTGGCCTCTTTATAAGAGCGGGATACTCCTTTTAATTCATCAATAATCGTTCCGTAAGAAATGCGGATGCCGACCATCGCCTCCATACTCAGGGTGTCCACAATTACCTTGGCCATATGCAGAACCTCCGGATAGTCTTCCCCGTCCGCAAGCTCCTTCACCAAGATCACATGCGTCTCGTCCACCGCAGTTACAAAATCCCGGTTTCCTGATGCAAATAATCCCTGCAAAGTCTCCAGAATCAAATTCTCTCCCTCGTTTTTCGGTTCAACAATAAACACGATTCTGCGCTGTTCGTTCACAATACGCATCTTCTTTGCCTGACTGTAGATATCTACTAAAAGCATATTGTCAAGAATCAGATTCTGTATAAAGTGATTTCTGTCCAGCCGTTCTCTGTAGGCCTGCACCAGATTCGACATCTGGCTCACTCCGAGTTTGCCCACAACAGAAATGTCCGCCCCCTTGCCCTGCAGAACCAGAACATATCCCGGCTCATCATCTATATAGATAGAAAATAAACCAAGCTCCCTCTCAAGTTCCTCCATCAGCTCCTGGCTCTCATTTCCCTTCAAAAAGCTCCCGACTCTTCCCCCTAATGCCTTCGTAACCGTACTGGTCATCGCCAGACATTCACCCTTAGCATTCCAGACGGAAGCTTCAAGTCCTGAAATTCTTTTAATATCCTGAATGATCTTCTGAATCACCTGGTTTGGCAGCAAAAAATCTCCTCCTTCTATTCCATATCGTTCTGCTCTTCTTTCATTACCCGCATCATGAAGTCAAACCGCGCAATCTCGATTTCAACTTTCTGATAATGGATATATCTCCATACTGCCACACCTGCAACTATCACTACCAGCAAACTTCTCTTTTTCATTGTTTGTCTCCTTCTGCCCTCACGCCGTCGAAGCAGTCAAACAATGATTATAATCAGAAAACTCACGTCAGCACATTTCAGGTGTCCAATCGCACATGTGGCATTTTGCGCCTGTTAGTACACGCGTCCGTGAAACGCGCCAAAAGAAAAGACGGTGAACGATTCACCGTCTTTCGATTATTAAAGACTAATTTGTAATTGTAACCTCGGTCTCTTTGTCGAATACATGAATCTTATCCGGGTTAAGCGCGAACTTAACGCTGTCGCCTGTTCTTGCAGTTGTCGTAGGTTCAACTCTTGCGGTCATGCTTGCTCCGGCATAGTCAAAGTACAGGAACACCTCTGCGCCAAGCATCTCGTATACACGAATCTTAGCTTCGATCATCGTATCCTGATGGCTCTTTAAGTATTCCGGCTCGTCATGTACATCCTCCGGACGAATACCAAGAACAACTGTCTTTCCATTATATCCGCCGTCAATCAGCTTCTTAGCCTTAGCTTCCGGAAGCTTAATCTGTGAATCGCCCATCAGAAGGTATACATCCTTGCCCTTTACTTCACACTTCGCATCTGCAAAGTTCATCTGCGGAGATCCGATAAATCCTGCAACGAACAGATTGCATGGACTATCGTACAAAACCTGAGGAGTATCAACCTGCTGAACAATACCCGCGCTCATAACTACGATTCTGGTACCAAGCGTCATAGCCTCTGTCTGGTCATGTGTTACATAAATAATCGTTGTTCCCAGTCTCTGGTGAAGTCTGGAAATCTCAACACGCATCTGTCCGCGAAGCTTAGCGTCCAGGTTTGAAAGCGGCTCATCCATAAGGAATACCTTTGGATTACGCACAATAGCACGTCCCATAGCAACACGCTGTCTCTGTCCGCCGGAAAGAGCCTTCGGCTTACGCTCAAGCAGCGCTTCCAGATCAAGGATTCTGGCTGCCTCGCGCACCATCTTGTCAATCTCGTCCTTCGGTACTTTTCTCAGCTTAAGACCGAACGCCATGTTATCATATACTGTCATATGGGGATACAGAGCGTAGTTCTGGAATACCATCGCGATATCTCTGTCCTTCGGCTCTA
>CAJURK010000003.1 GCA_910588745.1 uncultured Dorea sp. | reverse complement strand
CGGAGAATTCAAGGAGATGTTCCCTGAGAATGCAGTGGAGTATTTTGTGTCCTACTACGATTACTATCAGCCAGAAGCCTACGTCCCTTCTTCCGACACCTATATCGCCAAGGACTCATCCATCAATGACGAAATAGACAAACTTCGTCATTCCGCTACCGCGGCCCTTTCTGAGAGGAGAGATGTCATTATCGTAGCCAGCGTATCCTGCATTTATGGCTTAGGGTCGCCTATTGACTACCAGGAGATGGTTATCTCTTTGCGTCCAGGTATGGAGAGAGACCGGGACGAGGTGATTCGAAAACTAATTGATATTCAATATGACCGCAACGAGATGGATTTTCACCGGGGAACCTTTCGGGTCAGAGGAGATGTGTTGGAGATATTTCCGGCGTATTCAGGAGAAAATGCTTTTCGGGTAGAGTTTTTTGGAGACGAAGTAGAGCGGATAACCGAAGTGGATGTGCTGACAGGGGAAATTAAGCGGGATTTGAATCATATCGCTATCTTTCCGGCATCTCATTATGTGGTTTCCAAAGAAAGTATGGAGAAAGCTATTGGAGCCATAGAGAAAGAGCTGGAAGAGCAGATCCGGTATTTTAAGCGGGAAGACAAGCTTCTGGAGGCTCAGCGAATCTCTGAGAGAACGAATTTCGATGTCGAGATGATGCGGGAAACCGGATTCTGTTCCGGAATTGAGAATTATTCCAGACATCTAACCGGCCTTGCGCCGGGACAGCCGCCTCATACGCTGCTTGATTATTTTCCGGATGATTTTATCCTGATGATTGACGAGTCTCATATAACGGTGCCTCAGGTAGGCGGCATGTATCATGGAGACCAGTCCCGGAAGAGAACGCTTGTGGAATATGGTTTCCGTCTGCCCTCGGCGCTGGATAACCGGCCTTTGAGTTTTGAGGAGTTTGAGGGGAAACTGAATCAGGTGTTGTTTGTATCGGCGACACCAGGGCCTTATGAGGAGCGCAATGAGCTTTTGCGTACAGAGCAGGTGATCCGGCCTACCGGACTTTTGGATCCGGAGATTGACGTGCGGCCGGTGGAAGGTCAGATTGACGACTTGATTGGTGAAGTAAATCAGGAAACTGCCAAGAAGAATAAAATTCTGGTTACGACCCTGACGAAACGGATGGCAGAGGATTTGACGGATTATATGAGGGAACTGGGAATTCGGGTGAAGTATCTCCACTCGGATATCGACACCCTGGAACGGGCGGAAATTGTCCGGGATATGCGTTTGGATGTGTTTGATGTGCTGGTGGGAATTAATCTTCTCAGGGAGGGGTTGGATATACCGGAAATTTCTCTGGTGGTGATACTGGATGCGGATAAGGAAGGATTCCTGCGCTCTACAACGTCGCTGGTTCAGACGATAGGAAGGGCTGCGAGAAACGCAGAAGGGCATGTTATTATGTATGCGGATACGATAACGGATTCTATGCGGCAGGCGATGGAAGAGACAAAGCGGCGGCGGGAAATCCAGATGCGGTACAACAAAGAGCATGACATTACGCCTCAGTCGATTCATAAAGCGGTTCGGGATTTGATCAGCATTTCCAAGAAAGTAGCGGCAGAAGAACTGCGGATGGAGAAGGATCCGGAATCCATGAGCAGAGAAGAGTTAGAGAAGCTGATTGGAGATATAACAAAGCAGATGAAGAAAGCGGCGGCTGAATTGAACTTTGAGGCGGCGGCCGAACTGCGAGACAAGATGACGGAGCTTAAAAAGCAATTGCAGGAGATGTAAAGGCAGGAATGATTTCTGACTTGGAGAAAGCAAGTTTCGGCATATCCATAGCAGGAACTTTGGAGTGAATAAAGTGTTGCTGAGATTATGATTTGGATGTTCCGGATATGATAAGATATGTATAATGTTTGCGGCAAATAAAATGTATAGAAATAATATGAACAGAAGAGGATAGATCATAATAAGAACAGGAGAATGGTATGGCTGGAAAGACGAAAAATAAGAATTACATTAAAATACGCGGAGCGAATGAACACAATCTAAAAGATATCAGTCTGAATATTCCCAGAGATGAGCTTGTGGTGCTGACAGGATTATCCGGATCCGGTAAGTCTTCCCTTGCGTTTGATACGATTTACGCGGAGGGGCAGCGCCGTTATATGGAATCCTTATCCTCCTATGCAAGGCAGTTTTTGGGGCAGATGGAGAAGCCTAATGTGGAGAGTATAGAGGGGCTTTCGCCGGCGATTTCCATCGATCAGAAGTCAACCAACCGGAATCCACGTTCTACGGTGGGAACGGTGACGGAGATTTATGATTATTTTCGTCTTCTCTATGCCCGGATCGGGATTCCTCACTGCCCGAAATGCGGAAAAGAGATTAAACGCCAGACGGTAGACCAGATGGTAGATCAGATTTTAGAGATGGATCAGGGAACTAGAATCCAGCTTTTAGCGCCGGTGGTCAGGGGGCGGAAGGGTACTCATGCCAAGCTTTTGGAGCGTGCAAAGAAAAGCGGTTATGTCCGGGTGAGGATTGACGGCAATCTGTATGAATTGTCAGAGGATATCAGTCTGGATAAGAATATTAAGCACAATATTGAGATTATTGTAGACAGACTGGTGGTAAAGCCAGGGATTGAGAAGCGTTTGACAGACTCCATTGAGAATGTGCTGCATTTGGCGGAGGGTTTGCTGACTGTGGATGTGATTGGCGGCGAACCGGTGAATTTCAGTCAGAGTTTTTCCTGCCCGGACTGCGGGATAAGTATTGAAGAGATCGAACCCAGAAGCTTTTCTTTTAATAATCCTTTTGGAGCTTGTCCGGACTGTTTTGGACTGGGTTATAAGATGGAGTTTGACGAGGATCTGATTATTCCGGACAAGACCCTTAGCATCAATCAAGGGGCAATTGCGGTGATGGGCTGGCAGTCTGCCAGTAAAAAGGGCAGCTTTGCCAGAGCAATTCTGGACGCGCTTTGTGAAGAATACCATTTTTCCCTAGATACGCCGTTTGAAGAGTATCCCCAGGAAATCCATGATGTTTTGATTCACGGAACGGAAGGGAAGAAAGTGAACGTCCATTATATTGGACAGAGGGGAGAAGGCTTTTACGATATAGCGTTTGAAGGAATTTTAAAGAATGTAGAGCGCAGATATAGGGAAACTTATTCGGAAGCGTCTAAAGCAGAGTATGAAGAATATATGCGAGTTACGCCCTGCCGGGCCTGCAAGGGACAGCGCTTAAAACAGGGTCCCCTTGCAGTGACAGTGGGAGATAAAAATATTGCGGAGATTACGGCAGTGTCCATTGAGAAGCTGATGGATTTTCTTACGGGTCTTGAGTTGACCAGTCAGCAGCAGTTGATCGGGGCTCAGATTCTGAAGGAAATCCATGCGAGGCTGAAGTTTCTGCTTGACGTAGGGTTGGATTATCTGACCCTGTCCAGGGCTACGGGTTCTCTGTCCGGCGGCGAAGCCCAGAGAATCCGACTTGCGACCCAGATCGGTTCCGGCTTAGTGGGAGTGGCCTATATTTTGGACGAGCCGAGCATTGGCCTGCATCAGCGGGATAATGATAAGCTGTTAGGAACCTTGAGGCATCTGCGGGATTTGGGAAATACGGTGATTGTAGTCGAACACGATGAGGATACGATGTTTGCGGCGGATCATATCGTGGATATTGGGCCGGGCGCCGGGGAACATGGCGGAGAAGTGATTGCTCAGGGAACGGCCAAAGATATTATGAAGTGCAAGAAATCCATTACGGGCGCGTATTTGAGCGGAAGAATCCGCATTCCGGTTCCGGAAGTTCGGAGGGAGCCTTCCGGATGGCTGAAAGTCGTAGGCGCGCAGGAAAATAATTTGAAAAATATTGACGTGGAGTTTCCACTTGGGGTGATGACCTGCGTAACCGGCGTGTCCGGCTCCGGAAAGAGTTCTTTGGTCAATGAAATTCTCTATAAATATCTGGCTAAGAAGCTGAACCGTGCCAGAACGATTCCGGGCAGACATAAGAGGATTGAGGGCGTTGACCAACTGGATAAGGTAATCAATATTGACCAGTCGCCTATCGGCCGGACGCCCCGTTCAAATCCGGCGACTTATACCGGCGTGTTTGATTTGATCCGGGATTTATTCGCCGCCACCCAGGATGCCAAGGAGCGGGGATATAAGAAAGGGCGTTTCAGTTTTAACGTAAAGGGAGGCCGATGCGAAGCCTGTTCGGGAGACGGAATTATTAAGATTGAAATGCATTTCCTGCCGGATGTGTATGTACCCTGCGAGGTGTGCGGCGGGAAACGCTATAACAGGGAGACCCTGGAGGTTCACTACAAAGGTAAGAATATCTATGACGTATTGAATATGACGGTGGAGGAAGCGTTGGGATTTTTTGAAAATGTTCCGACGATTCGCAGGAAAATTGAGACCTTGTATGACGTAGGCTTGTCTTATCTGAGGCTAGGGCAGCCCTCCACCACGCTGTCCGGCGGCGAAGCCCAACGGATTAAGCTGGCTACGGAGCTGAGCAAGCGGAGTACCGGAAAGACTGTTTATATTTTGGATGAACCGACTACCGGTCTGCATTTTGCAGACGTGCATAAGCTTACGGAAATTTTGAAGAGGCTGGCTTCGGATGGCAATACAGTCATTGTAATTGAGCATAACCTGGATGTCATCAAGACTGCAGATTACATCATAGATATCGGCCCGGAAGGAGGAGACAGGGGAGGAACGGTAATTGCCAAAGGAACGCCGGAAGAAGTTGCGGTGAATCCAGTATCCTACACGGGAAAATATATAAAAGCGATGCTGGAAAAGTAAAAAAGTCCTTTTCAACTGCCGGAAAGTTTACTATAATAGATATACTTTTATTGTTGCCGTTACGATTGGCCTGACGTTTGCATAGGATATTTTTATATTGCGGTGATGGAGGCAGGCAGCAGCGGGTTTGAAAATGTGAAAGTATATTTTACAGACAGATAGAAATTTTTAGGAACTTTGGATATATTTATGAATAAGAATGAATGAAAAAGAGGTATAATAAGTAGAGTTACTTATTATACCTCTGTGTATAACCGCAGACGGAGAAAGTTTGCCGTTAGCGCCACGCAGGTATTTGATGAAAGGGGAACGAAGAATGGCAGTTGATATAGGGATTGATTTGGGAACCGCAAGTGTTCTTGTGTATGTGAAAGGGAAAGGCGTCATTTTAAAGGAGCCTTCAGTGGTCGCATATGACAGAGATACGAATACGATTAAGGCGATTGGGGAAGAGGCAAGACTGATGCTGGGGCGGACTCCCGGAAACGTTGTGGCGGTAAGGCCGATGAGGCAGGGCGTGATTTCGGACTATACGGTTACCGAGAAGATGATTAAGTATTTTGTACAGAAGGCGTTGGGCAGGCGTTCCTTTAGTAAACCCAGGATCAGCATCTGCGTACCAAGCGGGGTGACGGAGGTAGAGCGCAAAGCGGTGGAAGAGGCTACCTATGCGGCGGGTGCAAGAGAAGTTCGTTTGATTGAAGAGCCGGTGGCAGCTGCGATTGGCGCCGGACTTGATATTTCCAGACCCTGCGGCAATATGATTGTGGATATCGGCGGAGGAACCGCGGATGTTGCCGTGATATCTCTGGGAGGGACGGTGGTAAATACTTCCATTAAGATTGCAGGCGACAATTTTGATGAAGCGATTGTGCGTTATGTACGGAAAAAGCATAATCTGCTGATTGGAGAACGGACCGCGGAGGACATTAAGATTAAGATTGGGACAACCTATCCGCTGGTGGAAGAGGAGTCCATCGAAGTGCGGGGGCGAAATATTATGACCGGCCTGCCGAAGACGGTGAAAGTAACGTCCTCTGAGACGGAAGAAGCTTTGCGGGAAACGACGGGGCAGATTATAGAAGCGGTTATCAGCGTGTTAGAGCGAACCCCGCCGGAGTTGTCGGCGGATATTCTGGACCGTGGGATCGTGCTGACCGGCGGCGGCGCTATGCTGAGGGGGTTGGAAGAGCTGATTGAAGAGCGGACAGGAATTAATACTATGACCGCGGAAAATCCCATGACGGTTGTGGCAATCGGAACCGGGCAATTTGTGGAATTTATAAGTGGGCGGAAAGAAGTATAGCGCTGTATTGCGTAAGAAAGACAATGGTACGCTGCCGGCATTTTTAGGAAAAGAATCTATGGAGTTCCGCTGGATAAGATTTAACGAGGGCGGAATGGGGAGATACAAAGGAAAATGGAAGAGAATGATAAAGGCTTATGGAAGAAGTAAAAGGATATGTAGAACACATTATATTCCGCAATGAGGACAACGGGTATACGGTATTTAATCTGAATAATGATGACGGAGAGGTTACTTGCGTAGGTTCCTTTCTTTATATCGAGGAGGGAGAACTATTGAAGGTGACGGGGGAGTACGTAACGCATGCCGTTTATGGCCTGCAGCTTCAAGTTGCCTCTTCGGAGGTATGCGAGCCGGAGGATTTGATGTCGATTGAGAGGTATCTGGGTTCCGGAGCGATTCGCGGTGTAGGACTTGCGCTGGCTGGCAGGATTGTGCGAAAATTTAAAGAAGATACATTTCGGATTATAGAGGAGGAACCGGAACGGCTGGCGGAGGTGAAAGGAATCAGCGAGCGAAAGGCAAGGGAAATTGCGGAGCAGGCGGCGGAGAAGAAAGACATGCGCCAGGCTATGATTTATCTGCAGAAGTATGGGATTTCCACGACGCTGGCTGCGAAAATTTACCAGCATTACGGTAACAGCGTTTATCGCGTGCTGGAAGAAAATCCTTATCAGATGGCGGATCATATCAGCGGCATCGGCTTTAAGACGGCGGATGAAATTGCCAGACGGATTGGAATACACACAGATTCTGATTATCGAATACGCAGCGGTATTTTTTATACATTGCTGCAGGGAGTGAACGCAGGCCACATTTTCCTGGAGGAAGATTTCCTTGCCAGACGGGCGGGAGAACTTTTGGAAGTAGAGATAGGGCATATTGAGAATTATTTGATGGATCTTTCTATGGAGCGTAAGGTGGTTTTGAAAAATGTTGAAGGGATTCGCCGGGTTTATCCCTCCAATTACTATTATATGGAACTAAACGCGGCAAAGGTGCTTCTGGATTTGGATATCTATTGTGAGATGTCGGAGACTGAGGTATTGAGCAAGCTGCATAGAATTGAACAGAATATGGAACTTCCGTTGGAAGAGAAGCAGCGGCATGCAGTGGTGGAGGCAGTCCGCCATGGGATTATGGTGCTTACAGGCGGACCTGGAACCGGAAAGACCACGACGATTAATGCAATGATCCGGTATTTTGAAAGCGAAGGGATGGATATTTATCTGGCGGCTCCAACGGGGCGCGCGGCAAAACGAATGACAGAGACGACCGGCTATGAGGCGCAGACCATTCACCGTCTGCTGGAGGTTAACGGGAACCCGCAGGATGAAAATCAAACCAGCGGTTTTGCAAGAAACAGGGAGAATCCATTGGAAGTGGATGTGGTTATTGTGGATGAAATGTCTATGGTAGACCTGCCGCTGATGCACGCGCTTCTGTCCGCGATCTGCGTTGGTACCAGGCTGATTATGGTGGGAGATCGGAATCAGCTCCCATCCGTGGGGCCGGGAAGCGTCTTAAAAGATATCATTGATTCCCAGCGTTTTTCAGTAGTTATGCTGACGCAGATCTTCCGGCAGGCAGGGGAAAGCGATATTGTAGTAAATGCTCATCGGATCAATCGGGGCGAGCCGGTGGCGTTGGATAATAAAAGCAAGGATTTTTTCTTTTTAAAGCGGCAGGATGCAAATACGATTATCAGCGTGGTTTTGACGCTGATTCAAAAAAAGCTCCCCAAGTACGTGGATGCGGGAATTTTTGATATACAGGTGCTGACTCCGATGAGAAAGGGGCTGTTGGGGGTGGAGCGTCTCAACGGCATTTTGCAGGAGTATTTGAATCCGCCCGGATCTTCTAAAGCGGAGAAAGAGCATGGAAACCGAAAATTCCGCGTGGGCGATAAAGTGATGCAGATCAAGAATAATTATCAGCTTGAGTGGGAGGTTTGTACGAAATACGGCATGACAGTGGACAAAGGCGTTGGTATTTTTAATGGCGATATGGGAATTGTGAAGGAGATCAATACATATACGGAGCATATGACGGTAGAATATGACGAACATCGAATTGTGAAATATCCGTTCCAGCTCCTAGAAGAGTTAGAGCTTGCTTATGCTATTACAATTCACAAATCCCAGGGCAGCGAGTATCCGGCGGTGGTAATTCCGCTTCTGCAGGGTCCCCGGCAGTTGTATAACCGAAATCTGCTCTATACCGCGGTGACCCGTGCGCGAAAATGTGTAACGCTGGTAGGGAGCGATACCGTATTTGCAGAGATGATACAGAATAATACGGAACAAAATCGGAATTCCAGCCTGGCGGAACGAATTCAGGAGTGTGCGTCATGAGGCGCCAAAGGAGAACAGGCAGAGCGGGAACGGGGCTTCTTGAACTTTTGTATCCTCATGTCTGCCCGCTTTGCGGTCGGGTAACCGGAGAAAAAGTTTGCAGAGCCTGCGGAGAACGGCTGGAATACATCGAAGAGCCGCGCTGTATGCGCTGCGGTAAGCCTATCCGCCGGAAAGACAGGGAATACTGCTGTGATTGTGAAAAAAATTCTCATGAATATGAGAGGGGTTATGCGTTGTGGGTGCATAAAGACAGTGTGCAGCAGGCTATTTATCAGTTCAAGTATCATAATCGAAGGATCTATAGTCAGTTCTTTGCGGGGGAGCTTTTGGCCAGATATGGGCAGGCTGTCCGCAGGTGGGATATCGCCGTCATTATTCCGATTCCGCTTAGCAGAAAGAGAAAAAGAAAAAGGGGGTTTAATCAGGCGGAACTGCTTGCCAAGGAGCTGGGCAGGGGGCTTGGGATACCTGTTGACGGGAAAAGCCTTGCGCGGGTGCGGGACACGAATCCGCAGAAGCAGATGGATGCAAGGGGAAGACGCGTCAATCTGAGAAATGCGTTCGCGTGGAAAGGGAAAGATCGGGCGCGGGGGAATATTCTTTTGATTGATGATATTTATACTACGGGGAATACGATTGACGCTGCGGCTAGAGTTTTGAAGAGTAATGGCGCGGGGAAAATATATTTTTTGACCATTAGTATTGGACAAGGATACTGATATTTGTTATACTACTAAATGATGGGTTACTATAGGATTTAGACTACAGAGGTGAGTTATGATAGATGAGAAGAAAGTGATGCTGATGACCCGCATGGCTTCTTATGAGAGTAACGAAGGCAAAGAAGATCTGAAAATCAGCGCATATTATCGGAAAGATTATGTAGGACTTCATATTGTGTATGCTGTGATCTGGGCAACAATCGGATATGGCTGTCTGGCTGCTTTGGCAGTAATCTGTATGTTTGATAAACTGATGGATTCGATGTCCATGAACGTTATGGTTGGACTTGGAATAGCTGTGATTATCGGATATATTATAACATTGATTATATATGCGGCGATTACTTATGTGATATATAACAGAAAGCACCAGAGAGCGCGTATGCGCGTTAAGAAGTACAATCATGATTTGGCCAGATTACTGAAGATATATGAAAAGGAGAATCGATAGTTATGGACGGCATTTTAGAATTAAAAGGACAGCTTCAAAAGGTATATGGAAAGTATTCCAGATATATAGATAAGATAATTCAGTTTGTTTTGGCGCTGTTTACATTTTATATGATCAATCATAACATAGGTTTTATGCAGATGCTGACCAATCCTGTTATTACGCTTGGACTGTCGGTTGTATGTGCGTTTCTTCCGGCTGTATTTACAGTTCTTGCAGCAGCAGCGCTAGTATTGGGACATATATATTCCGTATCGCTTGGAATTCTGATTGTAATATCTGTAATTTTTCTTCTGATGTTTGTTTTTTATCTGAGGCTGGCTCCAAAGACGGCAATCGTAGTTCTTTTGATGCCGCTGGCATATATGCTGAAAGTTCCGCTAGTGATTCCGGTTGCGGCGGCGCTGGTTGGAACTCCGGTATATGCAGTACCGACGGCGATGGGAACCATTGCCTATTATCTGATTCGACATGTAAAGGAAGCAGCGGCCGCAATCCAGGGAGCAGAAGCCGGGAGTTTTCTTACAGATATGATGGATTTTGCGAAGAAGTCGCTTACAGGAAAAGAGATGTGGCTGTTTGTAGCTGCAGATATTATTTGTATTTTAGCAGTTTATGGAATTAGAAGGAGCGCCGTGGCACATGCGTGGAAGCTTGCAAGTGCGGCTGGCGTGGCAGTATATATTGGCATAGCGGCGGCGGGGGGCGTTGCGCTTGGAACGAAAACGTCATATGGAGCGCTGTTTATCGGAGCAGGAGCCGCTATAGTTGTTGGGTTGATCTTGGAAGTAATTTTCTTTTCCGTTGATTATTCCAAATGTGAAAGTCTCCAATATGAAGACGACGAATATTATTACTATGTAAAAGCGGTTCCAAAGGTAGGGGTAGCAGCATCGGAGAAGACAGTAAAGAGAATCAATAAGCGAGAGGAACCACAGTATGAGTCGGAAGTGATTCGTTCGGGGGAGCTTCGCAAAAGAAATAGTTCTCCTCAGGCAAAGAAAGCTACAAGGAGTAATCCGGCTTATGCGGCGTCCGGCAAGCATCCGGATAAGAGCAGAAAGGGAACAGAAAATATGGAACATCTGCTTTTGACAAGAAGTTTGCGGAAAGATTTAAATTTAGACAAACACGGAAAATGATTTCGCCGATATTTGTAATGATAGAATTAGAATTATAAAGTAAGGAGGTGACAGGATGGAACAGAAAATCTCGCAGTTTGTTGAGCAGTATTTGAAGACCTTGTATTTTCCGCAGGTTGGCGTTATGGATTTGCTGGAGATCTTTATTATAGCATTTCTGGTATATCAGGTGATGGTGTGGATTAAAAATACAAAAGCATGGATGCTGCTGCGGGGAATTCTGGTTCTTGCGGTTTTCATCCTGATTGCGGCCTTATTACAAATGCATACCATTTTGTGGATAGTAAGACATGCGGTTACCGTGGTAGCTACAGCAGCGGTTGTAGTTTTTCAGCCGGAACTGCGGCGCGGACTGGAAAAGCTTGGAGAGAAGCAGTTGATTAGTTCTATGGTGCCGTTTGATACGAAGGATAAGGGCCGTTTTAGTGATGAAACGGTTGAGAGGATTATCCGGGCTGTATTTGAGATGAGCAAAGTAAAAACCGGCGCGCTGATTGTGGTAGAACGGGCAATACAGCTTACGGAATACGAGAGTACGGGAATTCAGATGGACTGTCTTGTTTCCAGTCAAGTACTGATTAATATATTTGAGCATAATACACCGCTTCACGACGGCGCGATTATTGTACGCAACGACAGGATTGTGGCGGCGACTTGTTATCTGCCATTGTCTGATAACATGGGACTCAGCAAAGGGCTTGGCACCAGGCACCGCGCGGCGGTTGGTATGAGCGAGGTGAGCGACGCACTGATTGTTGTTGTTTCAGAAGAAACAGGCCATGTTTCAGTTGCCCAGGGCGGAAGGCTGTCTCGGGGGCTTACAGCAGAACAGCTCCGGGAACGGTTTGCTGCGATCCAGAATAAGAGGCAGGCTTCCAGAAAATTATTTGTAATGCGGAAAGGTAGACCAGGACATGAAAGAAATTCTTAAAAATAATCTTGGCTTAAAACTGCTGGCCTTTCTCTTTGCATCGCTTCTGTGGCTGATTGTAGTGAACATAGATAATCCGGTAGTATCCAAGACGTTTCCCGGGATTCCGGTAATTGTGGAACACTCGGAACTTCTTACCGAACAGAAAAAGACGTATCAGATCGTAGACGATACTCAGATCGTGAATGTAACAGTATCTGCAAAAAGACGTACTTTAAGTAAGATTAAAGCAGAAGATCTTGTTGTGACGGCAGATATCAAAGAGATGTATCTGGATTCCCAGATACCACTGGAGGTTGCAATTATCGGATACGAAGGAAGCTATGAAAGTGCGACTACAAATCCGAGAAATTTGCAGATTCAGATAGAGGAGAATGTTAGTCGGACTTCCAATATTACGCCGACGGCGACCGGGGAAGTGCGGGACGGCTATGTGCTTGGCAATCTGCAGACAGATCCGGAAACGGTGACAATTAACGGACCGGAGTCTCTGGTTGACCGAATTAGTAAAGTGGTAGCGGAAGTTGACGTGTCCGGCTTGGCAGAGGATACGACGCTGGCTTCGCAGCTTGTATTTTATGATGAAGATAATAATATAATCGATCAGACAAGGCTGGCAAATAATCTGGGGAACTTTGGCGTTAATGTAATTGTGACGCTGTATGAGACGCGGAGGGTTCCGATCCATGTGGATACATCCGGGATTGCGGTGAAAGAAGGACATTCTATTTCCTCTGTAAAACTGGCTCCTGATGAAATTGAAATTGCCGGTTCGGATGAGGCGCTGAACAAAGTGGACAGCATTGAAGTCCCGGCAGAAGAGTTCGAGGGCAGCATAATTAATTCCAGAACAGATTTCAATATTGATTTGGTGAAATTTCTTCCGGATGGGATTCAGCTTGCAGACAGTATGGCGAATTCTATGATCGTTACCGTTGCAATTGAAAGGGACGGAACCAAGAACTTTGAACTTCCGATCGGTTCGATTACCGTGACAAATCTGGATGAAGATTTTCGTATGAGCTATGGAAAGACAGAGGATCTAGAGGTTCATGTCAGAGGAACGAAGGATAAACTGGACGGTTTAAATATCGAGCGGATGGCGGTAATTGATTTGGAAGAGTATAAGAAAGCGGGAACATATACCGTACCGGTGCAGCTTGAGCTTCCGGAAGGCTGCTCGCTGGAGGAGAAGGTTACGGTTGAAGTAATATTAGAGAAAAAAGAGAATGGAGGGTAGTAGGCATGGTGAGCAGGAAAGTTACAATAATTAACCCTACAGGGCTTCACTTACGGCCCGCCGGAATTTTCTGCAATACGGCGGTGAGATATGACAGCAGAATCACATTCCAGCATGGCGATACGAATGCGAATGCAAAAAGTGTACTCAGTGTATTGGGAGCCTGCATTAAAAAAGGCGATGAGATTGAGCTGATTTGCGAAGGCACGGACGAAGAAGAAGCGCTGGCGGCAATGGTTAAGGCAGTGAACGACGGATTAGGGGAGTAAACCCAGTAAGGAGATTAGCATGGGAAAAGCAGCATTGGTGATTATGGCGGCCGGAATTGGCAGCCGGTTCGGCGGAGGGATTAAACAGCTTGAGGCTGTAGGACCCGGCGGTGAAATAATTATGGACTACTCTATCTGTGATGCGCTGGAGGCAGGGTTTGATAAAGTGGTATTTGTTATCAGAAAAGATTTGGATGCGGATTTTAAGCGAGTCATTGGCAGAAGGATCGAGAAGATTACAGAAGTAGAGTATGCGTATCAGGAGCTTGACGATATTCCGGAGCGTTTTCAGAAAAAGGCAGAGCATCGTAAAAAGCCCTGGGGAACCGGACAGGCAATTCTTTGCTGCAAAGATGTGGTGAAAGAACCATTTCTAGTTATCAATGCGGATGATTATTATGGCAAAGAGGCTTATCGGAAAGCTTATGAGTATCTGACCAGCCATTCTTCCAAGGATGGGTGTTTGGCGTGCATGATCGGATTTATCCTGAAAAATACACTGAGTGATAACGGCGGCGTAACCCGCGGAATCAGTAAGGTGGATTGTAATCATATGCTGACAGAAATTGTAGAAACACGCGGCATTATCAAAACAGAAAACGGAGCGGCAGTACAGAGCGAAGACGGCGGACTTGTGCCAGTTGATCTGGAATCGGATGTGTCTATGAATATGTGGGGGTTATTTCCGGCGTTTATGGATATTCTTGAAACTGGATTTGAAAAATTTCTGGGAGAGACTGATGAGGAAGACCCGAAGGGAGAATATTTGCTTCCGACAATTATCGGGGAGCTGCTTGAAGCCGGCAAAATGCAGGTAGAGGTGCTGCAGTCCCATGATAAATGGTTTGGCGTGACTTATAAGGAAGATAAGAAAGATGTTGTGCAAGAGATACAAAAGCTGATAGCGGACGGAATATATAAAGAGAAGCTTTTTTAAGAAACGACGAGAAAGGTACCTGTATAGAGAAATTATATAGGTGCCTTTCGTGGATTATGGATTATTTTGAAATATCGAAAGGTAAAGACTTGAAAGGAAACCAGTAAAAAGAGGGAAGGAAACGGAGGATAACCAGTATGTTTAAGAAAACAGCCTTTATCTTTATTTTAACATTAGTACTTATAGGAATTGTTCCGCGGACTGTGGAGGCAAAAGCGTCGGATGAGCCGCCGCGGGATTTCGCAAATGTGGTATTGTTTGCGTATTTTCAGGGAGACGATGCGGGCAGAGCTTACTTTGAGAATCCAACGGCGCGTAATAAGATTATTAATAATGTTTACGGAACTGCACAGTCACATTCGTTTACAAATTATATGAGTACCATTTCCTATGGAAAATTTAACGTAAAAAATATTTTTCCACAGGATAACGGAACAAGTATTGATGCATTGGAGGTGCCGGTTACAGAGGCGGATGCGGCAAAGATGAATTGCGATCCTGCTATTATTCGGGAACTGATCGGAAAGCTTCCGGGGATTCAGAACCAGATAGTTGATTATGACGGAGATGGGTATATCGATAACCTGACAGTTGTTTTGCACAGTACCAAAGAGGCAGGCGATACCACTTCCACAACGCTGCATCCCCATAAAGCAGACTATCCGGGAAACGAAACGTGGTCTGGGAAGCGAATCGGATCCTATAATATGCTGAATACGAAACGAATGGATAGTATGTCCGGAGGAGTCGGATTGGTGGCCCATGAATTTCTTCATTCTCTGGGATACCCAGATCTGTATACAGACAGCGCCACCGATGTTCCGGTAGGTATATGGGATATTATGTCGAAAGTATCAGAACGTCCTTCTTATCCCTTGGCTTATCTAAGAATGCATTTTACAAAGTGGCTGAATATAGAGACAATTACTTCTAGTCAGCGTCTGACTCTGGATAAACAGGATAAAGCAGAAGGGAACCAGGCGTATATTTTAAAATCACCCTTAAATGAGAACGAGTTGTTTGTCGTAGAGTTTCGGAAAAGGGAGGTGAACAATTTAGGAAGCTATGATGGAATTGACGGTACGATTCTGCAAGGCGGCGTAATTGTATATCGGATTGATACAACGGTGGAAGGGCTTACCAATCGGGTCGGAAAATATGGCGTATATGTATTCCGTCCTCAAAACGGGAATATCAATCTTGTAGACGCTGCATTATCACCGGAAAATGGCAGGACTGGATTGGGAGTGGAATTGGGAAGCGCATCAACAGAAGGAGCGATAACCTTTTCAGACGGAACAAATTCAGGAATTGTCATCAGCAATGTTTCCAGTAGTTCCGGCAGCCAGATGACGCTGGACGTAACCATACCGGATGCATCCCAGTTTGATATGTGGACGGATACAAGTTTCCCGGATTCGGTGCAGGGAACGGTGGACAATAAACAGGTGTCATTGGTTAGTATGGATAACGGCCAGTATGCAATGGCTTATCAGAAGGGAACGTATACATTGCATCAGTTTGACGGAACAGGCTGGGTGCAGAAAGGAAACAGTTTCTCGGATACGAACAGGCTGAGCAGTATGCAGTTGTTTGTGAATGGAAAGGAATTGTGGTTGGCGACTGGTACGGAGCCTACGTCCGGGGCGCTATTGAAATTTTGGAAGTATGATTTTTCATTGGGGAACTGGCAGAGTATCGCTTCGGTAAGCAGGAGCTGGGGAGGAGAATTCGATGTTAGAAGCGTAGGAGGAAAGATATACGCAGTCTACGTCACAGCGGATAATAAGGCGGCTCTGGCAATGGTTGAAGGTTCTTCTATGAAGACGATTGGCTCCTATTTTTCAGATTTTTGCAGGCAGCCTAGGATATGCGATATAAACGGGCAGATTTATGTATCTGTAGGAAATGCCAACGGCTTTATTGTAGAAGTGTTCAAATATGACGGTGGGAGTACATTTACAAAAATATCGGACGGAACCATCGTAGGAGATACATACGATATGGAATCCGCAGGCAATCAACTTTGTATTGCCGTTGGGGGAGAAAACCTAAGGATTGATACCTATGATGGAGGATGGAAGAAAGGCGCGTTATCAGGGCTTAAGCAGGTTGAACCGGTTCTTGAAAAGGCCGGAGGGAACCTGTATTTGCTGATTACGCCTCGGATAGACGTGGGAAATACACAGGTTTATCAGTATGATATAACCAACCAAACTTTTATAAAAGAAGGAGTTGACGTGGACAGCGTTGCATATACGATGTCTTTATCCGCTTCCGACCATCAGTTATGCGTAGGGTACGTACGGAAAATGGACGCGGCAATCAAAGTGAAAGCGAAAGATATTACAGACGAACTTCTTTCCATTGCCGTAACGCCTCCTGCCAAACGCGTATACCAGAAGGGAGAGGCCGTTGATTTAACCGGTTTCCTGTTAACGGCAGTATATAAAAGCGGAACAAAGACGATTCAGGCCGGCGAATGTCAGATAACCGGCTTTGATACGAATACTGTGGGAAAACGGACGGCTACAGTCAGCTACGGCGGAAAAAGCGCTGTTTTTGAATACGAAGTCCGGGAAGAAGACAAACCTGGAGGAAGTACCGGTGGTAATACCGGAGGAAACACGGGAGGAAATACAGGCGGCAGCACCGGAGGAAACACGGGAGGAAATACAGGCGGCAATACTGGAGGAAATACAGGAGGAAGTACCGGAGGGAATACGGGCGGTACGACTCAGCCAGAGCAGCCGAAACCGGCAGGTGTGTCCTACCGCACGCATGTACAGTCCTTCGGATGGCAGAAATTTGTGGCAAACGGCGTTATGAGCGGCACCAGCGGAAAGGCAAAGCGCCTGGAAGGAATTGAGGTTAAATTGGATACGGCGGCAAATTTAGGAATCCAGTATACCACTCACTGTCAGACTTACGGATGGCTTCCCTGGTCTTCAAACGGCCAGATGAACGGAACGACCGGAAAAGCAAAACGTCTGGAAGCCATTAAAATTCAGCTTACCGGAGCAGAGAAAGATAACTATGATATTTATTACCGTGTTCACGCCCAGACATTTGGGTGGCTGAATTGGGTAAAAAACGGCGAGGCTGCAGGAACAGCCGGTTATGCGAAACGTTTAGAGGGAATTCAAATTGTAATTGTCTTGAAGAATGCAGGCTTTGATCGGAATATGCAGGGGATTTCTTCCGCAGACGGCAGAGGATTTATAGCGGCGGACGGCAGGGAACCTGCAGTAGGCGGCGCGGATTCACCCAATACCATGTACCGCACTCACGTACAGACCTACGGCTGGCAGGGCTGGAAATACAACGGCCAGATGAGCGGAACTTCCGGTCAGTCGAAACGTCTGGAAGGAATTGAACTCCAATTATCCAATCAACAGTATGACGGCGGGATCGAGTACCGTACCCATATTCAGTCGATCGGCTGGCAGGGCTGGAAGGCAAACGGGGAAATGAGCGGAACTTCCGGTCAGGCAAAGCGTTTGGAAGCGATTGAGATCAAGCTGACCGGTACCATGGAGAAAAAGTATGATGTTTATTATCGCGTTCATGCACAAAAATTTGGATGGATGGGATGGGCGAAGAATGGGGAATCAGCAGGGACGGCCGGGTATGCCTACCGATTGGAAGGGGTTGAGGTTCGACTGGTTCCTAAAGGAGCGGCGGCGCCGGGAGGCACGGGAAATGCATTTCAGAGCAGATGAGAGTAGGAGCCGGGTCGGAGAAGTAATTTCATAATCAAAGGGGGAAAAGAGCCGTATGAAAGAAAAATTAAGAAATGTAATCGTAGGGATGATGGCGGCTGTATTGACAGTTTGTCTGTATTCCGTGGATGTCCGCGCGGAGAGAGAGGAAGGCGGTCCGAAAATTGGCCAGGGACTGAGCGATTATACGGAATTATACGGATTAGAGCCGCAGGAGTCGGAACGGCATATTTACAATATAGAGAATGCAGAGGGACGCGCAGCCGGACCAAGGAAAGTATCTTATCTGGCGGTATTTATTGAATTTAAAAATAGCAGCGACCAGATTGACGATGCAGAAACGATCCAATGGGCGGATCGGCTTTTAAATTCGGAAACTCCGGTTACTGTAAATTATGGGAACAATTTTACCATGGATGTTCCTTCCATGAGGAAATATGTGGAACAGTACACTTATGGGAAGATATCCACAGTTTCCAGTCTTCTTCCAAGAGATCCTGTAAACACAAACAATGTGCTTGCCTATACGGCGTTGCATGAGCGGGGATATTATATGCCATATTCTGAATCAAATCCGAATGGATATTCCTCTTCTGACGAAGAAGTACGGCGGGAACGTGAACTGGCAAAGGAAGCAATCATCCATGTAAATACACAACTGTCGAACGGGACGGTCGTAATCGATCCTGCGTCCCTTGACAGTGACGGCGATGGTTTTTTAGATGCGATTTCGTTCTTTATAGCGGGAACACAGTCAGATTTGGACTGGGGAGATTTGCTTTGGCCGCATAAAATCAGTATCGGAGGCGGCGCGGATCTTATAGACGGCGTCCGTATTATGGGAAAGAAGGTGAACGCATGGAACTTAATGACCGGGCAGACCAGCACAAATAATGAATCGCTGTTTTCTGGAAATTACAGTACTTATGGCGTTATTATACATGAATATATGCATATTCTCGGACTTCCGGATTTGTACCGGGGGTACGCCCAGGGAGATCCGGTAGGAACCTATGATGTAATGGGAAGTACGCTGCAGGAATTTCCCCAGCCGGTGATGGCGGCGCTGACCAGCGAGTATCCGGCGGGCAATCCCCAGCGGTGGCATAACGAACTTCCTGCAATCAATGCATCGGGAACCTATACGGTAAAAAAGCCTTCTTATTCTGATCCGGGGGAACAGAACGCGGTGAAAATCTACGCTCCCGGCAGTGAGACAGAATATTTTATTGCAGAGTATTATGACCGGAATCAGATGCAGGAGAGATTTGGAGGAATGGCGGGAATTGCGGACAGCGACGGCCTTCTTCTGTCACGGATGAATACGGAATACAGCACGAATATTAATGGCACCAGGGGAAACGATATGCTGTATATTTTTCGGCCAAGCGAAACAGTTCCTAACGCGGGGGGAGGAGACTTGAGCAAGGCAGTTCTTTCCAAAGCGAAGGGAAGGGCTTCCTTTGGAATAGGGGATACTTCCGTGCAGGGACAGAACACCATCTGTTATTCCGACGGGAAGAACAGCGGCATGGTGGTTCAGGTAGTGGAAGAATCGGAAAATTCCGTTACCTTTCAGGTGAAGATGCCGGCAGCAGTCAATATAGAGTATCAAACCCATGTGCAGACGTATGGCTGGCAGCCTTATGCGGCGGATGGAGCGATGAGCGGAACCAGCGGAGAGGCGAAACGGTTGGAAGGGATCCGGATTCGTCTGAGGAATCAGGACTGCAGCGGTTCGATTATCTACCGGACTCATGTACAGACCCATGGATGGCAGGATTGGAAGAGGGACGATGAGATGAGCGGAACCAGCGGAGAAGCCAAGCGTCTGGAAGCGATTCAGATTGATCTGACAGATCAGATGAAAAATTATTACGACGTGTATTACCGCGTCCATGCCCAGACTTACGGCTGGCTGGACTGGGCGAAGAACGGAGAGCCTGCCGGAACTGCAGGCTATGCGAAACGTCTGGAAGCCATTGAGATTAAGGTGGTTCCTAAGGGAAGTCCGGCGCCGGGGAAGACCGGGAGGGCCTATGTATCGAAGTATGCGGAATACCGGACCCACGTGCAAACCTATGGCTGGCAGCCGTATGTGTGCGACGGTGAAGTAAGCGGAACCACCGGACAGTCGAAACGTCTGGAAGGAATTATGATTCGGAATGCAGACAATCTTACGTCTGGGGACGTTTTGTACCGTACCCATATTCAGACCTACGGCTGGGAGGAAGACTGGAAGAAAAATGGAGCGATGAGCGGAACCAGCGGCCAGGCCAAACGGCTGGAGGCTATCCAGATTAAACTGGAAGGCGACTTGGCGGCAAAATATGACGTATACTACCGCGTTCATGCCCAGACTTATGGGTGGCTGGACTGGGCAAAGAACGGGGAGTCAGCCGGAACAGCAGGATATGCGAAACGCTTAGAAGGCATACAGATCGTATATGTCCCCAAGAACGGCGCTGCTCCGGGAAGTACAAACCGGCCGTATGTAGAAAAATAAGGAAAGCCGGTAGTAGAAAGCAGAATAAAAGCGTTATTTTTTATGGCGGAGTTTAGTGGATGTTAAGCTCCGCCATAATTTGACATTGAAAAAAAAAGCGGCAAAGCGTATAATGAAGTAAATTATTATGATTTGGGGGTAAGGAAATGAAGCGGTTAGCTGCAATTGGAACTGCGGCGGCATTGTTTGTTATAAGCTGTATAGTTCCTGGTATAGAAGGGTTTGCCAGTAGTTATGAGGAAGGGACCGGGGAAGTGACGGATGTTCTTGAGGGAACAGAACTGCCGGAGACCGATATACAAGAGAATATGGAGGAAGGAACTGACGGCAGCGCGGATGAACAGCCGGCAGAAGATGTGGAAACAGACAGTACAGATCAGACGGATACGGCAGAGAATGGGACAGGGGATACCGGTATGGAAGAAGAGATTATCGTTCAGGAAACCCAGGATGAACCGATGCCGAGCGTTTCCTATAGTACGCACGTACAGACAATCGGCTGGCAGGACTATGTAAAAGACGGAGAGATGGCGGGAACCCAGAGCCGTGCGCTCCGGATGGAAGGGATTAAGATTAACCTTGAGAACACAGGAGAAACGCAGGGAAGTATTGAGTATCAGGCGCATGTACAGAGTATTGGCTGGCAGGATTATGTAGGGGCAGGGGAACTTGCGGGAACAACGGCCAGAAAGCTTCGGGTTGAAGCGGTTAGGATTCGGCTTACCGGAGAACTTGCGGAGAAATACGATATTTACTATCGGACGCATATTCAGAGTTATGGATGGCTGAATTGGGCGAAAAACGGAGAAGGTTCCGGCAGCATGGGGTTTTCTAAGCGTATGGAAGCCGTTGAGATTTGTCTTGTGAGAAAAGGAGAGCAGCCTCCGGTAAAGGAGGGAAACAGCAGCAGTTATATTTACCGTCGAATCGCATATCAGGCCCATTCCCAGTCTTTTGGCTGGAGAGGAACGGTTTATGATGATGCGGAAGGCGGCGTGACTGGTATGGGTAAACGTTTGGAAGCGTTTAAGATCAGCCTTCCGGAACAGGAATACCCAGGAGACATCGAATATCGGGCTTATGTACAAACCTATGGCTGGCAGGAGTGGAAGAGAAACGGGGAAGAGATTGGCACTACCGGCCAGGGAAAACGGATAGAAGCGCTTGAGATTCGGCTGACGGGAGAGCTTGCGCAGCACTACAGCGTATATTACAGCGTACATATGGCCAAGATTGGCTGGACCAATTACGCGAAGGATGGAGAAACGGCAGGAAGCATGGAACTGGGTAAGCGGGTCGAGGCAGTGAAGATCCGGCTTGTAAAAGAAGGCGAGACGGCGCCGCCGGTCGATGGGGTTAAGTTTATCCGGGGACTGAGCAAGACAGACTTCTATTATAATGGGATTATTCAGGATCAGGGAAAAAGCGGCGACGCAGTAAACGGAACGATGCTTGGAACTACCGGCCAGGGAAAACGCTTGGAGAGCCTTGCCATTTTTGTTAATAACCAGGAAGCCGGTTATCCGCAGGGAGGCGTGAACTATGCAGTACATTTATCCGGTCTGGGCTGGCAGAGCGAAACGGGAACCGGGACAGAGAACGGATGTACAGACGGAACGCATGGAATAGAAGCGGTTAAAATTTCCCTGACGGGAGATTTGGCAAAGTATTACGATATTTATTATAGTACCCATATTCAGAAATTCGGCTGGCTGGGATGGGCGAAGAATGGACAAGAGGCGGGCAGCACAGGCAACGGCTACCGTATGGAAGCGCTGGAAATCCATCTGGTTTCCAAGGATATGAAAGCGCCCGGGCCGAACAGTAATTACTTTACAGATCGGAAGTTCCGCAGATATCAGAATCCGGAACAGTATTACCAGATTAAAGATAAGATCACTCTGACAGGGGGAGGATATAACCTTTCTTACGGATTTGAAGGCATCAAAGTCAGGAAAGTGATTCAGCGTCTGGGGCTTGGAAGCGGAGTCGGAATGGGCGGAGCCTTTTACGGCACGTCCGTACAGAATGCAGTCAGAAGTTTCCAGAGAAATAGCGGTCTTAGCCAGACAGGAACCGTAGATTTGCTGACCTGGCTTAGGATGGGCTTCAGTCAGTCGGAATGGGAGTCTTACGGAGCATATGTAAGTCCGCTGCGGGTGAATGAAGACAGTTCCCGCTCAGACCATATTGAGGCGATGATCGGCAGAGCTTATGATTATTACGGCGACGACTATGTTATTGGGGCGTCTGGGGCTCCGGGACTGGGCATTGACTGCAGCGGACTGGTGATGCAGGCGCTGTATGCGGCGGGACTTGATTTATCGCCGATCACACCGGTCAGCCACGCGCAGCCGGGACATGAATATGAATCCAGAAATATGTGGGCTTCTTCTAGATTTCTGCATGTGCCTTACAGTGAGAGGCAGAGGGGAGATCTGATTTTTTACCAGAGCAGTTCCGGCGTAGTAATCCACGTAGCGATTTATCTGGGAAATGATCAGGTGATTGAAGCGTGGCCGAACAAGGTTGTAGTATGGCCGATTCAGAACGGTTCCAGATCGAATATCAAAGGTGTTGTAAGGCCGTTTGTATAAAGGCAGAAAGGAATACCGGGAGGTTAAATGAATGAAGAAACAGATGAAGGGCTTTTTAGCCATGATACTTTGTGTATGTATGATAGCCGGAAACGGGATTCCGGTTTATGCAGATGAGATATCATCGCAGGAAGAAATACAGCCCGCAGCAGAGGCGGCTGACGAGATGGAAGTTCCGGAGGCTGAAATTCAGGAATCCGGGAA
Source organism: uncultured Dorea sp. (assembly GCA_910588745.1). Lineage (GTDB taxonomy): Bacteria > Bacillota > Clostridia > Lachnospirales > Lachnospiraceae > Claveliimonas. The sequence continues at coordinate 78,241 of CAJURK010000003.1, read as the reverse complement.
TGCGGAGACGGCAGAGGCAGAATCAGAGCAGGATCAGGCGACAGAAACAGAACAGACAGCCGAAGAGGAAACAGCAGAAGAAACAGAGCCGGCCGATCGGTCGGGCGAGATCGTAGAGATGGACGGCAGAAGGGAAACAAACGAACTGTACGGCATGAACGCAGACGGCAGCATGTTCCTGATGCCGGAGGATGAGACAGCCGCGCTTTCTGTAGACGAGACAGATCGGGATAATGCGGGAGCAAGGACAACAGGAGTTAAAATCGTAAATTTCCGCGCTACGTCGTCTGGAACGTCGGTAAGCAGCAGCGCCACTACATCTTACACAGAGTATGGAACAGGAGCTTCCGGCTATGTATGCGGAGCATATGGGGCGGATGCCGCGTATCTGGGAACCGAAGGCGGTAAAGTGAAGTTTATGCTGAGCGGAGTGGTCGGTTTAGTAGACGCAAGCAAGGTACAGGTGGCTAATTTAGCCAATGCAAAAAGCTACAGCAGTTATTATGCTGAGGATACCTTTCTTGTGCATAAGATTGCGACGAATCTTGCGCAGTCCGGTTCCGGAAGTTCAGTAAATGTCGGGACAAGGCCGTCTTATCTGACACCGGGGACTACGTATTACAGTTATGATGGACACTATTTTTACACGGATTATGCCAGAATGCTTGGGGATTATCAGGCTGGAAACAGAAACAATGCGGTAAATGCTGGCGATCCATATTACAATTATTATCAGTTCCTTCCATCCAGAAGTAAGACGAATTATTCGGGCGATGAACTGAGCGGCCTGATTAACAAGAATACCAAGAGCGGTTCGGTTATGTACAATACCGGGGGAAGTTTTGTAAACCGACAGAATACTTACGGTACCAATGCGCTTCTGATGGTTGGCGTCGGAGCAAATGAAAGCGGCTGGGGAAGCAGTAATTATGCGAAAACCAGAAATAATTTATTCGGAATCGGAGCGGTAGATTCTAATCCGGATAATGCGACTTACTTTTCTAGCGTTGACCAGTGCATAAAAGATTATTCGGAGACTTATTTATCAAAGAGATACTTAAGAGCCGGGTATACGTATTATCACGGCGGCTTTCTGGGAGATAAGGCAAGCGGAATGAACGTAAGCTGGGCGTCCGACCCCTATTGGGGCGAGAAGGCCGCCGGGATTGCATGGAATCTGGACAAAGCGGGCGGATATAAAGATAAAGAGCAGTATACGATAGGAATTAAGGATACTATTAATACAAATCATAATTCGGTAAACGTAAAGAAAGAAGAGAGCAGTTCGTCGGCGACGTTGTATCATACGGGAAGTATATCAAATTACGCAGTATTAATCAGAAGCTATTCGGATGAATTCTATGAAATCCAGAGTGATCCGGTACTAAATTCAGGAAGAACAGCGGTAGATACCGGAACCGGGAATTATAATTTTGAACATAATTACGCGTATATCAGCAAAGACGCCGTGGCGGTTGTGTCCGGAGAGGATAACCTAATTGACGAATCTGCCGAGGGAGTTACTTATTCTGTCCATGCCCAGACCTATGGCTGGATGTCCAAACGGATGGACGGACAGCAGGCGGGAACCATTGGAGAGGCGAAGCGCCTGGAGGCGCTGAAGCTGGAGCTGAGGAATCAGTCGGCGGATGGAGGCGTGGAATACCGGACCCATGTGCAGAGTTATGGCTGGATGGATTGGATGAAGAACGGCGAAGAGGCAGGTACGTCCGGGGAAGCGAAACGGATGGAGGCTGTTCAGATCAGATTGACCGGGGTTATGGCGGAGAAATACGACATTTATTACCGGGTTCACTGTCAGACTTACGGTTGGCTTGACTGGGCGAAGAACGGTGAGAAAGCGGGAAGTTCGGATTATGCCAAACGAATGGAAGCGATTCAAATTAAATTGGTAGCAAAGGGCGGGAATGCGCCCGGCGAAACGGGAACGCCTTATGTGCAGTCTCTGGTTAAATGTAAGACTCATGTGCAGACCTACGGCTGGCAGGGATGGAAACTGGAAGGCCAGACTTCCGGAACTAGCGGAGAAGCGAAGCGCTTAGAGGCGATTCAGATTGAGCTGATGAATCAAGAAGAGGGAATAGACGGCTCTGTTGAATATCGGACGCACGTACAAAGCTACGGCTGGCAGGATTGGAAGAAAGAAGGCGAAGAAGCGGGAACTTCTGGAGAGGCAAAGCGTTTGGAGGCCATTCAGATTAGGCTGACCGGAGCTATGGCAGAAAATTATGACATTTATTATCGTGTTCATGCTCAGACCTACGGATGGCTTGATTGGGCAAAAAATGGAGAGTATGCCGGTTCGGCCGGCGCCGCGAAACGTCTGGAAGCAATCGAATTGAAACTGGTGAAAAAAGGCGGAGAGGCTCCTGGGGTTACTGACCGGACATTCGTGCAGCCGATGCTTAAGTATCAGACCCATGTAGAGAGTTATGGATGGCAGGGGCTGGTAGACGGCGGGGCTGTCGCCGGTACCCGGAATGAGGCAAAACGAGTAGAAGCTGTCCAGATTCAGCTTTCGGGACAAAAATACACAGGCAGCATAGAATATAAGGTAAGAGTACAGGGAGAAGGCTGGCGCAATTTTGTAAATAACGGGGCGACGGCTGGGACTACCGGACAGAAGAAGGCGATAGAGGCAATTCAGATTCAGCTTTCCGGCCAGATGGAAAAGTATTACGATGTTTATTACCGGGCTTACTGCCAGACTTATGGATGGCTTGACTGGGCAAAGAACGGTGAGGCTGCAGGTACAGAAGGGTTAAATAAGCGCCTGGAGGCGATTCAGATCGTGCTGGTTGACAAAGGAGGAGAGGCTCCGGGAGGAACAGAAGAACACCTGAAAAAATAAGAATGTGGATCTTAAAATAATATAGATAAGGGGAATAATATGATTAAAAAAATGAAGCGTTATGGGGCAGGATTCCTTGCAATTGCTCTGATTCTTTGCGGTAGCTTTGCAGATGCATCGGTGAGTTTGGCCGCGGAGATTGAAGAAGCGGAAGAGATTGTGCAGGAAGAGATTGCGACAGGCGATGAAGGCCAAACGCCGGAAGAGACAGTGGAAGAAGGACAGGATGTGAGGGAAGAAACCGCCGGAGAAACGGAAGGGATGCCGGGAGCGTCATATGCGCAGACAGAACCGTCAGATTCGCCAGAGGAAGTATCAAAAGAAAAAGAACCGGAAGAGGAAAAAGAGCTGAAAGCTAATAGTTTCCGTTATATGGACGGAGAACCTGCGGTAACTACGCAGCGCGCATATTCACGGGCCGTGGCTAATGCGTGGCAGAAAGTAAACGGCCGTTATATCAGCAGCGATGGCTCGGTCATTATTGGGGCTGAGAAGAAGGGAATGGACGTTAGCGAGTGGAACGGAAAGATCGACTGGGCGAAGGCAAAGGCAGACGGCATTGAATTTGCAATTATCCGGTGCGGATACGGAAGTGATAAGACGAAATATGATGATAAGTACTGGCAATATAATGTATCGGAATGCGAGCGGCTGGGGATTCCTTACGGTGTGTATCTGTATTCCTATGCGGACAGTATCAGTTATGCGCAGAGCGAGGCAGACCATGTGCTGCGTTTGCTCAAAGGACATTATCCGTCGCTTCCGGTATACTATGATTTGGAGGATGACGATGTTTTTGACGCCGGCGTAGATATGATTGCAAAGATGACGCAGGTATTCTGCGATAAGGTTGCGGCGGCAGGGTACCGCGTAGGTATTTATTCCAGTCTGAGCTGGTGGAATAATTACCTGACGGGTTCGGTATTCCAAAATAGTTCCTGGTCAAAATGGATAGCGCAGTGGAATAACAAGTGTACTTACAATGGAAAATATGATATGTGGCAATGCACAAGTAAAGGAAGGGTGAACGGCATATCAGGAGACGTTGATTTGAATTTCTGGATGGTAAAGACCGACGATGTGGAGCCGGTGCAGGTGCAGGATTCGGGTATCATTAGTTACACTTCTCATATGCAGACTTTTGGTTGGCAGGATGTAGTGCCGAACGGCTACCAGACCGGCGTGACCGGATATGCCAAACGAATGGAAGCTTTTAAAATTAATGTAGGCCAGGGATATGGGGATTTGGGCGTGCGGTATTCGGCGCATGTTCAGTCTCACGGCTGGATGGACTATGTAACTTCCGGGCAGCTTGCGGGAACTACCGGGGAAAGCAAGCGGGTGGAGGCGCTTAAAATTGAACTGACCGGTTCAGAAGCCTCGAAGTATGATATCTATTACCGAGTTCACAGCCAGACCTATGGCTGGCTGGATTGGGCAAAGAACGGCCAGGCGGCGGGTACCCAGGGATACGCGAAACGTCTGGAGGCAATTCAGATCGCGGTGCTGCCGAAATCGGCGGCAGCGCCTGGAAAGACAGATAAACCATTTGTAAAGAAGCCGATGGCTGTGACATACCAGACTTATGCAAATGGAATCGGCTGGCTTTCGGCGGTAACAGACGGGGCATCCAGCGGAACTATGAATCAGGCAAGACTTTTGGAGGGTCTGAAGGTAGATATTACGGACGCGGATTATTCCGGAGATGTTGTGTATAACACTTATATGCAGAGTTATGGCTGGACCGGAGAGAAGCAGGATATGGAAGCGGCTGGGCTTGCCGGCAGCGGCAAACGTTTAGAAGCGGTTCAGATGAAGCTGACCGGGGAGCTTGCCCAGAAATACGATATTTATTACCGGACTTACTGCCAGACTTTCGGCTGGCTCGGCTGGGCAAAGAACGGGGAGACGGCAGGTACGATGGATTATGCAAAACGTCTGGAAGCCGTTGAAATTAAGCTTGTAGCAAAGGGGGGAGCAGCTCCCGGGGACGTATCCGGCGCCTGCAGGCAGGCAAAGATTCAATATACTACCCATGTGCAGACCTATGGATGGGGCGGTTATGTTTATGATGGAGGAGCCAGCGGAACCACCGGTCAGGCAAAGCGTCTGGAAGGAATCCGGATTAATCTGGCTGACAGTTCCAAAAATCAGTTTCTGCAGTATAAGACTCATGTACAGACGTATGGCTGGCAGGACTGGGTAACGGGCGGCAGTGTCAGCGGAACGGAAGGCCAGGCGAAACGTCTGGAGGCGATTCAAATCAAGCTTACCGGCGAGATGGAAGCGAAGTACGATATATATTACCGCGTTCATGCGCAGACATATGACTGGCTTGACTGGGCGAAAAACGGTGAAAACGCCGGAACAGAAGGACTGGCGAAGCGATTGGAGGCAATTGAAATTGTATTGGTTGAAAAGGGCGGGGCAGCGCCCGGAAAGACCGATCGGCCTTTTGTAAAATAGAGTATTTGAGAAAAAGAGGAGATGCTTTCGTGCGTCTCCTCTTTTTCGTAGTTATCCCGCGAACCGGTATTATTCTTTTTATATTCCTTTCAAAAGCTATTGAAATATACCCGGGGGGTATAATGAGTTGAGATAAAATATATTGAAAGGAAGGGTATTTGATGAAAAACAGAATATTGGTTTTGATTCTGACAGCAGCGTTAACTGCGTCAGGCAGTATGACTGCTTTTGCTGGAGATTTAGGTACGGAGATTCAGGAAAACCAGGCAGACAGTGAAGATGAAGACGCTGTTGAACCGCCCGGATTAGATGAGGAATCGGAAGCGGCATTAAATCTTGAAGAAGATAAAGAGGATGTTTCGGATGAGGTTCCCCAAACAATTACGGATAATACCGGGGAAAATACAGCGCAGGGCAATGATGAAAGCCTGGAAGAAAGTTCAGATATTACATCGGTTTACTACAACGCCCATGTACAGTCTGTGGGCTGGCAGGATTATGTGCCGGAAGGTGAGGCGGCAGGGACAGAGGGACGGTCGAAGCGGATAGAGGCAATGAAAATTCGTCTTACCGGTAAGCTTGCCGAGGAGTATGATATTTATTATCGTACGCACATCCAAAGCTACGGCTGGCTGGGCTGGGCAAAGAATGACGCGCCGACGGGAAGCGCCGGCTATGGCAAACGTATGGAGGCGTTTGAGATTCGGTTAGTGAAAAAGGGGAGTGCGGAGGCTCCCGTACTCTCAGGAACTTCCTTTGTATCGCCTACCGAGAAGGGAACGATTACATATTCTTCACATGTACAAAGTTATGGCTGGCTGGATTCGGTTGCGGACGGCTCCAAATCCGGAACAGAGGGGCAGAGCAAACGAATGGAAGCTCTTAAGCTCTATCTTAAAAACCCGGTAGATGCAGACGGCAAGGAAATAGAAGGATCTGTAGAATACCGCGCTATGTGTCAGAGTTACGGCTGGCTTGATTGGGTAAAGGACGGACAAGAGGCCGGAACTGTCGGAAAAGGAAAGCGTCTGGAGGCTGTTCAGATTCGTCTAACAGGCGAAGTGAGTAAACAATATGATATTTATTATCAGGTACATGCATCCAAATGGGGAACATTAGGCTGGGCGAAAAACGGGGAGACTGCCGGAACCATTGACTATTACAGAGCCATTGAATCTATTCAGATAAAGGTGATCAGAAAGGGAAGCGGAGGCGAGCCGGAGCAGACAAGAAGGGCGTCGCTGTCTTCGGAAAATATCGGTGCGCTGAAGTTTGCTGTAAGCATAGTTGGAGACGGATGGAAGTCGGAGGCCGGAAACGGAGACGCTGCCGGCACCACTGGAGAGGGGAAAACGATAGAGGCGTTCAGAGCTTCCGTTGATGCGGGGATCGAAGGGAATATTACAGACAAGTATAGCGGAATGCTTCAATACCGGACTCATCTGCAAAGCGAAGGCTGGACGGGGAACAGCCTGGGAGGTTCAGAAGTCGGAATATCCGGGAACGGAAAGCGTCTGGAAGCCATTGAAATAAAGCTGCTGGGAGAACTGGAACAATATTGCGATATATATTATAGGGCGCATGTGCAAAAATATGGCTGGCTGGACTGGGCGGCAAACGGACAGGCTGCAGGTACGCAGGGAATCGGTTACCGAATGGAAGCTTTGCAGGTTAAGATTGTTCCCAAAGGCGCGGCGGCTCCCGGAAGTACATCCGGATATTTAAAAACGGAAAGATACAAAGAGCGTTATGAAAGAGCAGTTGATTCAGTGATATCAGGCGGAGGCGCTACATTAAGCGGATGTTACAACTGGGTAGTGAACCATCTTAGCTATGAGAAACTTCCGGATCCGATGGCGCCGCCGGAGGGATTTTCCAGAGAAGAAGGTTATACAATTTATGGAGTAGAGAACCGGAGAGGAAACTGCTACTGTTTTGCGGCGGCATTTGCAGGAGCGGCAAAACGTCTTGGTTATGATGCGGAATTCATTGAAGGAACTGTTAAGCTGAGAAGCGGAAAAGTAAGCAGACATGGATGGGTTGAAGTCAGAATAGACGGAACTACGTATGTTTGCGATCCGGAACAGGATTACGAACATCATTATGGTTTGTATATGCTGACTTATGCATCGGCTCCGTTAAATTACATGAGATAAAACAATAATTTGGAAGGGGGGTTGTTTCATGGGGGACTTCTTTTCGTGGAAGAATATCTGCCGATAGAAAAACTTCCGATGATACTAAGACGCGTCTATACGCTAACAGCGGTTTGCGTAGGGTTTGTGATCTTTCGTGCAGATTCTGTTTGTCAGGCGGCGGGGATTATTAAAACAATGTTTATGGGTTTAAAAGGAATGGAAACAGGTATGGCTCTTGTGCGGAACCAATTGACTCCGTTGTTTCTTTTTACAGTAACGGCAGGTATTATTGGAATGTTTCCAGTCATCGGTAAGATTACGGAAAAAGCAAAGGATTATCAATATGCAGAGTTTGTACTGGCGGTATTTTCTTATGCGGGGAGTATAGTAGTTTTGCTTGCCAGTATGATGTCGCTGGCGGGGGGAACTTATAATCCATTTATATATTTTCGGTTTTAGGAGTAAAAAAATGAAGAAAAAATAGAGTTATTTATATATAGGCATCATTATGATGATATTGTGGACGCCATTGATTGGAATGCTGGTAAATCCTACGACGGAAACGACAGAAAATAGGGAGATGGCAGAATTTCCGAAATTGCTGAAGAAGAATAGATTAAATGAACAATTTCTGATAGGGATTGGGAAATATTTCGAGGATCATTTTGCATTCCGTCCGGAAATGGTAGGGGCGAATGCAGTGGCCCGCAGCAGGATATTTTTGACTTCCGCAACGGAACAGATTGTTGTCGGAACAGACGGATGGCTGTATTTTAAGGGAACACTGGACGATTATCAGGGCGTAAATATACTGTCGGATCGGGCGCTGTATATGATTGCTCATAATTTATCACTAATGCAGGGGCTGGTAGAATCGTCTGGAGCAAAATTTTTTTATACAGTAGCGCCAAATAAGAATACATTGTATGGCGAACATATGCCTTACTATTGTAAAGCCGGAAGCGTAAGTAATTTGGAAAAGTTAAGACCTTATCTGGACTCGGAAGGCGTTCATTATGTTGATTTAGTAAATGCTTTTCAAATGCGGGATGAAATTCTTTATTTGAAAAGAGATTCCCACTGGAACAATAAAGGCGCGGTATTAGCATATCATAGTCTGCTGAACGCAATGGGGAAAGAGCATGAGACATATCAGGAGATTCCTTATGAAATAAGGCAGGATTATATTGGAGATTTGAACCGCATGCTGTACTCGGTGAAAGCCGAGCCGGAACAGAATCAATATTATCAGGTTATACAGAATTATCAGCTTGCAGCGGATGCAGATAACGTAGAGGGCGACTGGACGATTGCCGCTAATGAAGAAGGACAGGATCGTATACTGATGTATCGGGATTCTTTCGGAAATACATTATTTCCGTTTATAGCGAACGAATTTGCGGAGACATATTTTACGAAGCTGGAGCCGTACAGCTTAAATCAGGTATTTCGTTACCGCCCGGATTATGTGGTAGTAGAAAGAGTGGAAAGAAGGATTGCTTCTGTGATTGAAAAACCGCCGATTATGCAGGGGCCGGCAGCGGTCGTAGAGAAAGGGGAAGAAAGCGAAACACAGTCAACGGTGCAGATGGAAAAGTCAGGTTCTTATTATGTGATATCAGGAGAGATTGATCCAGAATATCTGGGAGACCATGCGAAAATTTATGTGAGTATCGTTCCGTCCGGAGCAGGTGGAACACAGTTCTATGAAGCGTTTGGAATGCTGACGGAAAAGGAGAACGGAGAATATTGTGATAATGGATACCGGCTATATTTGTATGAGCAGACGCTGGAGGAATCAGATGCATATGAGGTACAGCTTATGACTGTCGATGAGAACGGCAGCCATACAGTTGCAAATAAAAAAATTACAGTACAATATGGAGGAGAAAAGTGATGAAGCGAAAATTAATTAGAATGTTTGGGTTGGCGTTGTGCGTGGGCATTGGTATTACAGGATGCGGAGATAAGGAGAAAGAAGAACCGAAAGTCAAAGAAGTACAGGAAGAACCAGAAGAAAAGCTTCGGGTTATTGGAACGGAGGGCGATAACGCATACGTAATTCAGTTTACGAATGCATCCGGACAGAAATTGACAGGACTTTCAGTTAAAGCGTCAGGCACGGACGAATGGCCGGAAAATATATTGGCCGGCGGGGAAGTAATGGAAGATAAGTAAGAAGTGAAGTTCTGCTATAAGCCTAACGCAGAGAAGAGTTCCGATAAAGCGGCGCAAGAGGGAGACGCGGGAGAGAATACGAAAGCGGAAGAAAGCATGGAGGAGGACCGCGGCGCGGAAGATACAGAAGAAAATGATGACAGAGATTTGCTGGTAAGGGATAGCTGGGACGTACAGGTGACTCTGGAAGATGGAAGTACTTATCAGCTCACCAATTTTCCTTTTGATGATATGGAAGCCTGTGAATTGAAGATAGAAGACGGGGTGGCTTTTATAGAATATGAAAGCGTGGACAGCGGAGAAAAAATCAGCACAAAAGAACAGGAGATTGGAATAAAGGAAGCAAAAGAGCAGGCAGAGGCACAGGCGGCGGCAGAAGCGCAGGCAGCAGCAGAGGCACAGGCAGCGGCAGAAGCACAGGCAGCAGCAGAGGCGCAGGCAGCGGCAGAAGCGCAGGCGGCAGCAGAGGCGCAGGCGGCAGCAGAACAGACAGCGGCGGCAAATCAGCAATATTCTCAGCCCGCCTATTCGGAACCGGCGCATGAATCGGAAGGCTGTCTGGGAGAATGGTAGAGAATAAGTGCGGCGCTGCGTTTCTTGTTACTTGACGAATATAGTTGAAAAATGGTAATATTATATACAAGTCGGTAAGAGTTTATAAGTATGCCGATAAGATATTTGGGAGGACGCATGAGATGAAACTACATGTTCAAAAATCATGGCTGGCATTCCTTCTTTGTTTTGCATTGATGGGAACCAGCGTACTGCCGGGTATGAGGGCTGAGGCGGAAGAAGTTACCGCCGCAGACGAGACAGGGGAGCAGAGAGATACCACGGCAGAGTCTGTACCGAAGGAAGAAGATATGTTTAACGAATCAGATCAGGACACTTCGGATAACGAGGGGACAGGTTTATACGAAGGGGAGATTTCAGAAGAGCAGCTTGAGAGTAATCAGGAAAGTCCGGAAACTGCGGAACCGAAAGCGCAGGAGCCGGAAGAGCCGGTCAGCGTGGAATATCAGGCCCATGTGCAGAGTTACGGCTGGCTGGATCCGGTGAAGGACGGCGCGATCGGGGGAACCGAAAGTCAGGCGAAACGAGTTGAGGCAATCAGACTCAGACTTGCCGGCCTTCCGGAAAAGTATGAGGGAAGCAGCATTCGGTATGCGGTGCATGTGCAGACCTACGGATGGAGAGAGGAGTCGGCTGACTGGGCGGACGCGGGAACCACTGGCGAAGCCAAGCGGCTGGAAGCGATTTCTGTCAGGCTGGAAGGACCGATTGCGGAGGATTACAGCGTCTATTACAGAACGCATGTGCAGACTTTCGGATGGCTTGATTGGGCGAAGGACGGAGCAAGGGCTGGAAGCGCGCAGTTTGCCAAGAGAATGGAAGCCGTTGAGATCAAGCTGGTAAAGAAGGACGACGATGCGAGCCGGCCGGAGAACGTGACGGATTATTACAGATGTCCGCTGGTAAGCTATCAGGCTCATGTGCAGTCTTATGGCTGGAGGCCAAATGCATTTGACGATGCAGAGGGCGGCGTGACGGGGCAGAGTAAGCGTATGGAGGCGTTAAAGATCAGCCTTCCCGATCCGGTGGGAACTACCGGTTACAGCGGCGGAATCAAGTATCGGGCCCATGTGCAGGGAATCGGATGGCAGGACTGGAAACAGGATGGAGAACTGATAGGCACATCCGGCCAGGCAAAACGTGTGGAAGCACTGCAGATTGCGCTTACCGGCGAAATAGCGCAGCATTACGACGTATATTATAGTCTGCATATGGCTAAGATCGGCTGGACGGATTATACGATTGGCAATGATGCGACGGACCATACGGCTGCGCTTGCAGGCTCTGCTAATTTAAGCAAGAGAGTGGAAGCTGTTAAAATCAAACTGGTGAAAAAAGGAGAAGATCCGGGAGTGCCGACGGAGGGCAGAACGTTTATCCAGGGATATGACAGCGGTGATTTTTATTATACGGGAGCAGTCCAGGAAATCGGAACCACTGAAAATATTGCGCAGGGCGGCACCGTCGGTACGCTAGGCCAAAGTAAGCGGTTGGAAGGAATCACCTTGTATTTAAACAGGGATGAGGCGAATGAGAATATTCCTTCAGGCTCCATTCAGTATGCTGTGCATCTGTCTTCTACAGGCTGGACTGACTGGGTAGATCAGGGAACGTTTTGTGGTTCCGCAGACGGTTCTAAAGGCATGGAAGCAGTGAAGATCCGGCTTGACGGCGATATCGCCAATTACTATGATATTTACTACAGCGCCCATGTGCAGAAGTACGGCTGGCTCGGATGGGCAAAGAACGGGCAGGCAGCGGGAACCAGTAAGATCGGATATCGTATGGAAGCGCTGCAGATCAGGCTGGTGTCTAAGGATGCGGCGGCTCCGGGAGCCAATGACAGATATTATACCGAAACTAGAGTAAACCCAGGGCCGGATCCGGGAATGATCGCGCTGGCGAACATGCACAGCAGTCCTACAAGATATATTGTCATGGTAGACAGAAGCGCCCATACGGTCGGGGTTTATCAGGGCGGCAGAGGATTCTGGAGCAACGTCCATTACTGGCAGTGCGCCGACGGCGCGCCGGGTACTCCGACGGTGACCGGTGTGTTCAGCGTCGGAATTAGAGGGTATTATTTTAACTCCGGCGCATACAGATGTTTCTGGTTCACGCAGTTTTACGGGGATTATCTGTTCCATTCCGTAACCTGCTGGCCCAACGGCGCAATTGCGGATGGAAGAGTCGGAATGGCGCTGTCCCATGGGTGTGTAAGACTGGAGATGGATAACGCCAAATGGATATATGATAATATTCCGGCAGGAACGACCGTAGTAGTTTACAATTAAAGATACAGACGGCATAGGAACCCTGGCAGAATAATTTCTGTCAAGGTTCTTGTGTTGTACATCCGGATCGGGCGTCATAGCTTTTTCCGGAATTCCGCATTTAATTACATGCAGCGCAGATGAAAGAAGATTTTTATTATCAGCAATGCTGAAAGGTTAGGGCAGGAACAGAAGTGACATAGACAATGAATCAAGAATGGAAATAACGGTATGAGAATCAAGAAAGTAATGAAAGTAGTTGGGAAAGTATTAACAATCATAGGAACAGCTGCGACGCTGTGTCTGATGTTTGGCGCAGCGGCGCTGTATTTTAGTATTCAGTGGATGTTTGATACATGGAGCAATCTGTCTATGGATGAATTGGTGTATCATCTCTCTACTTCGCTGGACGGAACCAGTACGGATATGATTATGGAATATCTGGGGACATGCGTAGCGCCCGCAATCGTATTGTTTCTGGCATGTATGTTTGTGTTCTGGGGACTGAGGGGGAAGAAGAGATATTATATTGTGATGGCGGCTGGAATTGCAGTTTCAGTCACCGCGTCCTATTCAAATGTCAGGACGGCATGGAATGAGCTGGATGCAGGGAATTATGTAAAATCCCAGGGCATTGACTCGACTTTTGTAGAAGACTATTATGTTAGTCCGGCGGATGTTTCCCTTACTTTTCCGGAGAAGAAAAGAAATCTGATATACATATTCCTTGAATCTATGGAAACGACTTATGCGGATAGTGAGAACGGAGGCGCTTTCGATGAAAATGTGATTCCAGAGCTGACAAGAATCGCTCAGGAAAACGAAGATTTTTCAGGGAACGGCATAGAACTGAATGGCGGATATTCACTGGTAGGGACGACCTGGACAATGGGAGCGATGTTTGGACAGACGGCAGGGCTTCCTTTAAATATAGCGGTAGATGGGAATAATATGAATATGCAGGAAACATTTTTTCCAGGGGCAATTACGATTGGCGATATCCTGCGGCAGGCAGGATATTCGCAGACGTTGCTTGTCGGTTCAGATGCGACTTTTGGGGGAAGACGTTTGTATTTTACGGAGCATGGGAATTATGAAATAATAGATTATGTTCGTGCGGCAGAGGAGGAGTGGATACCGGAGGAATACCGAGTATGGTGGGGGTATGAAGATAAGAAACTGTTTGAGTTTGCTAAACGAAAGCTTCTTGAATTGGCAGGTAAAGAGGAGCCTTTTAATTTTACAATGCTGACTGTAGATACGCATTTTGAGGATGGTTATGTATGTGATATTTGCCCGGATATATATGAGAATGACCAGTATGCAAATGTCATGGCATGTTCCAGCGCCCAGGTTACAAAATTTTTAGATTGGATAAAGAGGCAGGATTTCTATGAAAACACAACGGTAGTAATTTGCGGCGACCATCCTACTATGGACAAGGATTTCTGCGAGGATATTGATAAGGAATACCAGAGAAAAACGTATGCGGCATATATCAATTCTGCGGCTGAATGTAAGAGTGACAAGAAAAGAGTTTATACAACATTTGATAATTTCCCGACGACTCTTGCAGCTATGGGAGTAAGGATTGAAGGGGACAGACTGGGGCTGGGAACGAATCTGTTTTCCGGAAGGCCGACCCTGGCAGAAGAAATTGGGCTGGAGAATGAACAGGAAGAATTAGGGAAAAGATCACGATTCCTGGAGGATATGGCGAGCCTAGAACTTGAGGAAGACGCAATGCTTAATGACGCTGGGAAACTGGTGACAGCGGCAGTGACGGCAGGGACGTATGATTACAGTACGGGTATTATGGCGGTGGAAGTCCACAATTTTAAGAATCTAGATAAGAGGATCAATTCTATGCTGCTGGCAGTGTGGACCAAAGAAGACCAGAGCGACATGCAGTGGATCCAAATGAGCAGTATGGGGCAGGAAGACGAGCGTTACTGCGCGGAAATTAGCGTTCCGAATTTTGGATATAAAGAGGGGGAGTACCAGATTCATGCTTATGTAGTAGATGAAGACGGAGAACAGTACTTTGTAGGAAAAACAATAGGGATTGTGAAATAAGGCAGATGGCTGATACTTCCAGCGTATCATGCTTTTCAAAAACGAAGAGGTAGTGTATAATAAACACGGAATTAAAACATTTTATTTCAGATGAAATTAAAAACTTGTGTAAGGACGGAGAAAATTGGGAATTAAGAGAATTAGAGTCGTTTTATTAATCATAGCTGTTATCTGCGCGACATTGCTGGATGGAAAATATGTTTCAGCAGAAGAACTGCCAGCGGAACCTTCTCAGGATGAACCAGGGGAGGAAACCGGGGACGATACGGGAGAACCGGGAGAGGAATCTGGCGCTTCCGAAGATACGTACAGTCCAGACGAAGAGATACCGGAAGACTTCGGGGAGGGAGGCTCAGAACCAGAAGAGGATTCTGAATCGGAAGATACGGTGATACGCGAGGAGGAACTCACGGAGGATACCGGTCTGGAAGAATTAGTATTTGGAAGAGCCGGGGATGACGCTCCTTATGGGATGAAGATTAACCTGCTGTCAAAGCCTTATGGCGTGACAAAAGAGAAGTTGTCCTTTTCGTGGATGGACGCATCGGTAAATGATATGCAGACTCAGAGCGCTTACCGTATCGTTCTGTCCAAACGCTTGGAGGATGTGGGAAAGGGAAATTATCTGCACGATACTCAGTGGATACAGAGCGCAGATAACACATCTGTTTTGCATGATCTATCGTCTGTCCTGGAGGACAATGAACTGTACTATTGGCAGGTTCAGATTAGGAACGGACAGGGGAAAGAAAGTTCTCTCTCTGAGCCGCAGGCATTTACCACAGCCGTAGGAGGAAAATGGGCGAGTACTTCTGGAATATGGGGAACTCCAGGGCAAAAAGTGGTGATGCTTAGACATCAGGTTCAGAAGCCTTCCGATGTAGAAAAAGCAGTGCTGAGCATTACCGCTGCGTCAACGGAGCAGACATGTCAGTATGTATATAACTTATATGTGAATGGGAAAGAAGTAGGGGCAGGTCCGCCGCGGCAGGACGGAGGAACGCTGTATTACAATACTTATGATATCTCCGATTTATTAAAAGATGGGGAAAACGTCATAGGGGCAGTGAATTATGCAGAAGCAGGACAGGCGTTTTTATGCCAGCTTACATATTATTATTTAGACGGCAGACAGGAGATTGTAACCAACAGTGGGCGTGACAGCGCCGCATGGAAAGTCCTGAATGCAGAGGGTATTTATATAGGTTCAGATAAGGATTCAATTGGGACGACTTATTATACTGCAAGGAAAGATAATGTCAATGCCTCCCAGTATCCGGAAGGATGGCAAGCTGCAGGATATCATGAGGAGGGATGGAGAGCGCCTTCCGGAAGCGGAGGACTGAACGGCATGTCGCTGAAACCAGCGCAGATTAATAATATGAAGCGTTATGAGGTTGCGCCTCAGTCGGTGAAGGCTTTGGGAAACGGACGGTATCTGATTGATTTTGGAAAAGAGATTGTCGGCTCCATACGTTTAAACGCAAACAGCAGCGGCGGAACTATTACGTTAGAATATGGGGAAGAGCTAGATGCGTCGGGAAATGTGAAATATGCAATGAATACCGGAAATGTTTATCAGGAAAGGTGGTCTTTGAAGAGCGGAAGCCAGATTCTTTCTGGAATTGGGATGAAAACATTCCGATATGTAATGATTAGCGGATTGAGTTTCGGATTGGGTGCGGACAATATAAAAGGTTTATCTCTCCGGCAGGAATTTGACGAAGATGCGTCAGGGTTTGATTCATCCAATAAAGTGTTGAATGATTTATACGGACTGGTAAAACATACGAGCAAAGTAACTAACCAGGACGTCTATGTAGATACCCAGAACAGGGAGAGAAGACCGTATGAGGGGGATGCCTTGATTACTGCAATGACAAGCTACAGCTTTTCGGAAGCTTCGCCGTCCGCAAAGCTTTCAGCAGAATATCTGTTAAGTCATACTACCTGGCCGGCAGAGTATTCCCTCTATAATATTATGCTGGTATACGAGAATTATATGTATACCGGAGACGCCAGGGATCTGGAGGTTTCTTACCAACTGCTTAAGGATAAATCTCTAGAGAATTATTATGATGCATCTATGGGATTGATGAAGAATGTTGCGGGCGGAAGCGTATCCGGTCAGAGGATCATGGTGGACTGGCCTACTTCAGAGCTGGACGGATA
Source organism: uncultured Dorea sp. (assembly GCA_910588745.1). Classification (GTDB taxonomy): domain Bacteria; phylum Bacillota; class Clostridia; order Lachnospirales; family Lachnospiraceae; genus Claveliimonas. The sequence continues at coordinate 61,493 of CAJURK010000003.1, read as the reverse complement.
TAAATTGACCAGCGCATATTATAATACGGTGTTCAACGCAGTATGCGTCGGAGGCTATGGAGATATGGCGAAGATAGCTAAAGCGCTGGGGCATGAGGATGAGAGCAGACGTTACCAAGATTTGTCGGATACCATTAAGAAAAATCTGATCGAGAAGCTCTACAATCCGGAAAGCGGAGAGTTTTATGACGGACTGGACAGCCGGGGGAATGTTGTTATGCATTCCTCGCAGCATGGGGCGGCATACGCCCTGGCATTTGGGGTGTATACAAATCAGGCGATGGCGGATAAGATTTATGCTTCGATTGAGGATGACGAAGAAATTAAGATGAGCGTGTACAGCGCGTATTTTCTTTTGCAGGGATTATATCGGAGCAATCACGGAGATCTTGCAAGGAAGATTATGAGTAATCCGGAGAAGCTGCTGGGAGTTCGTAGCTGGGGATATATGATGTACGGGCTTGGGGCAACCGTTACAACAGAGGCGTGGAGCAGCGCGCTGAAAGCCAATATGAGCTTTTGCCACCCATGGGGGTCGTCTCCGGGAAGTATGTTGGTTCGGGGAATGTTTGGTATACAGCCTACCAGCGCCGGGTTTGATACTTTTCAGGTGAAACTGCAGCCGGGAGGTGTGAAAACCGCCTCGATCAAGGTTCCCACGATGAAGGGGAATATTGAAGCGGCTTATTCGCTGGACGGAAACGGAAGTATTTCAGGAACTATTACCGTTCCCTCTAATTCAGAGGCGGAACTGTGTCTGCCGGTGAAGAACGGAAACAAAACGATCATGGTCGGAGGAGCGGCGCAGAAAACAGAGACGGAGAACGGATATCTGACCTGCCGGTTAAAAGGAGGAACCTATACGTTTACGGCAAACAACGGGATACTTCCGGATGAATCCGAATGGCTGAAAGAAGACGCTGTATATAGTACCTTTGCAAATGGCGGATGGTCCGGAGAAGTAACCAATGGGTTTGACTCAGGACGAGCCACGGGAAATCGGGTAGAAGCTATCAAAATCGGATTGAGAAATCAAAGAACCGCGGGCAGTATTGAATATGCCGTCTATATGCAGAGTTATGGCTGGCAGGACTGGAGCGGCGTGAACGGAACCGCCGGGATGCCGGGCGCCGGGAAGCGTACGGAGGCATTTAAGGTTCGGCTGACCGGAGAGCTGAAACATGCGTATAACGTATATTATCGCGCGTATGTTGACGGAATCGGATGGATGGACTGGGCGGAAAACGGCGAGGCGGCCGGAACTTCCGGATATGCGAAAGAGCTTCGGATGATCCAGGTTAAGCTGGTGAAAAAAGGAGAAGAGGCGCCTGGAAGCATGGCTATTCCTTATAAATCAAACGAGAAGATGCTGTCATACAGAACCCACGTGCAGACTTACGGCTGGCAGGGCGAGAAGGGAGACGGCGAAATTTCAGGAACCAGCGGAGAGGGCAAGCGCCTGGAAGCCATTCAGATATCCGTAAAGAATACCGGTGTTTCAGGAGGAATTACTTACCGTACTCATGTACAGAGCTACGGTTGGCAGGGATGGAAGTCTGACGGCGCTATGGCGGGAACCAGCGGGGAGGCCAAGCGTCTGGAAGCAATCCAGATTAAGCTGACCGGCGAGTTGGAACAGGAGTATGACGTCTATTACCGTGTTCATGTACAGACATTTGGCTGGCTTGGATGGGCAAAGAACGGGGCTTCATCCGGAAGCGAAGGATATGCGAAGCGTCTGGAAGCGATTCAGATCAAATTGGTTCCCAAGGGAAATTCCGCGCCGGGAGAGACCGGAGATACCTTTAGAAAAGCAGCGCTTAGCTATCGGACACATGTGCAGAGCTACGGCTGGCAGGCTTATGTATTTGACGGGGCCGTATCGGGAACCAGCGGTCAGGCTAAGAGGTTGGAAGCCATTCAGATTCAGAAGAAGGACGAAGAAATTTCCGGCAGCGTTCAGTACCGTACCCATGTGCAGACCTATGGCTGGGAGGACGACTGGAGAAGCGACGGAGCCGTGTCGGGAACCAGCGGCCAGGCTAAGAGACTGGAAGCGATTCAGATTCGTCTGACGGGCGATATGGAGAAGAAATACGATATATATTATCGTGTCCACGCACAGACCTATGGGTGGCTTGGCTGGGCTGTGAACGGTGAATCGGCCGGAACCGAGGGACTTGCCAAGCGTCTGGAGGCAATTGAAATTGTGCTGGTAGAAAAAGGAAAAAGCGGACCGGAAGATATGGGGAATGCTTTTGTAGAGGCGCAGTGAGCGCAGAGAAAAGAGTGATCATAGAGTTTTGAGTTTTCATAAGTTAAAAGGACTTGTTATCAGACAGGTCCTTTTTTGTGCAAAAAAATAACATAATGCGTCTGGGGAGGAGGATTGACGGACAGATTGCAAGGGATAAAAGTTGCATGTAGGTTCTAATAATGCTATAATAGCCGATAGTAGTTATTTGCCATAAATTGTCTATGGCAGATTATGGAGTATGAGACGCATATTTTTAAAGAGGTTATATGAATAATAATAGACAGCAGAAATCAATGGGAGCTAACCTGTTTGCGAACGGTATTAAGACGCTTATGACCGTCCTGTTTCCTCTGATTACCTTCCCTTATGCATCCAGGGTGCTTGGGGCGTCAGGAATTGGGAAGGTAAATTATGCCAGTTCGATCGTATCGTATTTTTCTATGTTTGCCGCATTGGGAATCAGCACATATGCGGTAAGGGAAGGGGCGCGGATCCGGGACGACAGGGAGAAGTTCAGTAAGTTTGCAAAGGAAATGATAAATATTAATCTATGCACAACGCTGATATCTTATGGGGCGCTGGCTATTTTTCTGCAGCTGCCGATTCTTGGGGGGTATAAAAGGCTTTTGATAATCAGCAGCGCCAGCATTGTTTTTGCAACGATTGGGATGGAATGGCTTTTTATCATTCAGGAAGAATATGCCTATATTACAAAGAGGGCGGTTCTTTTTCAGTTTGTCTCGCTGGCGATGCTGTTTTTGCTGGTGAGAAGCAGGGAGGATTATCATTGGTATGCGGCGCTTACCATAATATCGTCTGGTGGTTCGGCAACCCTGAATCTGTGGCATTCTAGGAGATTTGTAAATTGGAGGCAGAATAGTTTCCTGGAATACCGGAAACATTTGAAACCGATTCTTCTGATTTTCGGGACAAGCGTGGCCAGCAGCATCTATATGACGATGGATACAACGATGCTCGGCGCTCTGCAGGGAGATCAGGTTACTGGGGTATACACGGCGGCGGTTAAGATTAATCTGGTAGTCAGTACGCTGATCGGAACGATTTCGTCTACGATTCTGCCGCGGGTATCTTACTATATCGGGAATGGTTTAAAGAAGGAATATGAAAAACTTATGAAGACATCCGTGGATATGCTTCTGATGATTTCGATGCCGATGGCTATCGGCATGATATGTACCAGCGACATTTTGATTCTGGTGTTCAGTGGTGAAGAGTTTCTTGCGGGGAGTTTTGCAGCGAAGGTATTATCTGCAAAAGTCGTCGTTAGCGCGGTGAACCGGATTTTGGCATACCAGATCTGTATTCCTTATAAGAGAGATAAAGAGGTTCTGATTTCCACAGTCTGCGGCGCGGTGTTTAACTTATTTGCCAACGGGGTGCTGATTCCTCGGTTTGGAGCAGCGGGGGCGTCCGTTGCGACGCTGTTTTCAGAAAGCGTTGTATTTTTGGTGCTGACATACTATTCCAGCCGTTTTTTTGCGACGCGTGTACTCTATACAAGGGGATTGGTCTATCTGGCGGCCAGTGTATGGTTTTTTGCAGTCCGCAGTATGATGGACCGGGTTTATAACGGTATAGCAGTTGTTCTGGGAGGAACGGTAATGATATGTGCCGTGGGATACTTTGTGATACTGATGTTAATCAAAGACCCATATTTAAATGAGGTTGCAGGACAGGTTTTGAAACGTTTGAAAAGATAGTATTGAATTATAGAGAAGAAGAGGTAGATTTAGGATGAGGGTTATTATTGCAGGAATGGGATACGTTGGGTTATCGAACGCAGTTTTACTGTCGCAGTTCCATGACGTATATGCATATGATATTGTGCAGGCGCGTGCAGATATGGTAAATGCGCGGAAATCCCCGATCATAGATAAAGAGATAGAAGAATATCTTGCGCAGAAGGATTTGAGCCTGCGTTGTGGGACTGAATTAGAATTGGAACTTGCAGAGGCAGATTTTGTGGTGGTCGCTACGCCGACAAATTATGACCCAGAGAAGAATCACTTTGATACGTCGTCTGTGGAAAGTGTGGTCGAGCAGGTGGATTGTACGAATCCCAATGCGGTAATTGTAATTAAATCTACGGTTCCTGTCGGATATACAGAAAGTTTAGTTAGAAAATATCCGAACTGCTATTTCCTTTTTTCGCCGGAATTTTTAAGGGAAGGACGGGCTCTGTACGACAATCTTTATCCTTCCAGAATTGTGGTGGGAGCGCCGAAAGGAGATCTCTATCTTCATGAGAAGGCGGCAGAGTTTGCGGGGCTGCTGAAAAACGGCGCGATAAAGGAGGATATTGCCGTCCTTCTAACAGATGCAACAGAAGCGGAGGCAATTAAGTTATTTGCGAACACGTACCTTGCGCTTCGTGTGGCGTATTTTAATGAATTGGATACTTATGCAGAGATGAAAGGGTTGGATACGAGACAGATCATAGAAGGAATTGGTCTGGATCCGCGTATTGGTACCCACTATAACAATCCTTCTTTTGGCTATGGCGGATACTGTCTGCCGAAGGATACCAAGCAGCTTCTGGCTAATTATCAAGATGTTCCCAATGAAATTATGGGGGCGATCGTAGAAGCAAATCGTACCAGAAAAGATTTTGTGGCGTCCCAGGTTCTAAAGAGGAAGCCGGGAGTTGTGGGAGTGTATCGTCTGGCAATGAAGTTTAATTCAGACAATTTCAGGCAATCTTCCATTCAGGGTGTGATGAAGCGGATAAAGGGAGAGGGGGTAGAGGTTATCGTTTATGAGCCTGCGCTAAAAGAAGCAGAATATTTTAAATCGGAGGTTATCGGGGATTTAAACCAGTTTAAAGAGAGGGCGGATGTGATTATTGCGAACCGGTATGACAGATTGCTGGACGATGTAAAAGAAAAAGTGTATACAAGAGACGTATTTTACAGAGATTAAGAGAGAGTCCATTTATTGGAAAACAGTTGAGAATAGTAGGGTGGAAAAATGGATATTGCAGAATATAAGTATATGGATAATTTATTTTTAACCCATTATAAAGAAATGGATCAATTATCTGTTTGCGAGGATGCAGGGAGACGCTTGGAGGTAAGAAAGGTTGAATACGGCCTTATTTTACCTTATAAGATTGTTAATGGGGAAAAGAGAGCCGGTGTTGTGGATAACAGAGGCAGTTTTGTCGAACTGTCAGGATTTGAGGCGTTGTCGCCGGTTGATGCATGGGGAGGTTCTTATGAAATAGAAGAGCCGGTTTCCAGAAGAGAGGAAAAAGTAATTTATTTTGGAAGATTTTGGAAACATTGGGGACATTTCTTAATGGATATGGTTTCCCGGTTATGGTATGTTTTGGAGAATAAAGAGCCGTTGGGAATCGTATATGATTCGACAGTAGAAATTTCCGGTATTTATTTAGAATTTTTGGAATTGCTGGGCATTAGAAGGGAACAGCTGATCAGGATTGAAATTCCAACCGTTTTTAATCAGGTCATTATCCCGGAATGCGCCCATAAACCCGGAATTTTTTGTAGCGTGAAATATAAAGAGATTTTTGACAAGGCGGCGGAGCAGGTTTTGGCAAAAGCGGACGAACCGGGAAAATATAAAGGAGAGTGTATTTATTTTACACGAAGACAACTGGGAAATAGAATTCCGATGGAAATTGGAGAAAAAGAGATTGAGGATTTGTTCCGAAAGAATGGGTATCTGGTTGTGGCGCCTGAGAAGTATTCTTTGACAGAACAGATTATGATGATCCGGGAGAGCAGAAAAGCGGCATGTCTGTCAGGAACACTGCCGCATAATATGATGTTTGCAGAAGATGGAACGGAACTCTGTATTATTCGTAAGACGAATAAGCCAAATTACAGACAGGTTGATGTGAATGCAATTAGAAATTTAAAAGTGGTTAATATTGATGCGCATATTTCTCTTAAGGCGGTAGGGCCGGCTGGACCGTTTATTGTAGATTACAACCAGAATGTAAAAAAATATTTAGAGGATCAGAACATGAATTTTGAACCGATAGGTTTAAAACAGCATGTTAGGAGATTGCTAAAATTAATTTGGTATGTTCCGGTATACTTTGCAAGGAACAAAAATAGCAAGAGGGAAGTGCCGCTGTATATTGATAAAGAATTTTCAACTACAGCAAATGCGAAGAAAGAATTGTTTCGGTTTTATATAAAAAGATTATGAACTGTTAGGAATATGCAGCATAAATAATATGATCTGTGTTGCAATTAAAATATGATTGGTTATAAATATATAAAATTTTGAATGTTATTGCAGATTATTTGGAGGAAGAAAATTTATGGTTTTTTCATCTCTGTTGTTTATCTGGATTTTTTTACCGATCGTTTTTATCGGATATTATATTTTTTCAGATATACAGTATAGAAATGTCTTTCTGTTGATTTGTAGTCTGCTATTTTATGCCTGGGGAGAACCAGTCTATATACTTTTAATGTTTTTTTCAATACTAATGAACTGGGGCATAGGTATTTGCATAGAAAAGACTGACAGGTTGAAAAAACATTTGATTGTATTCGATATTTTGCTTAATATTGGCCTGCTGGGATATTTTAAATATTTAGATTTTTTTATTGAAATCATTAATAAGTTAGTAGGAATACAGATAGATTTTAAGAAAATACCTTTGCCAATAGGAATTTCATTTTTTACGTTTCAAATCATGTCGTATATGATTGATTTGTATAAAGGAGAGTATAAAGCACAGAAGAACATTCTTAACCTCGCTTTATATATTTCTTTTTTTCCGCAGCTTATCGCAGGGCCTATTGTTAAATATAGGGATATAGAAAAACAGTTAAACAACAGGATATGTACTGCTGAAAAAATAGCAGAGGGTATCCGGAGATTTGGCTATGGATTTGGGAAAAAGGTTCTTATTTCCAACGTGCTTGCCCAAAGTGTAGATAGGATCTATGCATTGGATTATGAAAACTTGACGGGATTATTTGCCTGGACGGCGGCCGTTTTGTATATGATGCAGATATATTATGATTTTTCCGGTTATTCAGATATGGCTATAGGGCTGGGGAAAATGTTTGGGTTTGAATTTCAGGAAAATTTCGCATATCCGTACCTATCTGTTTCGATTCAGGAATTCTGGCGAAGATGGCATATTTCGCTAAGTACCTGGTTTAAGGAATATCTTTATATTCCATTAGGAGGAAACCGCAAAGGGAAAATAAGGACATATATGAATCTGGTAATTGTGTTTTTCGCTACTGGTCTTTGGCACGGCGCAAGCATTAATTTTGTATTATGGGGAATGTACCACGGATTTTTCCAGATCATAGAGAGGCTAGGATGGAAAGAAGTATTAAAAAAACAGAAGTTTTTGGCATGGGTATATACTTTTATGGTAGTAAATTTTGGCTGGGTATTATTTCGGGCAGAAAGCCTGCATCAGGCGGGAGTATTTGCGAAAAGAATGCTGGCGCCATGGAAGTATACGGATTCCGTTTTTAGGTTTCCCATGCTGGTGGGGAATAAAACGATTGCAATTGCAGCGTTATCAGTTTTAGGATGCGGAGTGTTCCAATGGCTGTTCAGGCATAAGAAGATTGCCGAAAGAATGAAGGGTTCCGGGATTGAGGCGTTATACTGTATGGCTGTATTCCTATTGTGCATTGCAGCGTTGGCAAGCAACACATATAATCCGTTTATATACTTTAGGTTTTAGGAGGAATTATGGCAAAAAGAAGGTCCGTTTTATGGATTATCATGTTTATAATTGTGATTATGGCTCCCTCTGCTTCATTTGTTTTATTGAAAGATTATGTGGATGCGGAAAATTATGAAAATAGAAATAAAATAGAAAGACCAAAGCTGTCTTTTGGAAATTTTGATACATTTCCAGAAGAATTTGAGAAATATTACAATGATAATTTACCTTACCGCAACCAGTTGGTAATGTTAAATAATTCCATAGATTATTTTGGATTTAAGCAGTCTTCCAGCGATAAAGTAGTAATAGGAAAGGACGGCTGGCTGTTTTACAGCAGTAAAAGCGATTATAATCCTCTTGAACAGTCGTTGGGGTATTGGAAATATACGGAGGAACAATTAAAGGCGATAACGGATAATTTAATTGTAACGAAAAGAGCGCTTGAACGCCGGGGAATAGAATTCGTACTTTTTATCGCCCCCAATAAAGAAACTATTTATCCCGAAAAACTTCCGGATTATTATGAGTTTCAGGATGAGGAGAGCAGTACGGAGCAGTTGATAAAGTATTTAAGAGAAAATACAGACATAAGAATCGTATATCCTTATAAGGAATTAATAAAAGCGAAAGAGGATCGCCCGGATTTAATTTTATACAGGAAGACGGATACGCACTGGAATAAAGCAGGCGCATATATTGGCGCAGTTAGCCTTGCGGAAGAATTAGGAGTTACAATGCCGGGGATTGATGAGGTTTCGTTTTCGCAGGTTTGTCCGTTGAAAGGTGATCTTGCTAATATGCTTAATATTCCTGAGGAAGAAGGGGAAATAGATTATAATATTGATTATCTGAGCGAATATCATACAACGAAAGAAGAAACAAGTGCAGGATATCTTTTTTATACAAAAGGAGCGGATCAGAGGGATTTATTTGTTAAGAGAGACTCTTTTTCGACTGCAATGGCGCCATGTATCGCGACCCAGTTTGAGAATAGCGTATTTATACGTAGTGAATATTTTAAACAGAGGTATATATCTGAATACAATCCGGATATATTCGTTTTAGAAACAGTTGAGAGATATCTGCCTGTTTTAGAGGAATTCCGAGTATCTTGCATAGATGTTTCTGTGATACAGAAAGATACAGAATCGGAGATTCATATTAAACCGGCATTTTCTGAAGAAAGGGTACTATATGTTACGCTTGAAAAAGTCGGCAGAGAAGAAAAGCTGATACAGGAATTGGAACCTTTAGAAGAAGAGAAACTCTTTTATGGAAAAGAGGGAGATACCGGGGAAATAAAAATATCTGTATATGATGATCCGAATGGAAACGAATTATTAGAAGAACGTATAATACAGTACTAGTTTTACAAGAAATATTGTAGAAAAAGAAAATTGACAGGAAAATAGACATGGATAAACGAATTAGTTTTGTTATTTTACACTTTAATGTAATCAAGGAAACTGTTGACTGTATTGAGTCAATAAAAAAGGCGCTTGAAGGTGAAAATTATCAGATTATCGTTGTTGATAATTCATCTCCTAATCATAGCGGAAGATTATTAAAAGAGCGATATAAAGGAAGCGAAAGAATATATGTAATTTTAAATAGTGAAAATTTGGGTTTTGCAAAGGGAAATAATATAGGTTATCGGTATGCTGTGGAGAAATTAAGCAGTGATTTTATATGCATTCTAAATAACGATACGTTAGTAGAACAGAAGAATTTTTTCGACATTATTAAAAAAGAATATGAGAAAAGCTGCTTTGGTATTATGGGACCCCAAATTATATTGAAAAACGGTCAGATCAATCCGGTTTATTACTTGTTCCCAGATTTGAAATTTTTTGAAGAAGAGTTAAGAATTCATAAACGTGATTATTGGCAGATGAAATGGTTTCTAAATTATCCGATTGTTGCATTTAAACTGTTGAGGAATAAACTATATCAATTGGCTGGGAAAAAGACTGTAAGCAGGCATGCAAAATATCAATTAACCACGGATCTTGATAAACGGAGAGAGAATGTTATTCTGCATGGATGTTGTATCGTATTTTCTCCACAGTATATAGGGAAGTATACAGATGCGTTCAATTCGAAAACCTTTTTATATAAAGAAGAAGAATTATTATTCTTACGTTGCCAGGAAAAGAATTTAAAAGTCGTATATAACCCGGAATTGAAAATCAAGCATCTTGAAGACGCTGCTACAAATTCAATAAAGCGAGGGAGGAGGAAAAGAATTATGTTCTGGCTGCAGAATCAGATAGCCTCTTTAGAGATATTAATCAATGTGATTAGGAAGGGAGAATAATAGTGGGATTGGTATCGGTTATAATACCTGTTTATAATAGAGAACAGACGATAAAAGCTTCAATAGAAAGCGTGCTAAAGCAAACTTATCAGAATTTTGAAATCATAGTGGTAGACGATTGTTCAGCAGATGGCAGCGTTGAAGTAGTTAAAAATATTACAGACGGTAGAGTGAAATTGATTTTGTGTGAAACTAACGGAGGAGCATGTAAAGCTAGAAATTTGGGGATTGAAGCAGCAAAAGGAGATATAATTGCATTTCATGATAGCGATGATTTGTGGTATAGCAACAAGTTAGAAAAATCGTTGTATTATTTAGAAAAGGAACATGCGGACATGGTGTTTTCTGCCGTGTATAGAAGAGGAGAAAATCAGTACGGCAGCGAGGGAAGAATTGTTCCGGCTTATAATCTGAATGAGGAACAGGACAAATTTACCAGGATACTAATATCAAATTGCGTAAGTACGCAGACGATAGTGGTCAAAAGAAAAGTGTTGGAAAAGGTGAGATTTGATCAAAGATTCCCTAGATTTCAAGATTGGGATTTTGCGGTTCAGGTTTTGGCGCAAGGATTTCAAATTTTTTATATTGACGAGCCTTTGGTAGAATGTGTAGTTTTAGAAGACAGTATTACAAAAGACGCTGTAAAAGCGATGAAAGCTTTAAAAATATTTGAAAAAAAATATGCTTCGGAATTTTGTAATAATAAAGAGGCGGCCAGTGGGTTTTATGGCAGGGCTGCTATTTTAGCGGAGGATTCTGGTTATAATGGTGCGCCTTACTTTAAGAAAGCATATCAAAATGGAAAAAAAAGGAACATGTTTTTTAGATATATTTTGGCGAAGCTTAAGATATATAAAGCGTCTTATTTTGTATATCAAAAAGTAATTACGGGTTTTTTGTTTAGGAGAAGTTGATGAAAAAAGACTTTGTTTCGGTAGCGGTATGTACGTATAATGGTGAATTATATATAGAAGAACAGTTAAATAGTATTCTGCATCAGACAGTTCCGGTTGATGAGATCGTAATTGGAGACGACGGTTCAGAAGACGGAACAATAATAAAGGCTGAAAAGATATTAAGCGCAGGGAATATCAGCTATAAAATTATTAAGAATGAAAAAAATCTTGGATATCGTAAAAATTTTGAAAATGTGATTTTAAATACAAGAGGAAATATTATTTTTTTATGCGATCAGGATGATGTTTGGCTTGAAAATAAAGTTGATGTTATGCTGCGGCATTTTGAGAGTAATTCGAAATGCCTTTTGGTGTTTTCAGACGGATATTTAGTAGACGAAACATTAGCTGAGTTACCACTGTCGTTGTGGGAGGCTGTGTACTATAACAAGAAAAAAATAGAAGCGGCTTCTTGGTGGGAATTGTTTTTGGGTGGATATTATGTTACCGGCGCAGCAATGGCTGTAAGGCGGGAATTGTTTGATAAAGCCTATCCATTTTCTGATATATGGCAGCATGATGGCTGGTTGGCTGTATATGCGTCTGTATTTGGCGAAATTGAGGAGGAGCCTTTTAAGCTGATCAAATATCGTCAGCATGGTAAAAACCAAATCGGTGCGGATTCAAACCGAACTTTAAGGGCACAGATTAAAAAGAAGAAGGAAATAATAAAAAAAGGAGCTGCGGTACAAAAAGAGGGCCATGATTTTATGTATAAAAGATACATTGAATTGATGCATAGATGTGGAGAAAATCTGGACAAAGAAAAGAAGAAGCAGCTAAAGGAAGTGGTTGTATTTGGCAGAAAAATGAAAGCGCTGTCAAACAGGAAGAGAATAAAAAGCATTCGGATAATTATGAGTTGTTGGAAACATGGAGATTATAAACGTTATTGTAAAAAAAGTTTGGGGACAATGCTGGGGGATTTGATTTTTTTATTTGTACCATAAGTAAAAACAATGTTTTGATACGGCTTGTTTGCTGCATTATGCGAATATTGATAGAAAGATATAAAAATGGTATAATATAGATAATTTGGAAAAAAGAGGTGAAAAAATGAACATAGTGATTTTAACGGCCGCCGGAATGGGATCGCGTATGCACCAGGATATACCGAAGCAGTTTATACATGTAGATAATAAACCAGTGATTGCATATACTATGGAGGCATTTGAGAAGCACCCTAGTATAGACGCTATTGTTGTAGTTACATTGACTTCATGGAAAGAAGTCCTATATGCTTATGCAAAACAGTTTGATATTTCGAAACTCGCGCTTGTTGTTGACGGAGGGGAGACAGGACAGGAATCCATATATAATGGCCTGAAAGCCATAGAAGAAGAGTATGGGGTAGAGAATAATACGGTTATCGTACATGATGGGAACAGACCTCTGGTTTCTACAGAAATTATTTCAGATGCGCTGGCAACATATAAGCACTATGGGAGTTCTGTTGCAGCAATCCCATGCGTTGAAGTAGTCTTTTATAGTGAAGACGGTATTATCGCCGGTGATTCTGTTCCAAGAGAAAAATTGTTTCGCACACAGACGCCGCACGTTTATTCATTAGAGAAACTGTTATGGGCTCATAATGAAGCAGAGCAAAGGAAAATTTTTAATACGGGGGCATCTTGTGATTTGATGTATCAATTGGGGGAAAAAGTGTTTTTTTCCCGCGGATCAGAAGAAAACTTTAAAATTACGACAGTAGATGACTTAACAATGTTTAAATCAATGTTAAAGACTAGGAAAGACGAGTGGATAAAATGAAAAACGACGGATTAGGAGAATTTGATAAAATATGGACGGATGTAAGAGGATTTATGCCGGTAAACAGTAGAATACTAATTACCGGAGCAAATGGGCTTGTTGCATCAAATTTGGTAGATGCTTTTATGCATTTTAATAAGAAATACGATACTCATAATCATATAGAGGCTGTATGCAGGAATAGGGAAAAAGCAGAAAAAAGATTTGTAGATTATGTGGGAAGCGATGAGTTTAGTATTTGCTGTCAGGATGTTTGCGATTTTGAGCTTGACCAGCCGTGCGATTATATTTTTCATACAGCTAGCAACGCCCATCCGCTGGCATATTCTACAAAGCCTATAGAAACGATAAAAACCAATGTAATAGGGACTATGAAAATATTAGAATACGCTGTTAAAGCGAATGTAAAAAAGATTGTGTATGTTTCTACATCAGAAATATATGGAGATAAAAATGCAGATACTGCAAATGAAAGATTTGTAGAGACAGAGTATGGCAGCATCAATACTCTGGTTTCAAGATCCTGTTATTCAGAAAGTAAAAGATGCGCAGAGACAGTGTGCATATGTTATGGGCAGGAAAAGGATCTGGATATTAAGATTGTCCGACCGGGATATATTTATGGCGCTCAGATTACAGACGAAAATAGCCGAGCCGACGCGCAATTTTTACGTAATGTAATTGGAAAAAGTAATATTGTAATGAAGAGTGAAGGCCTGCAGAAAAGGTCGTATTGTTATGTTGCGGATGCTGTGAGCGCAATGATTTATGTTTTAATGAAAGGAAGCGCGGGACAGGCATATAATATTGCGAATAGCGAGTCTGAAGCTTCCGTACGCGAGTATGCAGAAGCGCTTGCTAAATGCGGAGGAGTTGAAGTTGTATTTGATATTCCAGCAGAGATAGAAAGTAAGGGTTATTCAATGATTAAAAATTCTTTGCTTAGTGATAAAAAATTGCGTAGTTTGGGTTGGAAGCCAAAGTACGATTTGAATCAGGGTGTGACAGAGATGTTGAACAAATTTTAATAATAAGATTGCGATGTGATAAAATGCCTTTAGTGAGTATTATTGTACCAGTATATAATTCAGAGAAATATGTAGAACGCGCAGTAAGTTCAATTTTGAATCAGAGTGAGAAAGATATTCAGGTGATCTTAGTCAACGACGGTTCAGAGGATGCTTCTGGTAAAGTGTGCGATAAAATTGCTTCAATGGATAACAGGGTAATGGTTATTCATCAGGAAAATAGGGGAATATCGGCAGCGAGAAATACGGGACTCAAGTTTGCTGTCGGTGAATATATTGGGTTCTGCGATAACGATGATGAGTATTTGGAAAATTTGGTTGAAGATAATTATGCTTTAGCGAAAAAGTATGATGCAGATATTGTGCGTTATTGCAGGCGAAGGATTGTAACAAAAGATGGAAGGATTATACGTGATTCAGTGATGGACGAATTTCCATTTCTGGTTATTGAGAAGAGTCAATTTCCGGAATATGAGTCAGAGATTACTAATACGGGAAACGGTATATGGACGGGTTTGTATAAACGCAGCTTTATACAAGCTTACCAGATACAGTTTGATGAATTTATTAGATATGGGCATGAAGATACGATGTTTAATCTAAAGGCTTATCAGTCATTTCATACAATGGTTCTGAACCCCAAAGTGTATTATGTATGGAAAAATCGAATGGAACATAGCACTACTGGAAAGTTTAATATGAATTATATTGAATCTATGAAAAAATGTCTGAACGAGGAAATAAAATTAGCTAAAATCTATGGTCTTATATCATGCCAAAATGGGAAATATCATTCGCGGTTGGCGAAAACGTATATATATTCGATCTATGATTATTTAATTTTAGCAAAGGATAAACTGAAATGGAGAGAAAAGAGAGCAGTATTAAAAAGATTTAGACAACATAATGCGTTTAAACTTAGAAACAATTATCAGAGCATTAAAAAAGAAGGATTGTTTTTTATTGTTTTGTGGACGATGTTTTATTATAAACTCTATATGGTTCCATATGCCGCAATTAAATTAAAGCAGAAAATAATCAACAATTAAGGGGAAAAATATGAATAATGAAGAAGCAACAAAACTACTTCAGAAAACTCAATTAGAAATATTAAAAGATTTTCAGGCGCTTTGCGATAGACATAACATACCTTACTTTGCTTCGGGCGGGACGGCAATTGGAACGATTCGACATAACGGATTTATTCCGTGGGATGATGATATTGATATTTGTCTTTTGAGGCGTGATTATCATAAGGCTATTCACTTTATTAGAAAAGAATTGAGTGATAAATATGAGGTTTATGATAACAGGACGGTAGACGGATATGTTCTGGTTTTTTCTAAAATGTGTAAAAGAAATACTTATATCATTGAAGATGGGGAATTTGATACACGCGTGCCGACTGGTATTTTTTTAGATTTATTTGCGTATGATAAGACGACATCTGACCCGAAAAAGAGGAAAAAGCAGATACGTGATACCTGGATATGGGCAAGATTGTGTGTGCTTAGCAAATACAAGCATCCACAATTTCCGAGCAATTTAAATGGTATACTTTTAAAAGCGGCAAAGATTGTCTGTATAGGAATCCATTATGTATTGCGGATTCTGCATCTAAGAAAAGACTTTTTTTATAGGCAGTATTTAAAGGCGGCAACACGGTATCAGAATACCGAGGAAGAATTGTATATAGATTTTTCGTATTTTGATCCTGAGAAAATAATGTGTACTCATAAAATGATTTTTCCACTTAGGAAAATGCAGTTTGAGGACGTACAAATAAATATGTTGAATGATGCAGATAAATACCTGAAGTCGCAGTTTGGAAATTATTTGGAATTACCACCGGTTGAGCAAAGGAAAACTCACACTCCTCGATATATAGATTTTGGACAAGGAGTAATATATAAAAGGCCGAACAAATAAAAGGAGACAAGAGGGATGAATATTGTATATACAACGAATGAAGCGTTCACTGGGAAGGTTGCAGCCGGAATTTGTTCTGTTTTTGAGAATAATATGGATATGGAACGGATTACAATATATATTATCGGTCAGAATTTGTCTAGAAAGAGTATTGAAGGCTATAAGAAATTAGGTTTAAAATATAACCGAAAAATAGAAGTAATTTCGATTGACAGTGTACAAACCTATCTTGATTTTAAGTGTAATACTGGAGGATGGAATTCCATTATTCTCGCACGTCTTTTTATAGACAAATTACTTCCGGAAGAAGTGGAACGAGTTATCTATCTTGATGGCGATACAATCAATGTAGGATCGTTGGAAAAATTGTGGGAAACTGATATGAAAGGAAAAATTGTCGGAGCCTGTATTGAAGCAACAGTTGACAAAAATCGTAAAAACTTATTGGGGATGAAAGATATTCCATATGTGAATTCAGGAGTACTTCTAATTAATCTGAGTTTGTGGAGAAAAAATGAAATAGGAAAGAAAATTTTAGAATTTTGTAAAAATAATGAAGGAAAATTGTCTGCGACGGATCAGGACGCTATTAATGGGACTCTGAAAGATCAGATCTATTATCTAGAACCACAGTATAATTTTTATAATATTTATTGGCTTTATCCGTATAAAGTTTTAAAAAAATTAATGAAAAGCAATTACTACTATAGTGAATCAACCGTCAAAAAGGCCACTGAGAGTCCGGTGATTATTCATTACCTGGGGGAAGAGCGTCCTTGGAGAAAAGGAAATAGACATAAGTTCCGTTCATGTTATAATAAATATTTGCATAAAACGCCGTGGAGAAGGGAAGCCATGGAAGAAGGATGGGAGTTTTATTATGTGTGTTGGGGACTGTTCAATTTTGTGATGCGTCCATTTCCGATGTTTCGATATCAAATTATTAATCAATTGATCCCTTTCTTTTTAAGATGGCGTGCAGGGAAGCTAAAAGAAGAGAATAGATAGGTGGAATGAGATATGTATAAGCATACATTTGTAGTCTGTGCATATAAAGAAAGTCCATATTTAGAGGATTGTATTGTTTCTTTAACAAATCAGACTGTAAAAAGTAAGGTTATTATCGTTACATCGACCCCGAATCTTTATATTAAGAATATGGCAGAAAAATACAATCTGCCATATTTAGTCAATGAAGGACAAGGCGGAATTACACAAGACTGGAATTTTGGGTATTGGTGTGCAAGGGAAAAGTACCATGGCGATTATATTACAATAGCACATCAGGATGATATCTATGAGAAGGGATACCTTGCGGCGGTTTTCCAGTCTATAAAAGGGATGGAGCGTCCGCTGATTATATTTGGCGATTATTATGAGATCAGGAATGGGAAACGTGTAAGAAATAATAAGCTTTTGTGCATTAAAAGATTGATGCTGATGCCGCTGCGTATTCAGGCGCTCTGGGGCAGCCGGTGGATTCGAAGAAGGATACTTTCATTTGGTTCGCCGATTTGCTGTCCGTCGGTGACTTATGCCGCCAATAATCTGCCTGACGTGATATTCGAGAACCGATACCGCGCCTGTGAGGACTGGGAGGCATGGGAGAAGTTGTCCCGGTTAAAGGGAGAATTTGTATATATCCCGAAACTGATCATGGGACATAGAATTCATGCAGATTCAGAGACGACAGCCGCGATAGGCGGACACAAACGCACCGACGAGGAATTGGAAATGTTCTGTAAGTTCTGGCCGAAATGGTTTGCGCGGGCGTTAACAAAACAGTATTCGAAAGGGCAGCAGTCTAATCAGTTGGATGAAACTGCAAAGAAGAGACAAGGCAATGAGAAAACTAATTATTATTCCGGCATTTAATGAAGAGAGCAATATTGAGAAAACAGTGACGTCTATCCAGGAAAATGCCGCTGGCTTTGAATATGTTATCATCAACGACTGTTCTGGGGATCATACAAGGCAGATCTGCGAGGGTAAAGGGTATAATGTAATTAACCTTCCGATTAATTTGGGAATCGGGGGAGCTGTAC
Source organism: uncultured Dorea sp. (assembly GCA_910588745.1). GTDB lineage: Bacteria > Bacillota > Clostridia > Lachnospirales > Lachnospiraceae > Claveliimonas. Next base: position 43,493 of record CAJURK010000003.1, on the reverse strand, counting down.
AGACGGGATACCGATATGCGCTGGAGCATGGGTATGATGTAGCTGTCCAGGTTGATGGCGACGGACAACATGATCCGGAGTTTTTGAATATAATGGCGGAACATCTGATGGAACACGGACTGGATATGGTCATTGGTTCCAGGTTCATAGAAAAAGAGGGATTTCAGTCTTCCAGACTTAGAAGGGTCGGGATTGTATTTTTTTCTTATTTGATTTACTTACTAACAGGAACCAGGATTACGGATCCGACGTCTGGACTCCGTATGATAGGGCGGAATGCAATGGCGCTTTTTGCAGTTGACTATCCAAGGGATTATCCTGAACCGGAGAGCGTTGTGGCTGTGCTGCGGAGAAAAATGAAAGTGAAAGAAATTCCGGTGATTATGAGAGAGAGGGAGGGTGGGGTTTCCTCGATTTCTATGAAGAAATCTGTGTATTATATGATTAAGGTTACCCTGGCAATTATGATTGAACGCATCAGAAAGTATTAGGTGGTTGAAATGATGAATATTAAGATTCAGGTTATTATAGCAGTTATTGTGGTTACAGCGATTTGTGTAATAATAAATATGATCCGGGCAAAGAACCTGGAACTGCGGTATGCACTGGCATGGCTGATTGTGGGCGTAGGGATTCTGGTGCTGGATTGTTTTCCGGGACTGATGGCCTGGATGGCACGGAAAATTGGAATTGCGAGTCCGGTTAACATGCTGTTCTTTTTTGGATTTTGTTTTTCGCTGGTGATTATTTTTGTTTTAACGGTAGCGGTATCGCGTATGTCTATCCGGATAAAACAGCTGGCGCAGGAACTTGCCCTGCACGAGAAAGAGAATGCGGATAAGAAGTAAAAAAGATAGGATATTAGTTAGAAGGATTGTTCGTTATGAAAATAGACTTGAAGCAAAAGGAAAAAATAATTGCGCTTTATATTTTTATCGTTGGGATTTTGATATCGGTTGCTGTTCCTGTATGGCAGACACCGGACGAATATACGCATCTTAGAATGATAGGGGCGTCCTTAGGCAGAGAAGATTTTGCGGAGAATATTTATGAAAGTATAGGTATTCCTCACGGCAGAATAGAACACAATTATGACGAAAAAGTAGATTTGGGTGAATACAAAAATATGTTGTTTAGAAAACCTGATTATAAGAGGATGGATATGCTTCCGCATATGATTTATCCTTCTGTAATTAAGCATTTTCCCGCTGTTATAGGGATTCTTCTTGGCGTATTGCTGGGAGTTCCGTCATATTTTGCTTTGCAGTTAGGGGAATTGTGTTGTTTACTTTTTTATACAATCATATGTTATTATTCCCTAAAAATTATGCCGTTAAAAAAAGAAGTTATGGCAGTCATCATGCTGTTTCCCATGTCTGTACATCAGGCTGGGAGTATAGGATATGATTCGGTTTTGCTTCCGCTGTGCTTTTTTTTGACGGCGTTTGTGTTTTATCTGAAATATGAGAAAGATGTTGTGGGTCTTAAGGATATTGCGGTGTTGTTTTCTACATGGCTGATCATAACATATATCAAAGTTCCGTATGTATTTCTTATTTTGCTTATGCTTATAATCCCTTTGGAAAAAATAGATATTAATCTGGGATTTATAAGGATAAATGAAAACTGTATAAAGAAAATAAGAGTACCAGCCGGTTGTATTATTCTTATATTAGGGTTGGTTATGGCTTATTTGTTCAGGGGAAATACGCATATCCAGAATGTATATGGGTTTATTGTAGAATGGAGAAGGGGATTATATCTGCTTGGAGAAACGGGACGTACATGGACAGAATTTTTAATGATTTCCACAGTGGGCAATTTGGGATGGCTTGATAGTCCAATGTCTTTTTCATCTGTTCTACTGGTTTATGTTTGTCTATTCATTTTTGCGTTGAAGAGGGATGATGTTGATAAACATCGAAAATTAAAAAAATGGGATGTGTTTATCCTATTAGGTACGATGCTGCTATTATGTATATTTGTTACTTTGTCCATGGTGAATCACACGATTATGGTAACACTTTTTGGGAGTGAGTATGTAGAAGGTACGTATGAGATAAGAGAAGCAATGTATCAGATACCATATATAGGAGGGGTGCAGGGAAGGTATTATTTACCATTTATCAGTTTATTATTTTTGGCGGTACCACAAAAATTATATGCTGGCGAAAAAGTAGTCAGGACGGCGTTTGTAATTTTGGAGGCGGGAATATATATTTATATTATGTGTTTGCTAATACAGAGGTATTGGATTTTATAGGGATAAGCCGTTTGTAGATGAGTGGGAAATCGCGATTCGTCACTACTCATAAAGTAGAAAGGGAATGCGCGGAGGTGTAATTATGAGAAGAAATAGAGGAATTGATATTTTTAGAACGCTGGCAATTCTATCTGTTCTGGTTTATCACTTTTATGTATTAATGGGCGAGGGATATGCAGTTTCACATCCGGCGCTGCATGATTTGATTTCAGCCGGAGGCGAAGTTGGGGTAACGCTCTTTTTTATGATTAGCGGATATGGTATTTATTTATCAATTGATTATAAAATGAATACGAATAGTTTTGAGTTGTTTCCGTTTTACAAAAAGCGGTTTATTAGAATACTTCCGCAGTATTATATGTCATTGCTTATCATCATGTTTTTAACGTCTCAGGTAACGATGTTGAGTAACCGGGGATTATTTCATATTTTTACACATATGTTTTTAATTCATAATTTTTTTCCGTCTACATGCGGCTCCATCAGTACTGTTTTGTGGACGATGGGGGTGATTGCTCAATTTTATCTGGTTTCTGTGCTGCTGTACAGATTGGTCAAGAAGAATGCAGCCGCGGCGTTTTTAGGTTCCGTTATTTTTACGGTAGCGTGTAAAGTGGTAATATATCATTTCATTTTTCCAAAGATCCAAATGGAATCCTCTTATTATTTTATTTATGGCAGACAGTTATTTTCTGCTCTGGATAATTTTATGGGTGGAATGTTTTTGGCGGCGCTGCCCGCAAAAGATGGGAAGTTCTTTTGGCGGAACACCAGTATTGTTGTAGGAATGGTTTTGGTAATCGCCTGGATTTTAATACCGGAACCGGCAGGTAAATATACGGATACTTGGATGGGATATGTATGGCACAGCGTTCTGGTTGTACTGCTGGGATTTGTTATGTGGGGAGTTTCTAACGTTAGATTGCGTGAAGATACATTGGTTATGAAACCGATTTTGTTTATTGCAAAATATCAGTATGGTATTTATCTGTGGCATTTTGTGATTGCAGCAAATCTGCTGCAGGGAAGTTCGTGGATTGCTGCGGTTTCCAGAAATTTTTGGGCGGCGTCCCTTGTGCTGATAACTATTTGTACAGTTATCGGTTATGTGTCTACCATTACATTTGAAGCGCCGGATTATGAGAAAATATTTCAATTTGGAAGGAAAAAATAGGAGTGTATGTATGGTTTTTAAAGTGAAAAGGCGGTTACTGAAAATAGAATACGCAATAGACTTCTGCGAATATGAAAATAATATACTGCGCATAAAGGGCTGGCTGTTTTCTTATAAACATTCGGTCGAAGGTCTAAACGTGATTGTGAAATCAAAAGATCAGGCATATTCCATGAAACTTACATCAGGAATCAAGCGCACGGACGTCTACCAGGAGACCCAGGCGGAGAACGCAAAGAAATCGGGTTTTTTTGGGAAAATCGTGATAGAGAATTTGAAGGAATTTGAGGCGGAGCTTGTATTTACTGTGAATGGAATTAGCTGTAAATACGGGTTGGGGAATTTTACTGCCGATTCCAAAATTGACGGACAGGCTCCGGTCAAAGTAGAGAGGCTCGATACGAAGGAGCAGGAGATTGATTTTGCCGCCCTGATTCATAATTATAAAATAAATTGGGAGTTTAAAGAAGAGTATTACCAGCAGAAAATAGATATTATTGTTCCTATTTACAATGGATATCAATTTCTTAACCGTTTGTTTGAGACGATAGAACGGACAAAAATGCAATATAATCTGATTCTGATCAACGACTGCAGTCCGGATGAACGAATCTCTCCGCTGCTGCACGAATATGCGGATAGCAGAGAGAATGTGCGGCTGATTGAAAATGAGAAGAATCAGGGATTTGTTAGAAATGTAAATAAGGGGCTGAAGTTTGCCAAGGGACATGTGGCGCTTGTGAATTCAGATGTGGAGCTTCCGGCTCTGTGGCTGGAGCGGTTGATGCTGCCAATTCTGGAGGATTTTTCCGTGGCTTCCGCAACACCCTATACCAACTGCGGAATCATCACAAGCTTTCCGGAAATCGGACAAGATAATGAACTGCCTTTTGGGTTGTCAGTGGATGAGATTGACGAAGAGTTTCAGAAAATTGTTCCCAAATATCTGGAGATGCCTACGGGGGTTGGCTTTTGTATGGCGATGAACAGAAAGGCAATCGATGAAGTGGGAGAATTGGACGCGGAAAGCTTCGGCATGGGGTATGGTGAAGAGAACGACTGGTGTCAGCGTGCAATTGGAAAGGGATACCGGAATGTTCATGTGGAGAATCTCTTTGTGTATCATAAACATGGAGGAAGTTTTCACAGCGAAGAGAAGAAACGGTATATGAGGGAGCATGCAGAAATACTTGAAAGAAAGCATCCTGATTATCCGAAGCAGGTCGCCAGATTTTTTGCGATTGATGAAAATAAGGATATCCGCAGACTGGTGAAATTTCTCCTGACAGTTAAGGGCAGACCGGAAAAAATATTCGCAGCAATTGATCATGATTTAGGGGGAGGAGCGTCTTCCTATCTAGCCCAAAAGAGAAATTTGTCCGTGGATCAGGGACATGCGTTTGTTATAATCCGGTATAATTTTATTCAGAATTACTATCCGGTTGTGTTCTATTATGGGAAGGAGAAAACCAAACTTTTTGTAAAAGAACAGATGGATATTATAAAAGCGCTGGAATTCCTGAAGCCGGATGAACTCTGGGTGAACGAACTGGTGACATATCCAAGGATTTATGAGTTTATGGATCGAATTCGGGAGTTTGCAGCAGGAAGTTCTATCGTGTTAAAAATGCTGCTGCATGATTATTTTGCTGTTTGTCCCACAATTAATCTGCTGGATGCAAAAAAACAATACTGTAGGATTCCGGAGCATGGGATTTGCAGAGAGTGTTTTGAAACATGCAATCCGGATTTGAACGAAGAGTATACGTCTATGGATGTTTGGCGTTCAAAATGGAAGGAATTCTTAGAGGCATGCAGTTCTGTGGTCGTGTTTTCAAAGGATTCCCGGAAGATCTTAGAGCAGGTCTATGGAAGGCTGCCGAGTGTGGAACTGATTCCTCACCAGATTGGCTATATGCCGAACATCCAAAAGAAGTATAAAATGTCGAATGCTTTTACGATAGGTCTTTTAGGAGTGCTGACGAAGCATAAAGGCGCGGAGATTATTAAGGAGCTGGCTGCTGAGATTGAAAAAGAAGGGCTGAATATTAGAATCAAATTAATTGGTACTTCGGCAGAGAAGATTGAGAGTCCTGTTTTTTCAGAAACCGGCAAATATACCAGGGATAGTATTCCTTATCTGACTTTAAAAGAGGATGTGGATATTTTCCTAATTCCTTCGATATGGCCGGAGACATTCTCCTATACGGCGGAAGAGGTTATGAAGATGGGGATGCCGGTTATGTGCTTTGATATCGGCGCTCCGGCGGAACGGGTTTCCGAGTATCGGAGAGGGATTATCATACCGGAGATGACAGCCGGCGCGATCTTGAATGAAATAAAAAACCGGGATATGATTTCAGACTGTCAGAGGCTGGAAAGAAAAGATAAGAAGGTTCTGTTTATCGCAGAAGAGAACACGTTTGCATCCAGATACCGAGTGGAGCATTTGAGAGAGCAGCTCTTGCTGCAGGGGATAGCGTCCGAACGCATCATGATCAGCCAGGCGCCCAAATGTGAACTGAGGGATTTTGACAGCGTCGTACTATATCGGGGAGCCAGAGTAAAATTGATTCAGAAGCTGGTGAAACGAGCCCGCAGATTAGGGAAACCGGTTTATTATGATATAGATGATTTTATATTTGAATATGATAAAATCAGGAATCTTTCTTTTCTTCAAGGGAAGGATTATCGGAATTTTGAAAGGTATTCGGGAGATATAAAGAAGGCAATGTCCCTTTGCGACGGCTATCTTGTATCGACAGAAACGCTGAAGAAAGAAGCGAAGATGAGTTTTCCCGGAAAGCCTGTATATGTGAACCGGAATGTGGCCAGTATGGCTATGTTTATTTGCTCAATAGGCCATGGAAAAGAAGAGCGGAAAGTCCAGAACAAGGAAAGAATATATCTGGGATATTTCAGCGGAACCAAGACTCATAATGAGGACTTTGAAAGCATCAAGGACGTTATCTTGCAGATTATGAGAAAGAATGAGCAGGTTTATCTTCTGATTGGCGGACAAATCCAGTTACCGGAAGAATTTGATGAGGTAAAGACCAGGATCGAGCGGTTTAAGTTTGTTGTGTGGAGGAATCTCCCCCGGCTGATTGCAAAGGCGGATATCAATCTGATGCCGTTAGAGCATACAACGTTCCATAGCTGTAAATCGGAGAATAAATGGATGGAGGCGGCGCTGGTCGGCGCGCCGACAGTCGCAGCATGGAATGAAGAAATGGAGCGCGTGATTTCAGACGGTATCAACGGATATCTCTGCAAGACAGATGCAGACTGGAGAGCGAATCTGCAGAAACTGATTGACGATCAAAAATTGCGGAAGAAGATTGCAGACGCGGCGTATGAAAAAGTTTGTAAGTCTTATACCACATTTCAGATGGAGCAGGATGTATTGAAGGCGCTGATTAAGTAGATGTGTAGCAGGCACAGTGAAAACACTGGTAAAGTAGATACACTGGTGACAAAATGAGAACATGGTAACATAGATATGTGTTGGAACCGGTGAAAATGTTGAAAAGTAAATCTGTGTTATGCAGCGAAAGTTTTCAGGAAGAAAATCGTTCTAGAATGTGAGAAACCTATGAGATTATATCATAAGTGCAGAAATTTCTGCAGTAAAGTTCGGAAACAGGGATTTCAGGATTCGGTAAAGTATTATTTGAACCGAAAGAAGGAACAGGAGAGAGTTCTGAGGATTATTCAGGCGTATCATTTGACGCCGGAAAAAGAATTGGAAAGACAAAGGAATACAGAACCGGAATATTCTCCTCTGATCAGCATTATTACTCCTCTGTATAATACGCCGGAGGAATTCTTGAGGCAACTGCTGGAGTCAGTACAAAGCCAGACCTACGGGAATTGGGAACTGTGTTTGGCGGACGGAAGCGATAGAGAGTATACGGCAGTAGAAGAGATTTGCACCGGTTATGCAAGATCGGATTCCCGTATCATTTATAAAAAGCTGGAAAAAAATGAAGGGATTGTAGGAAATACAAATCGGTGTATCGAATTGGCGTCCGGATCCTACTGCGGATTGTTAGATCATGACGATTTGCTGCATCCGTCCGCGTTGTATAAAGTTGTGGAGGCGATTGGCAAAGGCGCTGATTTTATCTATACGGATGAGATGAAATTTCGGGATTCTATAGAATGTTCCACAGATATTGTGTGCAAAAACGGATTTGGAAAAGATGAACTTCGTTCCCATAACTATATCTGTCATTTTGTGGTATTTCAAAGATCCCTTCTGGAGGGAGAGGACGCGCTGTACCGGAAAGAGTGCGAGGGCAGTCAGGATTATGATATGACGCTGCGGCTTACAGAACAGGCGGAGCATATCGTCCATATTCCCCAAATTTTGTATTATTGGCGTGTGCATGAGGGGTCGGTTTCTATGAATCTGTCGGGCAAACAGTATGCGGTTGACGCGGCAAAACGTGCGATTGCAGCTCAATTAAAGAGAGAACGGGAACCAGGAACTGTAGAATGCAATTATCCATATGAGACGATTTACAGACTGGCCTACCGACTGGAGGAGCATCCGGTGGTATCTGTTATCCTGTGGGGAAATTTAAGGGGACGTGAGTTGGAGGATTACATCCGCGGGCTGCTGGCAAAAACGTCTTACCGTCCGCTGGAAATTGTGCTTCCATGCGAAAACAGCGGGATTAAGAAGGATTTTTACGTTCAGGAACCATTTGTTCAGATTTCTCTCAAACCAGGCGGAGACTATCTGCTGTATCTGAATGAAGCGTGTATGCCGGTAAATACCTCGTGGGTGGAAGAACTGCTGATGTATGCGCAGCGAAAGGATGTAGGAGTTGTAGGTCCGCATATGACTGACCGGAACGGGCGGACCTATTTTGCCGGAGCCGTGCTGGATTATGAAAGCCCATCCGGGATCCATGTGATTAATCATGGCCTGGATGCGGAAGAACAGGGATATGAAGCGAATATGAAGCATGTCAGGAATACAACGGTACTCACAATGCTTTGTATGATGGTTTCTAATAATGTATTCGAGAAACTGGACGGTTTTGATGAGGAATTGGGAGCATGTAAGGATGCGGATTTCTGTATCAGAAGTATACGGCATGGAAAGAAGAACGTATGGACATGCTTTTGCAGCGTAACGTATTCCGGAGCGGAAAATCTGTGGACAGAATGCGCAGAGTTAAAAAAGCGATGGGAGCAGGAACTGGAAAAAGGGGATGAATACTATCATCCTCTTCTAAAGAAGTTAAAGTGGATGTAGGAGATTCTTATGAATGGCGAAAAGCTTAATTTGATAGGGAAGGTAGTAAAGTCCGTAACAGAAGAAGGGATATCCGGCTGTGCAGTCCGGACGGGGAAATTTGTGAAAAAGCAAATTCAGACGCGAATAAATGCGAAGCCGGTGTATAAGGACATTTTATTTATCAGCGGCTGCATGGACGAGCTGCCGCATCCTAGAAGATACCGGGTGGCGCATCAAAGGGAGCAGTTAGAGTCCTGCAATATTACAACCGGGGAGGTTTATTATCGGGATTTGTCCTTGAACCAGCTCCGGTATTATCGGGCGTTTGTTTTTTTTCGATGCCCGTATACGGAACTGACCGGAAAATTTGCAGTCCTGGCAAAAAAGCTGAATAAGAAAGTTATTTATGATATTGACGATCTGGTGATCGACACAAAATATACGGATCAGATTCCCTACGTCCAGAGCATGGCGCCGGAAGACAAGCAGGCGTACGATGAAAATGTACGGAATATGCAGCGCTTGCTGAAGCTTTGCGGCCTGGCGGTTACGACGACGGATACCTTGGCGGAAGAATTGAAGAACTATGTGCCGGAAGTATATATCAACCGGAACAGGGCGTCGGAAGAGATGGCGCGGCTATCGAAGGAAACGCTGCAGTCAGAAAAAGACCGAGACAGGTCAGTTGTTAAAATGGGATATTTTAGCGGAAGCATTACGCATAACGCGGATATTGAGATGATACTTCCGGTATTGACAGGAATCTTGGAAAAATACAAGGAGACGGAGCTGCACCTTGCCGGAGAAGTGGAGCTTCCCAAAGAACTGGAAGCATATCGCTCTCGGGTTATTCAAACGCCTTTTGCAGATTGGAAGATGCTTCCAGGGATGATCGCTGGGGTTGATATTAATCTGGCGCCGCTGGAGGATACGGTTTTTAACCGTGCAAAATCCGAAAATAAATGGGTGGAGGCCGCCCTGGTAAAAGTAGTTACAATTGCAAGCGACGTGGGCGCGTTCCATGAATGCATGGAACATGGGAAGACGGGAATTCTTTGCAGGAATTTGGACGAGTGGAAGGATGGGCTGGAACGTTTGGTCGTGGACGGCGCGTATCGGAAACGGCTGGCGGAACAGGCAAACAGGTACTGTCTCGAATGCTGTACAACCGTAAGGACAGGGATGGAATTTGCACGGTTCCTTGCAGGAAAAATCCCTCCGAACTATGGCTTTGTTCTTCCGGGACTGGAAATCAGCGGCGGCATGAAAGTTGCGTTGAAACATGCCGCGCTGCTCCAGGAAGAAGGAAGGGACGTGGTTCTTTTTACGCTGGATAACCAGACCAGGTGGATGGAATATGAGGGCAGGAGATTTCCGGTACTGAGTATCAAGCATACAGATATGAGAGGAAATATCGGATGCGGGATTGCGACGATGTGGACAACACTGTCTTTTGTTGAGAATTATGCTAATATTTCGAGAAAATGTTATCTGGTTCAGAATTATGAGACGGATTTTTACGGAGAAGGCGATCCGCTTCGTATAGAAGCCAATCAGACTTATATGCCCCATAGCCGGGTAGAATTTCTAACTATATCAAGGTGGTGCCAGAGCTGGCTTAAGGAATACTATGGGCAAGAGTCTCTGTATGCTCCGAATGGTTTGGAAACAGAGAGATTTACATGCCGTAAAAGAAAATTAGGGGATAAGGTCAGGATCCTGATCGAAGGAGACTGCGGAGTGGAGTATAAGAATGTGGACGAGGCGTTTCGGATTGTAAACGGCCTGGATTCTGGCAGGTATGAGGTCTGGTATATGTCGTATCATGCAGAGCCGAAAGAGTGGTATCGCGTGGACAGATTTCTCCATAAGGTTCCATACGGGGAGGTACCGCAGGTGTATGACGCATGCGACATTTTGTTAAAAACCAGCTTGTTGGAGAGCTTCTCCTACCCGCCGTTAGAAATGATGGCGTCAGGCGGCTATGTGACGGCGGCGCCCAATGGAGGAAATTCCGAGTATCTGCGGGATGAATGGAACTGTCTGCTGTATCCTGCCGGGGATATCCGGAAGGCGGTAGAACAAATCGAAAGAATCTGTAAGGATGAAGACTTGCAGGATAAACTATATGAGAACGGAAGAAAAACTGCAGAAGAAAGAAACTGGAATCGGATACGGGAGGACATTATCGGCCTATATCAGGTTTAATTCGTCAAAATACGGCATACCTGTTTGTTGTCAAAATTTGTCAATGATGTTATACTGTACCAAATTAGAATTCCAGATGGAGGAAGAACGGTGTCGGCGTATATTGCAAATTTTAAGAAATTCAGACCGTTACTGAACGAGCTTATTACAAGAGATATTAAAACAAAATATAGAAAATCAATTCTTGGAGTATTCTGGACGATTCTGAATCCGCTGTTTATGATGATTGTATTATCGGTTGTATTCTCAAACCTGTTTAAATTCGACATTGAATACTTTCCGGTCTACTTATTAAGCGGACAGTTGATTTTTAATTTTTTCTCGGAATCGACTACAAACGCGATGGGGGCGATCATTATGAACGGGCCGCTGATTAAGAAGATTTATGTTCCGAAATACATGTTTGTTCTTTCCCGGGTATTTTCCAGTTCGATTAATCTGCTTGCGTCTTTTACAGCGTTGATTTTTGTGATGCTTGCGATGAGGGTGGAACTGCATTATACAGTACTGCTCGCTCCGATACCGCTGCTTTGTATTGTGTTTTTTTCATTGGGGACTGGGTTGATCCTATCGGCAGTTACAGTAAAGTTCCGGGATATTGAACATCTGTATTCGGTATTTGTAACGGCGCTGATGTATCTGACGCCGGTCATTTACCCTATGTCCATATTGCCGGAGTGGCTGGAGCCGATCGTATTAATCAATCCAATTACGAATATCCTGATGATGTTCCGGGATATTATGCTGAATAACCGGATTCCGGGCGTTGGTTCGCTGCTTCTGGCATTCGTGGAGGTTGCGGCGGTTATGGCTCTGGGGTTGTATGTGTTTTATAAAAGACAGGATACCTTTATTCTGGATATATAGGAGCAGAACGAGATGGAAAATACAGATATTATCAGCGTAGATCAGGTGTCGATGAAGTTCAGGCTGGCGTCGGAGCGGGTAGACAGCCTGAAAGAGTATTTTATTAAGACAATTAAGAGTCAGATATCGACGAATGAGTTCTGGGCTCTGAAAGATGTTTCTTTTCATGTTAGGAAAGGGGATGCGCTGGGGCTGATCGGACTAAACGGCAGCGGTAAAAGTACCATGTTGAAAATTATTGCCGGGGTGTTAAAGCCTACGAAAGGCTCGGTTGCCGTGCGGGGGGAGGTAGCGCCTCTGATTGAACTTGGAGCGGGTTTTGATTTTGATCTGACGGCAGGTGAAAATATTTTTCTGAACGGAGCGTTGATGGGACGTTCCCATGAGGAAATGGAACGAAGTTATGAAGATATTGTAGAATTTTCAGAGCTTCGGGAATTTATTGACGTTCCGGTAAAGAATTTCTCGTCCGGTATGGTTTCGAGGCTTGCGTTTGCTATCGCAACGGTGGGAATACCGGATATTCTGATTTGCGACGAGGTGCTGTCGGTAGGAGATTTCCGGTTTCAGGAGAAGTGCCAGAGACGGATCCAGGAGATGCTGGATGCGGGAACTACGCTTTTATTTGTGTCTCACAGTATTGATCAGGTAGCCCAGCTTTGCAACAAGATCGTGTGGCTGGAAAAAGGGAACATGAAAATGTTTGGAGAAGCCGGGGAAGTAACGGAAATCTATAAGACCTCTTACTAAGATGGGAGCATGGTGTCAGGATGAAAAGTAGGGTAAAAGGAGCGGTCTTTTTTTGTATTATGGCTGCTCTGGCAGGAGTGTATTCTGTAATTGATAAGAATCATGCAGTTTACGATGAGAAGGTTGATAAAGAAGCATGTGCGATGGTGAGCCTGGGAGAAGGAGACGTACTGGAGCAGGAGTTTTTGGCGGAAGAAGACGTGCTGGACAGTGTGAACGTTAAGATGTCCGCGTCCGGAGATATTGGGGATGCGGAGATCTCCTTTGTGCTGACGGACGAGGACGGTGGGAAAGCTGCAGAAGGGACAAGGACGCTGAATGATCTAAAGCCAGGAAAATTCTTTCCGTTGAAATTTGATTCGGTGGAAGGCTGTAAAGGAAAGACCTATTCGTTTCGGCTTACCGTGGAAAAATGCGGGGAAGACGCAGGAGTGCAGGTGTACGCTGTTCCCGGAGCGAGCGAAGCCGCGCCGCTGTCGGTGGAAGGGAAGGCTGCGGAAGGGACGCTGGCTCTTCGCGCAGTTACACACCGGTTCGATGCGGAAACATTTATTGTAACGTTGTGTTTTCTCTTATATGTTGTATTATTTATGAAATGGCTGGCAAGGCTGTTTAAATAGCAAGATGTTACAAGCGCAAATGGATATGGGGGAGTAAGAATGAGGAACATTTTGGAGTATTTGGAGGAGTCTGCCGGAAAATTTCCGGATAAAATAGCCTTTGCAGATGAGACAGCTTTCTGCACATATTCCGAATTGCGGGATGGGAGCAGAAGAATCGGGGCTTTTCTGGCGGAGAGGGTGGTTCCGGAGAGTCCGATTCCGGTCTTTATGGAAAAAAGCGTAAATGCGGTATACGCGTTTATGGGCGCAGTGTATGCGGGATGTTTTTATACGCTGCTGGAGCCGAAGCTTCCGCCGGAGCGTTTGAAACAGGTTTTAACGCTGCTTGACGCAAAGGTAATCATCACAGATTCTGCATATGAGAAACGTCTGAAGTTGTTGGAGTTTCAAGGAGAAGTAATTCAGATTGGAGAAGCGCTGCAGGGAAGCAGAAGTTCTGACCGGGAAAAGCAAGGGCGTCTGCTGGACGGTATCAGAAAGCGGCATTTGGATACCCATCCGCTCTATGCCATTTTTACATCCGGATCTACCGGAATACCAAAGGGGGTTCTGGTGAGCCATAGATCTGTCATTGATTTTATTGGGGATTTTACAGAGATGTTTGGGATTTGCAGCGAGGATGTGATTGGAAATCAGGCGCCTTTTGATTTTGACGTGTCGGTTAAGGATATATATTCCGCTTTAAAAACAGGCGCGACGGTTCGGATCATTCCCAAGAAACTGTTTTCATTTCCATCTAAGCTTTTGGATTATTTGGAAGAGAAGAACATAACGACTCTGATATGGGCCGTGTCGGCGTTATGTATGATATCAACGCTGAACGGATTTGATTATAAAATTCCGAAGCAGATAAAAAGGGTGATCTTCAGCGGCGAGGTAATGCCGGTAAAGCATCTGAATATATGGAGGCGTCATATTCCGGACGCCTTATATGTAAATGTATACGGGCCTACGGAAATCACCTGCAACTGTACGTATTACATTGTGAACCGGGAATTTGGACCGGGAGAAAGTATTCCCATAGGCAGGCCGTTTCCGAATGAAAAGGTATTTCTTCTGGATGAGGAGAATCGGGAGATTTGTGAACCGGAGGTAAAAGGGGAATTGTGCGTATCCGGAACCGCGTTGTCTTTGGGATATTATCGGAATCCGGAACAGACGGCCGGGGTATTTGTTCAGAATCCTTTGAATACAAGCTGGATAGAGCCGATTTACCGAACGGGAGATATGGCGTATTACGGGCATGACGGAGAGCTGTATTTTGCGTCCAGGAAGGATTTTCAGATCAAGCACATGGGTCATCGGATTGAACTTGGAGAGATTGAAGCTGTCATGGAGGGGATGAAAGAGATTATTCGGGCATGCTGCATATACGATGAAGACAGCAATAAGATTGTCGCTTTCTACAAGGGCGGTATTGACAAGAAGCAGGCAGTCCGCAGGATGGGACAGGTTCTGCCGGGATTTATGATTCCGAATAAATTTTGCAGGGTTGAGGAATTTCCGCTTACAAAAAACGGAAAGATTGACCGCAGAAGGTTAACGGAAGAATGTCTGGAGGATTGTAAATGACTTATGAAGTATTAAAGGGAGTCGCCGAGAAATATTCGACGCCTGCGTATGTGTTTGATGCAGATATGCTGTGCGAACGGATACGGATGATTCAGAAACATATGGGGAAACGGGTAAGCATTTGTTATGCGATGAAGGCGAATCCATTCCTGATCCGGCCGATTTTGGGTACAATCGACTGTTACGAGGTCTGTTCACCGGGGGAATTTTCTATCTGTGAGAAAGCAGGGATCCCGATGGAACAGATTGTGCTTTCCGGCGTGAATAAAGCGCGGGAGGATATCAGGTATGCGTTGGGGACTTATGACGGGAAGGGGACATTCACGATTGAATCCATTCGGCATCTGACAATTCTTGAAGAATGCGCGGCGGAAAAGAATTTGGTTATCCGGGCGCTGGTTCGGGTGAGCAGCGGCAATCAGTTCGGAGTGGATCAAGAGGAAGTACTCGAATTGTTTGCCCGCAGAAAAGAGTATCCTCATGTGGAGCTTCAGGGGCTGCAGTATTATTCCGGGACGCAGAAAAAGAAGCGCGACAGGATAGAGCGGGAGATTGATCTGCTGGACGAGCTGATTCTGAGAATTGCGAAAGAAACGGGAATTCAGATTCGGCATCTTGAATATGGTCCCGGCTTTTCAGTTCCTTATTTTACAAGCGACAGAGAACAGAATGACAAGGAGCTTTTGGACTGGTTTGCCGAGACGCTGGGACAGATGAGGTTTCGGGGAGAAATTACGCTGGAAATGGGACGGTATATAGCGGCGTACTGCGGATATTATCTGACTGAAATTGTTGATAAAAAGGTAAACTGCGGACAGAATTATTGTATTGCAGACGGAGGAATCCACCATTTGAATTATTATGGGCAGATGATGGGCATGAAAATACCCCGCGTTACAGTAATCCGCAGGGGAGAATCCGGGGAGGCTGCACAGAGATGCAGAAGAGCAGATGAGATCAGAGATGGCCAAAAGGAACAAGAATGCTGGAACATCTGCGGCTCGCTGTGTACAGTCAGCGATGTTATTGTAAAACAGCTTCCGGTTGTATCGCCGGAAATCGGAGATGTTCTTGTATTTGAACGGACGGGAGCCTATTCGGTAACGGAAGGAATGAGCTTGTTTTTGAGCCGCGACCTTCCGCAGATATTTTTCTATACGGAGAAAGAAGGAATTCAGACGATCAGAGGGGCGCGCAGAACATGCATAATAAACCAGGCGGAGCAAGAGTAAAATTATTAAAAAGATGTTAAGAAAAAATTAAGTTTTTATAAGCACAATTGTTTTCTGGAAGATTATAGATATAATAGTAAATGGTTTGATCCTGTTTGACGGCAGGGGTTATGGATGTTAAAATTACAATATTTAAGGTTAAGGGGGATACAAAGATGGACAAGTTAATGGAAATTCTTGAGGAGATTGTTCCGGACGCAGATTTTGAGAATTGCAAGTCGCTGATTGATGATGAGATTTTGGATTCTTTTGCGATTCTTTCTATTGTTGGAGAGATTGAAGAAGAGTTTGGGGTTAGACTGACTCCGGCAGAGATTATTCCGGATAATTTTAATTCGGCGGAAGCATTGTGGAAGATGATTCAGAGATTACGAAAAAGCGAATCTTAGGAAAAGAGGCGGAAGGATCATGTCGCTGATTTCTATGGAATTTCTGATATTTGTGTTTGCGGCGCTGGCTGTGTATTATCTGATTCCCGGTCGGTACCAGTGGATATGGCTTCTGGGGGTCAGCTATGTTTATTATGCGTCCTCAGGTCTTGTGTACCTTATTTTTATAGGGTATACAACACTGGTGACCTATGGAGCCGCGCTGCTGGTTAGCCAGGGAGAAGGCCAGGCTGGCGAAGTGAAATCAATGAGTGCTAAAGGCAGGAGAAGGGCGCTGGTTTTGGCGCTGCTCCTTGTTTTTGGGCTGCTTGCAGTTCTGAAGTATACCAATTTTGCAATTGGCAATCTGAATCTGCTGCTGCACACAGAGTTTCGTTTTCAGAATTTCCTGCTGCCTCTTGGAATATCGTTCTATACGTTTCAATCTGCCGGGTATATTATGGATGTTTATTGGAAACGGTGCGAACCGGAGCGCAATTTGTTCCGGTTCGCATTATTCGTGTCATTTTTTCCGCAGATACTGCAGGGACCGATCGGACGGTATTCACGGCTGGCGCGTCAGTTCTATGAACCGCACAGGTTTGATTCTGCTCGAATAGAAAAGGGAGCGCTTCGGATTCTCTGGGGATTTTTTAAGAAGTTGGTAGTTGCGGAGACGGCTGCAGTTTTTGTGGCTGCGGCTTTTGATGAATATCAGTCTTATCCGGGAATTGCATTATTTGGAGTACTGGCTTATACGGCTCAGCTATATGGGGATTTCTCCGGCGGGATGGACGTGGTTATCGGAGTTTCCGTCCTGTTTGGCATTGAACTGGATGAGAATTTTAAAAGGCCTTTTTTTGCCGTATCGATTACGGACTTTTGGCATCGGTGGCATATTACGCTGGGAACCTGGATGAAAGACTATCTTTTTTATCCGCTTTCGCTTTCCCGGGCGATGGGGCGGTTCAAAAGATTTTGTAAGAAGGTATTCGGAAGAACCTACGGCAGGGTGATGCCGATTTGCGTATCGAATCTTGTGGTGTTCTTTGCAGTAGGAATCTGGCATGGCCCCGCATGGAAATTTATTGTATATGGTCTGTATAACGGTTTGATTATTGCGTTCAGCGGTTTGATGGCTAAGAATTACCAGAAGTTAAAGAGCGTCTGTCATGTGAACGACAGATCGAAGGGATGGAAGATATTTCAGATTATCAGGACATTTGTGCTGGTAAATATCAGTTGGTTTTTTGACCGTGCAGATACGATACCACAGGCGTTGGCAATGATGAAGAATGCGGTTACCTGCTTTTCTTTGGGGGAGCTTTTGGAAGTCCATGTGGGAACGGCCGGAACCACTTATACGGTACTGGCGCTTTTGATTCTGGCTGTCGGCTGCGGAGTAGTATTTGCGGTCAGTTTTGTGCAGGAAAAGGGAATCAGTATACAGAATGCTCTTGCGGCGAGACCTTGGATGTTTAAGTGGGCGGTGTATCTTTTGCTGCTTTTTTCCATTCCGATGTTAGGACAGCCGCCGGATTCGACAGGAGGTTTTATTTATGCGCAGTTTTAGACGAATTGTCCGGATAATCTTATTTTGGCTGCTGGTAATCTGTATCAACAAGGTTCTTTTGCTGGCGCTGAAACCTCATAATTTTTTCCGGAATGATGTGTATCATATGAGAAAGGATCATTATGAGGATGTATTTATCGGAACCTCCCACGGGAAGGCGGGGATCCGGCCGGATACGGTAGATAAGGTAACCGGAAGGAAGAGCATTAATCTGTGCCTGGGAGGGGAGTATCCCATAGACAGTTATTTTATCATCAAAGAGTTGTGCAGAAAGAAAAGCCCGGAGAGGGTGATCTATGAGCTGGATCCGGGATACTGGGTGACGGAAGTTTCTCCGGGACCAGATTATGCGGCTGTATATGAGGAACTGCCCTGGTCGCCGGTGAAGCTGGAATATTTTGCGGCGAAGATGATGAAAGAGGATTTTCGGACGGCGCTGTTTCCCTGGTATGTGTACCGGCAGGGAATGAAGAAGGCGCCGGAAATGTTCTGTTCCAGATTTGACAGGGCGTATCTGAATCATGAAGATTCTTTTTATGACAGTGAATTGCAGAGTTATGGAGAAGGCGGTACGGTAAGTATTCATAGGCTGGAACGCCCAAAATGTGAAGAAGTTCCGGGGGTGTGGAAGGAAGAGGAACTGAAGGAAAAATCGGTTCGGTATTTTGAAAAGCTTGTCAGTCTCTGCGAGGAGAAGGGAATTGAATTGATCGTGATTACAACCCCCGTTCCGAATGAGACCAGGGAAAAGTATAAGGATAACTTTGAAGGAGCGGACACTTATTTTCGTGAATATTTGGAAGATAAGGAGATTGCGTACTACAATTTTGACAAAATAGAAATAGAAGGATTTGACAGAACTGTGGGCGGATTTTCGGATTATGAGGGACATATGTACGAGGATCAGGCGGAAACATTCAGCAGAAAGTTAGGGGAAATCCTAAAATGAAAAAGAAAGGGTATTATTCGTCTGGTGAGTTTGCCCGTATGGCGGGGGTGACGCTGCGGACGATTCGATATTATGACAAACAAAATATTCTAAAGCCCTCGCTTGTAACAGAAGCGGGGGCGCGGTTTTATACGGAGGAGGATTTTGCTAAGCTTCAGCAGATTTTGCTGCTGAAATATCTTGGCTTTTCACTGGATGATATCAGGGAACTGACGATTGACGACGTGGATTATCATTTTATGCTGGATTCGCTTCATATTCAGCTAAAACTGGTCAGAGACCGTATTGAACAGATGCAGCTTGTGGAGCAGGCGATTCAAAATACAGCGGAAACAATTGAAAATGAGAAGATTATTGACTGGAGCAGTATGCTGAACCTGATCCATCTGACCGGTATGGAGAAGAGTTTAAAAAATCAGTATCGGGATGCGTCGAATATTTCTGCCAGAATCCAGCTCCACAGCTTGTATTCCCAGAACAAACAGGGATGGTTTCCTTGGATTTATGAACAGATGGAACTTTGTTCCGGGATGAGGGTGTTAGAACTTGGATGCGGGGACGGAGAGCTTTGGAAAGAGAACCTGCGGCTGCTTCCGGAAAAAGTCAGTATTACGCTGACGGACATTTCGGAAGGAATGCTAAGGGATGCCAGACGTAAGATCGGGAATCAGGATAAACGGTTTGAATTTCAGGCGCTTGACTGTCATGAACTTCCTTTTGAAGACGGTATGTTTGATCTGGTAACGGCGAATCATATGCTATTTTACTGTGAAGATATCGGAAAAGTCTGCGGTGAGGTAAGAAGAGTATTAAAGAACGGCGGACGCTTTATCTGCGGGACTTACGGAAGGGGGCATATGAAGGAGATCAGCAGGCTTGTTCAGAATTTTGACGAGAAAATCGCGTTGTCCGCGAAGCGTTTGTATGAACGGTTCGGGATGGAAAACGGAGCGGAGATACTCAATCCATATTTTTCCGAGACCGGCTGGCGGCAGTATGAGGATTCGCTGTTGGTTACTGATCCGGAACCGTTGATTGCCTATGTGTTGTCCTGCCACGGGAATCAAGGACAATATCTTCTGAACCGGTATAGTGAATTCCGGAATTTTGTAAAGAAGAAAACAGAAGAAGGACTGCGCATAACAAAGGAAGCGGGGATTTTTGTTTGTGTTGCAGGGACAACTATGTTATAATAATATGGTCTATGTAATAAACACTTTGTGCAGCGGCGCGCGGTCTGCGAAGACAGAGGGTTCTGCAGGAGGCAGATGTGTAACGTACTGTGCGGAGAAGTAATTATTTTTATAGGAGACTGAAAAAGATGAAGAAAAGAGTATTAGCATGTTTTCTTGCGGCGGCGCTTCTTGCAGGCGCTCCGGTGACGGTGAAGGCAGAAGAGGAGACGGCGGTTTCTGCCGGGACAGAAGAAAGTGTTGCGGGAACAGAAGGAACCATGGATACGGAGGAAGATACATTCGTAATGCCGGAGGAGGAAGCGCCGGCGGACGAAGCAGAAGAAGTTCCGGAAATTCAGGAAGAGGAAGTTCCTGAAGAAATCAACCGGGAGAATGAGGCGGGGGATACAGAAGCAAAGACGCCGCCGGAGTTATCTTATCGTGTTCATGTACAGACCCACGGCTGGCAGGAGATGAAGCATGCCGGAGAGGCTTCCGGGACTACAGGAGAGGCGAAGCGCCTGGAGGCGATTGAGCTTAGTGTGGACGATTCGGAGTACGAAGGCGGAATTGAGTATAGAACGCATGTGCAGAGTTACGGTTGGCAGGAGTGGGCGGCGGATGGAGCCTTAAGCGGAACTACTGCTAAGGCGAAACGTCTGGAGGCAATACAGATTCGTCTAACCGGAGAATTGAAAGAACATTATGATATTTATTATCAGGTACACGCCCAGAGTTATGGGTGGCTTGACTGGGCATGCAACGGGGAGAAAGCAGGAACGGCTTCGTTTGCCAAGCGTCTGGAGAGTATTGTAATTGTTTTGGTAGAAAAAGGCGCGGCGCCGCCCGAGCGTACGGAAGGTTCTCAGGAAAAGGCGTATTATGCGCCCCAGATTCAATATCAGACCCATGTGCAAAGTTTTGGCTGGCAGACTCAGGTATCAGATGGAGCTGTAAGCGGAACGTCCGGACAGGGAAAGCGCTTGGAAGGAATTCGGATTAATTTGTATGATACCAGCGATTTGGGTTACGAAGGCGGAATCGAGTACCAGACCCATGTACAGAGTTACGGCTGGCAGGAGTGGGCGGCAGACGGAGCCGTAAGCGGAACCACAGGCCAGGCGAAACGTCTGGAAGCAATCCGCATCCGTCTGACAGGACCGCTGGCAGAGCATTACGACGTATATTACCGGGTACATTGCCAGACCATGGGCTGGATGGGTTGGGCAAAAAATGGAGGAGCTGCCGGAACGGAAGGATTTGCGAAACGGCTGGAAGCAATTGAGATTAAGCTGGCGGATAAGAATGCGCTGGATGCGCCGGATATGTCGGGACAGGCATATTTTGTTCCGTTTTCCGATTCGGATCTTATTCTGCATGGAAGAACCCAGATCGGAAGTTCGGAGAATACAAGTATAGGGGACGGTTCACAGGGAACCGATACGGATAAAGAGATTCAGGCGGAAGGAAACGGAGCAGTTCTGGGTAACCCTGAGGATAAACCGGTATTGTCTGCGTTTGGAATCACGTTGAATCCGAATAATAGGGAACTTCCTTTGGGAGAAATTCAGTACCGGGCGAGCAGCGAAGGCGGCAACTGGACAGACTGGACAAGCCAGGGCGCGCTTGCGGGTCTTCCGGAGGAAGGAAAGTACTTAGAAGCGATACAGATTCAGTTGACGGATACACTCGGCAAATTTTACAATGTATATTATCGGACTTACATAGAAAGCCGCGGCTGGCTGGGCTGGACCATGGATGGGAATTTTGCCGGAACCAGGGATTCTGATAAGGCGGTTAAAGCGATTCAGGTAAAGATTGTAGCCAAAACGGAAAAAGGACCTGATATAAACGGAAGTCCATATATTGGAGAATCAGGAGCCGGGATTCTTTCCAATCCCTGTCCGGACGCTTCCTATATCAGCAGTGAATTCGGCGGCAGGGACGCGCCGTTAGCTGGCGCGTCTACAAACCATAAAGGACGCGATTATGCAGCGTATTACGGAACGCCGATTCTTGCGGCAACATCAGGAACTGTCAGGAAGGTTGATTATAACGGAGCAAGAGGGAACTATGTGATCTTAGATCATGGAAACGGACTTGCAACAGTATACCAGCACTGCAGTAAAATTGTTGTTAAGCAGGGAGATACGGTATTTGTAGGAGCAAAGATAGCAGAAGTAGGAAGCACTGGAATTTCTTCAGGCCCACACTTGCATTTTGAAGTGTGGGTAAACGAAGTGCCAGTGGATCCCAGATGGTATCTGTAGAAGTTCTGGATGTCAGACAGTTTATTATGTTCTTGTGATTACATATACAAAAGGTTCGGCGTTGTCCGAACCTTTTGTATATGCAGATTCCATTCGAGAAGCGGATTTTAGGGGGATTTGGGAAGGTTACTGTGAATGGAGCGAACAGTAAAAGGAGATACTATAAATACGTATTTTTCTCAGGAAATATTGAAAAAAATAGGTTTATCAGCTATGATAGCAGTATATGAAATGAGAGGGAGTTTATATGCTGAAAAAATTTGAAGTGTCCAATTTTAAAAATTTTCAAAAGAGAATTTGCCTGGATCTGTCCAGAGTAAATAATTATCCATTTAATGAAGATGCAATAAGGAATGGTATTTTGAAAACGGCGCTTATTTATGGTGATAATGGAAGTGGAAAGACGAATCTTGGATACGCATTATTTGATATTATTTTACACCTTACGGATAAACAACGGCATTTGACAAATTACAGATTGTATAAAAATTTGAAGTCAATAGAAGAATATGTTGATTTTTTGTATGTATTTTCGTTTGAAGAAGGGGAGGTAAAGTATAAATATACAAAGAATGCTCCCCAGGTTCTTCTAGAAGAAGAACTCTGGATTAATGATAATCAGATTTTGTCTTATAATTATAGGACAAACAAAGGGATGACAAAACTTAGCGGTACAGAAACATTAAACACAGACTTATCCGAAAAAAATATATCATTTTTGAAATATGTATATAATAATACGCTTCTAAATGAGGATAACGTAGAAAACAGGCTTTTAAAAAAATTTTATAATTATGTAGAACATATGCTGTGGTTTAGTTCATTGGAGAAAAATGAATATCAGGGATATTGGGTTGGCGGAGAAAATGTTGGGGAAGGTATAATCAAGAGAGGAAAAATAGAAGAGTTTCAAAATTTTTTGAAAGGGCTGGGGATTTCTTATCAGTTAGCAGCCAGAGAAGTTGAGGGAGAATATAGGATATTTTGCCAATACGGTAAAAATTTGGTGGATTTTTTTCGGATTGCTTCTAGGGGAACCTGTTCTCTGGCATTATTTTTTTATTGGTTAATTCGGTTAGAAGAAGTATCGTTGTTTTTTATTGATGAATTTGATGCTTTTTATCATAACAATCTTGCAGTGGCAGTGATAGAAGAACTAAAGAAACTGCCTCATACACAGGCAATTCTCACAACGCATAATACAGATATCATGACGAATGATTTATTGCGTCCGGATTGTTATCTTCAGATTCGCAATGATGGAATTAAGTCCTTTGCAGATTCTACGCCGAAAGAATTAAGAAGGGTGCATAATATTCAGAAGATGTACAATGCGGGGGCATTTGATGAGTAAAAAAGTTATAGCGATCATATATGAAGGAGAAAAAACAGAAAAGCTGTTATTGCGTAATTTATCAAAACGTTTTTTTATGGGGTATGCGGAATTAGTTCCTATTATGTTTCCGGCAGGGGAAAATATTTACATGCTTTGGAAGCAGCTAAAAGAAGATGACTTTGAAACGGATGTTATTGAGGTTGTAAGGGATAGTAGTGAATCTGCGCGGAAAATACTGAGCAATTTTAAAAGAAATGATTTAATGGAGATATATCTGTTTTTTGATTATGACGGACATAATCAAAATCTGAATAAAAGCGAAAACGGAAACGAGGTATTGAAAGAAATGCTGGATACCTTCTCTGACGAAACAAATTTGGGGAAATTATATATTAATTATCCAATGACTGAAAGTATTCGGGATATTACAAGAGACGACTGCTGTTACAGAAGATGTGTTCAGGAAATAGCAGAACTCTGCCGTTATAAGCAGAACGTACATGAAATGAAAGATTATCAGGATTCCAGAAAGTATAGTGTTCAGGACTGGAGTCTGTTTTGCCTGACTGCTGTAAAGAAATGGAATTGTATTGTTAACAACAGATATATTGTGCCAGAACGAGAAGAGTATTTGAAGGTAGAACCGCAGAAAAGACTTTTTGAGAATCAGCTTCAGAAGTTTGTAGTAAATGAAAAAATAGCTATTATAAATGGTTTTCCTTTGTTTTTGCTGGAATATTTTAAGAAAGAATTTTGGGATCGGATGCTGGGTACATAGAAATCAAAGAAATTTCTTAATTTTTTCTAAATGAACTTGAAGGTGACCTTAGGTTACCTTTTATAATATCTATAGTTTGTTATAAGCTGTGTTGAATAGAAAAAAAGTGTAAATACTAAAGAAAAGAAGATGATGGAGGTTTCAAATGAAAGGAATTATTTTAGCGGGAGGTTCCGGCACGCGCCTATATCCGCTGACCAGGGTAACATCGAAGCAGTTGCTGCCGATTTATGACAAGCCGATGATCTATTATCCGATGTCTGTCCTGATGAACGCGGGAATCCGGGATATACTAATTATTTCTACACCGCAGGATACGCCAAGATTTCAAGAGCTGTTAGGTGAAGGGCATCAGTTCGGGGTCAATTTATCTTACGAGGTACAGCCAAGTCCGGAAGGATTGGCTCAGGCGTTTATAATCGGTGAGAAATTTGTGGGAAACGATACTGCGGCTATGGTACTGGGAGATAATATATTTGCGGGACACGGACTTAAGAAACGTCTGATGGCGGCGGTAGGCAATGCGGAATCGGGCAATGGGGCGACGGTGTTCGGATATTACGTGGATGATCCGGAACGGTTTGGCATTGTAGAGTTTGACCATAACGGGAAAGCTGTTTCGATCGAGGAAAAGCCGGAGCATCCAAAGAGCAATTATTGTGTGACGGGGCTGTATTTTTATGACAATAAAGTAATCGAGTATGCGAAAAACTTGAAACCAAGCGCCAGGGGAGAATTAGAGATTACCGATCTAAACCGGATTTATTTAGAAAAAGGGAAGCTGAATGTGGAGCTTCTCGGTCAGGGATTTACCTGGCTGGATACGGGAACTCATGAAAGTCTTGCGGACGCTACGAACTTTGTAAAAACAGTAGAAACCCATCAGCACCGTAAAATTGCCTGCTTAGAAGAAATTGCATACTTAAATGGCTGGATTACAAAGGACGACGTATTAAAGGAGTACGAACTTCTTAAGAAGAATCAGTATGGACAGTATTTGAAAGACGTATTAGATGGAAAGTATCAGGAGAATCTGTACTAAGAATTATTGCAGCAAATGCAGGATTTCCTGCATAAAAAAGAATATGATAAAGAACAAGGAGAATTAAAATGACAATTATTGTAACCGGTGGGGCCGGATTTATCGGAAGTAATTTTATATTTCATATGCTGGACAGCTATCCGGATGATAGGATCGTGTGTCTGGATTGCTTGACTTATGCAGGAAATCTTTCAACTCTTGCGCCGGTCATGGACAATCCCAATTTTCGTTTTGTAAAAGAAAGTATCACAGACCGGGAGGCAGTATACCGGCTGTTTGAAGAAGAAAAGCCGGATGTGATCGTGAATTTTGCGGCGGAAAGCCATGTGGACCGCTCCATTGAGAATCCGGAGGTATTTCTGGATACCAATATTAAGGGTACTGCGGTGCTGATGGATGCCTGCAGGAAGTATGGCATTACCAGGTATCATCAGGTATCTACCGACGAAGTGTACGGCGATCTTCCGTTAGATCGGCCGGATCTGTTTTTTACGGAGGAAACGCCGATTCATACCAGCAGCCCTTATAGTTCTTCTAAGGCGGCGGCAGACCTTTTGGTGCTTGCATACTACAGGACTTACGGGTTGCCGGTGACGATCAGCAGATGTTCCAATAATTACGGACCCTATCATTTTCCGGAGAAGCTGATTCCCCTTATGATTGCGAATGCGTTGAATGATAAGCGGCTTCCGGTGTACGGTAAGGGTGAGAATGTGAGAGACTGGCTTTATGTAGAAGACCACTGTAAGGCAATCGACCTGATTATCCACAAAGGGCGCGTAGGAGAGGTGTATAACATCGGCGGCCATAATGAGATGAAGAATATTGATATTGTTAAAATTATCTGTAAAGAGCTGGGCAAACCAGAGAGCCTGATTACTTATGTAACAGACCGCAAGGGACATGATATGCGTTATGCCATTGACCCGTCTAAGATTCACGGAGAACTCGGCTGGCTTCCGGAGACGAAATTTGAAGACGGAATTAAGAAGACGATCCAGTGGTATCTGGAACATAAAGAATGGTGGGAGACGATTATTTCCGGAGAATATCAGAACTATTACGAAGAAATGTACGGAAACCGCTAAACAGACCGCGCGGAAAGCAGGTTAAAGCAGGATATGAAAAAAGGGTTTAGTTTATGAATGGAGGTTATACAGATGAAAGTGTTGGTGACAGGCGTGGGCGGACAGCTCGGCCATGATGTTATGAATGAGCTTGCGGCCCGGGGCTATGAAGGAATTGGCTCTGATATCAAAGAGGTATACAGCGGCGTTCAGGATGGGACTGCCGTTACCGGGATGCCATATGTGCAGATGGATATTACAGATGCGGTATCCGTAGAAAAAGTAATGAATCAAGTACGTCCTGACGTGATGGTACACTGCGCGGCCTGGACAGCGGTAGACGCCGCTGAGGATGAAGATAAGAAAGAACTTGTAAGGGCGATCAATGCCACGGGAACGGAGTATATTGCAAGGATGTGCAAAGAGCTGGACTGTAAGATCGTATATCTGAGTACGGATTATGTGTTTGACGGCATGGGGAATGAACCGTGGAAGCCGGATTGTAAGGATTATGCGCCTTTGAATGTATACGGAAAGACAAAACTGGAAGGAGAACTTGCGGTTTCCCGGCTGCTGGATAAGTATTTTATTGTCAGAATTGCGTGGGTATTTGGCAGGAACGGAAGTAATTTTATTAAAACGATGTTGAATGTGGGTAAAACACATGATAAAATTACAGTTGTGAACGACCAGATCGGTACGCCGACATATACGCTTGATTTGGCTAGGCTGCTGGTTGATATGCTGCTGACAGATAAGTACGGCTATTATCATGCCACAAATGAAGGCGGATATATTAGCTGGTATGATTTTACAAAAGAGATATTCCGCCAGGCAGAAGCTTTGGGGCATAAGGAGTATTCAGAAGAACGGTTAAGCGTAGTGCCGGTGACGACAGAAGAGTACGGGTTATCGAAGGCGGCAAGGCCGTTTAATAGTCGTTTGGACAAGAGTAAACTGGAAGAGAATGGATTTCAGCCGCTGCCGCTCTGGCAGGATGCGGTCGCGCGCTATATCAGGGAACTTGATTTTTAATGAATGAGAAGCATAAAATGTAGTTTGGAAATTGCCCGAACTACATCACAGGAGGGTATCAGCCTTAGTCTGATACCCTTTTGGGCTAAAAGGCGAATCTCAAGATTCCTGCAACAACGTATTCGTATTTGGGAGGACGGAAAACATGGGACAGATTAAGGTGGAAAAAAATGCAGGCGGAATAGAAGGTCTCTGTGTAATTGAACCGGAGGTTCACGGCGATGCAAGGGGATATTTCATGGAGAGTTATAACCAGAGAGATATGGAAGAAGCAGGACTTCATATGGTATTTGTACAGGACAATCAGTCCTGTTCTGTGAAAGGAGTTCTCCGCGGACTACATTTCCAGAAAGAATTTCCGCAGGGCAAGCTGGTGAGGGTCATTAAAGGAGCCGTGTTCGATGTGGCGGTAGACCTTAGAAAAGACAGCAAAACCTACGGCAAATGGTATGGCATTGAACTGACAGAAGAAAATAAGAAACAGTTTTATATTTCGGAAGGATTTGCGCACGGTTTTCTGGTCTTGAGCGATGTGGCGGAGTTCTGTTATAAGTGTACGGATTTTTACCACCCGGGAGACGAAGGCGGTCTTGCCTGGAACGATCCGGAGATTGGGATCGTGTGGCCGAATGTTGTGGGAGAGTATCCGGGAAGCGCATCGGCGGAAGGGTATCGGCTTGAGGACGGAACAGCGCTTGTATTAAGCGAAAAAGATCAGAAATGGGTCGGATGGAACGATACATTTAAGTTTTAGTATAGGAGAAATGATGAATACTTATAAGATTAGCTGGGTGAAGATCATAAAAAAACTATCGCCGTACAACATAAAAAAGGGACTTCTTTACTTAAAGCATTTTGGGCCGAAAGAATTCTGGATCCGCCTGACGGAACGTTTTCAGACGGATGATGTGGATTATGAGGAGTGGTACAGGAACCACAGGCCGTCCATGGAAGAGTATCAGGAACAGCGGGAGCAGGCGTTTGACTATATGCCTCTGATTAGTATTCTGGTGCCGGTGTACCATACTCCGGAAGAATTTTTAAAGCAGATGATTCAGTCCGTAAGAAAGCAGACGTATGGAAATTGGGAACTGTGCGTTGCCAACGCAGATCCGGCCGACAGGCGGACGGCGGAGATACTGGCTGTCGCCGCGTCAAAGGATCCGCGAATTAAGATTACGGATGTGCCGGAGAATGAGGGAATCGCCCAGAATACGAATGCCGCTTTGAAAATTGCGGCGGGAGAATACGTGGGACTCTTAGACCATGATGACCTACTGACTCCGGACGCTCTGTTTGAAGTGGTGAAAGCGGTAAATGAACAGGGCAGGCCGGAGGCGCTTTATTCGGATGAAGATAAAGTTACTACTGATTTATCGGAACATTTTCAGCCTCATATGAAGCCGGATTTTAATAAAGATTTGTTAAGATCGAATAATTACATTACCCATTTTTTTGTAGCGTCAAAGAATTTAGCGGATCGTGTGGGAGGATTTGACGCCGCGTACAATGGCGCGCAGGATTATGATTTCATTTTGCGGTGTACAGAGCAGGCGGAGGGGATTGTACATATCCCCAGGATTCTCTATCACTGGCGGGTTCATAAGGCGTCAACGGCGGATAATCCGGCGAGCAAGATGTACGCGTTCGATGCGGGGAAACGTGCGATAGAGGCGCATCTTAAGCGGTGTATGGAGCCGGGGACGGTGAGCCATACAAAAGATCTGGGATTTTATAAGGTGAAATATCCCGTAAAGGGCAGTCCTCTCGTCTCAATTATTATTCCCAATAAAGATGAGTCAGAAACCCTGGCCCAGTGTCTAGAGTCTATAGAACGTTCCAGTTATCAAAATTATGAGATTATTATTGTTGAGAACAATAGTGAAAAAGAAGAAACCTTTGCTTATTATGAGAAGATTCAGTCAGACAGGATTCGGATTGTGTTTTGGCCGGATGAGTTTAACTATTCCGCCATCAATAATTTTGGGGCGTCTGAGGCAAAAGGGGATTATCTGCTGCTGCTGAATAATGATGTTCAGGTAATCACTGAGGATTGGCTGGAAGGGCTGCTGTCAAACTGCCAGAGAGAAGACGTAGGGATTGTAGGCGCAAAACTTTTTTATCCGGACGATACGATTCAGCACGCGGGAATCGTGATTGGGATCGGCGGAGTTGCAGGAGCTGTATTTACCGGATTGCCGGGAGTTTATTCCGGATATCTCCATAAGGCGTCCATTCAGCAGAATTTAAGCGCGGTAACGGCGGCTTGCATGATGGTGAAACGTTCGGTATACGAAGAGCTGGGCGGACTGGAGGAAAAGCTGAAAGTTGCCTTCAATGATGTAGATTTTTGTCTGAAGGCTCGTGACAAAGGGTATCTGGTGGTGTATAATCCGGAAGTGAAGTTATATCACTATGAGTCAAAATCAAGAGGGACGGAAGATTCTAAGGAGAAGATACGCAGATTTCAGAATGAAATAGAGTATATGCGGAGCCATTGGCTTAAGCTGCTCAAAGAGGGAGACCCGATGTATAATCCGAATCTGACTTTGACAAAATGGGATTATTCTTTGAAAAATAATCTAAAAGGATAAATATATGAGTGAAGTTACTGTTGTGATACCTAATTATAACGGA
Source organism: uncultured Dorea sp. (assembly GCA_910588745.1). Lineage (GTDB taxonomy): Bacteria > Bacillota > Clostridia > Lachnospirales > Lachnospiraceae > Claveliimonas. The sequence goes on along the minus strand of CAJURK010000003.1, from coordinate 13,323 downwards.
CAGAAGTATCTGATACCCTGTCTCAAAGCATTATATAAGTCTGCCACAGTAGAACTGGATGTAATTGTGGTGGATAATGGTTCAGAGGATGGGAGCGTTGCGGACGCTAAGGAGCAGTTTCCCCAGGCAAAATACCGGATGCTGAACAAAAATTACGGGTTCTGCCGGGCGGTTAACGAGGGAATCCGGGCGGCAGATACCGAATATGTACTGCTGCTGAATAATGATACGGAAGTCAGAGAAGGATTTGTAGAATGGCTTCTCCATACAATTAAGAAGAACCGTAAGATATTTTCTGTGGAAGCAAAGATGCTCCAGTATGGCAACCATAGCCTAATTGACAGCGCCGGAACGTATTACAATGCGTTTGGATGGGCTTTTGCAAGAGGAAAGGACGCGTCTGCCAGGAAGTATACGGCGAGGTGCAGGACATTTGCCGCGTGCGCCGGAGCTGCTATTTACCGGAAAGAGGTATTTGAGAGAATCGGTTATTTTGATGAAAAGCATTTTGCATATTTAGAAGATATTGATATTGGGTATCGAGCCGGAATTTATGGATATATTAATCTATATGAGCCAAAGGCAGAGGTGATTCATGTAGGAAGCGCCGCGAGCGGTTCCAGATACAATGAGTTTAAGACAAGATATTCTGCGAGAAATAATATTTATTTGATTTATAAAAATATGCCGGCCTGGCAGATTGTGTTAAATATGCCGTTTCTGACGGCGGGATTTCTGGCAAAGGCGCTGTTTTTCTGGAAGAAAGGGCTGGGCATGGTATACGTCAAAAGTATTCGAGACGGATTTGCCTTATGCGGCAAGAGCGGTAAGGTGGCGTATGAAAGAAAGAATTTGAAGAATTATCTGCGGATACAGGCGGAACTTTGGATAAACCTTGTGCGCAGATTCCTGTAGTTTTTTACAGTTACATGGGGCGTCCGGGTCTTTATGAGAGGCTCAGGCGCCCCATAACCTGTAAATCTTAAGTTCACATTAAGAGTCTGCGTCTTGCTCTTTGGCGGAAAATATAGTATTATATTAAAAATGTAAAAACAAAAGACGGTGATTTTTTGATTAAGAATAATCAGCATATACTAAATCGGGTGCATGTAATTTTGGATGCGGCGGTAATCATTGCGTCCTATGGCATGGCTTGGTTTTTACGGTTTAAATCGGGGATTTTCCCAATAGACGCATGGTATCTGTCGCTAAGGGTATATATGTCTGCCCTTATTTTTATTGTGCCGGGATATCTGCTTCTGTATTATATGTTTCAGCTATATACGCCTAAGAGGGTACAGGGGCGAAGGCTGGAAGCATGGCATGTGATTCAGGCGAACACCATTGGTTTTATGGCGTTTATTCTGATTTTATATGTAAGGCATCAGACAAATTTTTCCAGGCGGATGCTGTTTGTGTTTCTTTGCATCAATATATTTCTGGAAATTCTGATGCGCAATGTGATCCGGATGTTTCTTCGGAAAATCAGGAGCCGGGGACTGAATCAGAAACATATTCTCCTAATCGGATACAGCAGGGCGGCAGAGCAGTACGCCGACCGTATCCTGCAGAATCCCCAGTGGGGATATACAATCCGGGGAATCTTGGCGGATAATGCTCCAAGAGGCACGGAATACAGGGGAATTAAGGTTCTGGGCAGAATCGATAATCTTCTGGTGGTACTTCCGCAGAACAGATTGGATGAGATTGTAATTACATTGGGTCTTGCGGAATATCATAAATTGGAACGGATCGTGAAGATGTGCGAGAAATCCGGCGTGCATACGAAGTTTATACCGGATTATAACAATGTAATTCCTACAAAACCGTATACGGAGGATATTCTGGGACTTCCTGTTATCAATATCCGACGCGTACCTTTGAGCGACCCTTTGAACAAGCTGGTGAAGCGGGTCATAGACTTGTTTGGCGCAGTGGTGGCGCTTGTTATATTTTCTCCGGTGATGCTTGGAACGGCCGCGGCTATTAAGCTGTCCTCTCCGGGACCGGTGATTTTCAAACAAGAACGGGTAGGGCTTCATAACAGGCCTTTCGAGATGTATAAATTTCGGTCTATGGTGGTGCAGAATACAGATGAAGAGAAAAAGAAGTGGACCACCAAGAATGACCCAAGGGTAACCAAAGTCGGAAAATTCATCCGCAGGACAAGTATTGACGAGCTTCCGCAGCTTTTTAACGTGTTTAAAGGAAATATGAGTTTAGTGGGGCCAAGACCGGAAAGAACGCAGTTTGTAGAGAAGTTTAAGGAAGAGGTTCCTAGATATATGATCAAACACCAAGTAAGGCCGGGGCTTACCGGATGGGCGCAGGTAAACGGTTATCGGGGCGATACTTCCATCAAAAAGAGAATCGAATGCGATCTGTATTATATAGAAAATTGGACGCTGGGTTTGGATTTCAAGATTTTAATCATGACTTTTTTTAAAGGTTTCGTCAATAAGAATGCTTACTAATTAGGAGAGTTTGATTATGAGGCAGAGAAATGGCGGTGGAAAACTGGAGAGAAGGCGAAGGGAGCTGCGCAGACAGAGGCAGAGAAAGCGGAGAAAAAGGAGAATTCTGGTTCTGGCTGTGGAGGTCTTTTTGTTGTGTATATTGGGTGTGACCGCGTATACGATGTTTAAATTGGATAAATTAAACACCACGTCAGTGGACGGCCTAATGAACAACGGCCTGAGCCAGGAAGGATATCTGAATGTGGCGCTTTTCGGAACGGACAATCGCGCAGGGGAATCAGAAGGAGTGCGGAGCGACTGTATTATTGTTGCCAGTCTAAATAATGAAACCAAGGAAGTAAAGCTCCTGTCTGTTTACCGGGATACTTTCCTAAAGACTGGGGATGATATTTTTGAGAAAGCCAATTCGGCGTATGCTTCCGGGGGACCGGAAGCGGCGATTAATATGCTGAACCGGAATCTTGATCTGGATATTGAGAATTATGTGACGGTAAATTTTCTGGCGCTGGCGGATGTCGTGGATTTGCTGGGAGGAATTGAGCTGGAATTAACGGATGAGGAAGTTGCCCATATGAACAACTACTGTGTAGAAACTTCCGAGATTACCCAAAAGACGTATGAGAGGATTGAGCCGGAGACTGCCGGGACTTATCATCTGAACGGGGTGCAGGCGGTATCCTACTCCAGAATCCGGTATACGGAGGGAGGAGATTTTAAGCGTACGCAAAGGCAGCGGCTGGTGATACAGAAAATTGTTGAAAAGGCAAAGAGTGCAAAGCTCAGTACGATTAATGAAATCATTGATACGGTATTTCCGGAAATTTCTACCAGTTTCAGTTCTGGCGAAATTATGAAACTAAGCGCGGGTCTGTTGAAATACTCGATCGGAGAAACAGAAGGATTTCCGTCAGATTCGGCCCTTCCCGAATCCATTCCGGGCTATAGCGGCGCTTACGTGGTCCCGATCGGATTGGAGCAGAATGTAAGGCGGGCGCATGAATTTCTTTTTCCCGAAAAAGAGTACAAACCAACGGATACACTGACGCAGATTAGCGGTGAAATCAGCAGCGCGACCGGCGTTTATCCGGAAACCGGGGAGGATGAAGATGAAGGACAGAAGGATTGATGTGGTAATACCGGTATACAAGCCGGGGAAGGAACTAAAAGAATTGCTTCGGCGTCTTGAATGTCAGAATCTGGGTATAGGCGTTGTTTTTCTTATGCATACAAAAGATGGAAATGATTTGGCGCATTCGGAATTAGTGAAAGGATATGATAATATTATCATAGAGGAGATAGAACAGGATGAATTTGACCATGGGGGAACCAGAGACAAAGGCGTTCGCATGTCAGAAGCAGACTACGTACTGTTAATGACCCAAGACGCCGTGCCGGCCGGGAAGGACTTGACTGAGAAACTTATGGAAGCCATGGAGGATGAGGGCATTGCGGCGGCTTACGCAAGGCAGGTTCCGAGAAAAGACTGTACTTTGACAGAGCGTTATACCAGAAGTTTTAATTATCCGAAAGAAAGCATGGTTAAACGGAAGGAGGATATGGGAAGGCTGGGGATTAAGACGTATTTTTGCTCCAATGTATGTGCTTTGTATCGAAAAGAGCTTTATATCCGGCAGGGCGGATTTGAGAACAGGGCGATCTTTAATGAGGATATGCTTTATGCGGCTAAGAGCATTCAGAATGGATTCGGAATTGCTTATGCGGCAGAAGCGAAGGTGATACATTCCCACAATTATAACAGCCGGCAGCAATTTCACCGCAATTTTGATTTGGCGGTGTCGCAGGCGCAGCATCCGGAGATTTTTGAAGGGATAAAATCCGAAACAGAGGGAATCCGGATGATTAAGGATACGGCCGCTTACCTGATAAAAAGCAGACGTCCGGCGGCGGTCGGAAAGCTGTTTCTATCCAGTGGGTTTAAATATGCGGGGTATCTGCTTGGGAAACATTACCAAAAGCTGCCAGGGAAAATTGTCGAAAAATGTACAATGAGTCCCTGGTATTGGAGATAATGGTGAAATCTGAAAAAGTCATGGAAATAAGTTGAAATTTTGCAGGAAATAGGGTAATATATAAGCCGAGTTGTTACATTTATTAAGGAAATGTTACAAAAGAAAGGATGTTACGATGGCAGGGAAATCAGGCAGAAGGCGGCGCCGCCGCGGAACATGGTCTATCTGGAAAAAACTGGGTGTAATTCTTGGCAGTACGGCAATGATCGTATTGTCTACCGGCGCGGTGCTTCTCGCTAGCAAGATGACGAAGATAGAGACGACAAAGCTTGATACAGATAAACTTAACATTGCGGAGATGGATGAGGAAGTAGAGACGGGATATCTGAATGTGGCGCTGTTCGGACTGGATTCAAGGGAGAACGGTCTGGGAAAGGGGAATTTAAGCGATACGATGATGATTGCCAGTCTGAATAAGGAGACCAAAGAAGTAAGACTGGTATCCATCTACAGAGATACCTTGCTGCAGCTTCATGACGGAAGTTATAATAAAGCGAATTCGGCTTATTCCTTCGGGGGACCGGAAAAGGCAATCCGTTTGATCAATGATAATCTGGACATGAATATTGAAAAGTATGTTTCTGTGAATTTTAACGCGCTTGTGGATGTGATTGACGCGGTTGGGGGATTGGATTTGCACCTTACGGCAGACGAGGTGGCACACATGAATAATTACTGTGTGGAAACATCCAAGGTTACCGGTGTGAGTTATACGAAGATCGAACCGGAAGTGGAAGGGGATTATCATCTGAGCGGAGTGCAGGCGGTTTCCTACAGCAGGATCCGATATACGGAGGGAGGAGATTTTAAGCGTACGTCCAGACAAAGGGAAGTATTGGCTTTGATTGCCGAGAAAGTGCAGGATATGAGCCTGAGTACGATTAATAAGATTATTGACAGTGTTTTTCCGCAGGTATCTACGAATTTTACTTTGGCAGAGATGGTGGCGTACGCCAAAGATGTCAAGAAATATACGGTTGGTGAATCGATGGGATTTCCGGAGAAGAATACGTTTGCTGATGTGGATGTAATCGGAAGCGTGGTGATTCCGGATACGTTAACTTCTAATGTGCTGGAAGTGCATAAGTTTTTGTTTGGAAGCGACGGATACACGGTATCTGCGAAGATAGAGAAAATTGAAAAAGATATTCAAATAAAAGCCGCCGCGCCTTCAGGTGGGGGAGATAGTGGGAATTCCGCCTATGGAGGGACGACCGGTTGGGACGCCGGAACCGGAAGTAACAATAGCTGGGGTACGGCTACCGGCGGCTATGGAGATAATAGCTGGGATGACGGAAGCGGAGGAACCGGCTGGGACGACGGAAGCGGAGGAACCGGCTGGGACGACGGAAGCGGAGGAACTGGTTGGGACGACGGAAGCGGAGGAACCGGTTGGGACGATGGAAGCGGAGGAGACGGTACTTCGCAGCAGAGTTATGAGTAAGATGGGATTTGGGAGATGAATAAGAGATGAAGAAACGAAAGAGACTGCTTGCACTGGCGTTATGTGTGGGCATGATATTTGCAATGTGCGGAATAGAATCCTTTGCTGCAGGCGGACAGTTGAGATTTTCGGATCCCTCTACCACGGTCGGAGCTACAGTCGATGTTACAGCGAAGCTTAGTTCGGACGGAAGTCTTGGTTCTGTGTCTGCGACTTTGACATACGACAGTCAGTATCTGCGGTTTGTAGGAGGAAGCGGAGCGGCTGATACGGGCGGACAGATTCAGCTTACTGGAGACGGCGGCGGAAACAGCCAGGTGGAATGGACGATGCAGTTCCAGGCGTTGGCGGAAGGCTCTACGCAGATTACGATTGCTTCTGTTTCGGCAAAAGCATCCGACGGCAGTGACGTATCCGTTACGGAAGGGAATTCTACCGTAACAATCGGACCCGGCGACCCTTCTTTGATTGATGAGGGGAACAGTCCGGAGGCGTCCGGTTCCGGAGGCGGCGGAAATATAGAAATTGACGGCCAGAGTTATACCGTATCTACGGATATTCCCGATATTTTGATTCCGGGGGGATTTGTGAAGGCAGATATGACTTACGGAGGTCAGACCTATGCCGCCACCAGGCAGGAAAACGGAACGATCTATGCGATTTATCTTGCCAACGGAGAAGGCGAGGAGGACTTTCATCTGTATGATCCGGATACCGAGACATTTTCTCCGTTTGAACAGATCGCGGTGTCGGATGAAAGATATATTGTATTATTAAGCGAGGATAAAGGCAAAGAGCTTCCGGAAAATCTGCAGAGGACTTCCATGACGGTAAACGGCAAGGATTTCCCGGCTTGGCAGAATGTTGACGCTAGTTCTTATTATGTAGTATACGCGCTAAACAGCGACGGCGAGAAAGGGTTTTACCAGTATGATACGGTAGACGCAACTTATCAGCGCTATACGCCGGCCGCGCCGGATAAATCCAAAGATAAGGAAGATTCCAAGACGGGGCTCTTGAATCGGCTGCGCAGTAATCTGGATAAAGTGATTATGGTAGCTTGGTTTATTTTCCTGATAATGCTGATTGTTATTATCGTTCTTGCCGTAAAACTTCGTCACCGTAACTTAGAATTGGATGAGCTGTACGATGAATATGGTATTGACATGGAGGAAGAAGAAGCGCCTGTCGATAAGAAAGCAAGGAAAAAAGCGGAAAAGGACGCAAAAAAGAATAAATCAGAAGATGATTTCTTCGATTTTGACGACGAAGACGATCTATTTGATGAAGACGAGTACGACGAAGAGGATGGGTATAGCGCCGGCAGTCTGGAGGAAGAAGGCTTTCAAGAATATGATGCATCTGATTATGAAGATGACAGCGACATAGACGATTTGGATGCAATGCTGGATTCCCGTGTCCGTGTGAAGAAACCGGCCAAACGCCCAAAGAAAGCGCCGGAAAAATCCGAAGAACATCCGAAGAAAGTGGGGCATGCGGAGGATGATGATACATTTAAGATGGATCTGATTGATTTGGATTAATAACAAGGGAGGATGCAGTAAGTATCCTCCCCATTTTATAAACAGGAGTATGAAAGGAGCAGAATTATGTGTGGAATTGTAGGCTATGTAGGTGAGAGTCAGGCGGCGCCGATTCTTCTGGAGGGACTTGCAAAGCTGGAGTATAGGGGGTACGACTCGGCGGGGATTGCGGTCTATGACGGCGTCCAGGTGTATATGAAAAAGGCAATGGGAAGATTGAAGGTGCTAAGCGAATTGACTCATGACGGGGAACTGATGCCGGGTACAATCGGAATCGGCCATACCCGGTGGGCGACCCATGGGGCGCCTTCTGATACCAATGCGCATCCGCATTTTAACAAAGATGAGAGCATTGTGGTGGTACACAATGGTATTATCGAGAATTATCTGAAGCTGAAGAAGCGTCTGACGGAGAAGGGATATGAATTTGTATCGGAGACGGATACAGAGGTGATCGCCCATCTGCTGGATTACTATTATAAGGGAGATCCGCTGGAAGCGATTACGAAAGTTATGCACCGTATGGAAGGTTCTTATGCTCTGGGAATTCTTTTTTCCGATCATCCGGCAGAATTATATGCGGTCCGCAAAGATAGTCCGCTGATCGTAGGACATACGAAGGACGGAAGCATTATTGCTTCAGATGTTCCGGCGGTGCTTCGGTATACGAGAGACGTGGTATTTATCCAGAACGAGGAGATTGTAAGACTGACCAAAGAGAACATGGAGTTTTACAATATCGACGAAGAGCCGATCAAGAAAGAAACGACGCATATTGAATGGGATGTGAACGCTGCGGAAAAGGGCGGCTATGAGCATTTTATGCTGAAAGAGATGTATGAGCAGCCCAAAGCGATTCTGGACACATTTTCTCCGCGGATTAAGGACGGCCAGATTGTGATTGAAGAGCTGGGGATGTCCGATGAAGAGATAAAGAGCATAAAAAAAATCATGATTGTTGCCTGCGGTTCTGCTTATCATGTGGGTATGACGGCCAAGTATGTTTATGAAGGCCTGGCTCGGATTCCGGTCGAAGTGGATCTGGCGTCGGAGTTCCGCTATCGGGATCCAATCATTGAAGAAGGAACGCTCCTTTTGATTATCAGCCAGTCCGGCGAGACTGCCGATTCCCTGGCGGCGCTGCGCGAAGCACAGGAAAAGGGCGCCCGGGTACTCGGTATTGTAAACGTGGTGGGAAGTTCCATTGCCCGGGAAGCAGATAATGTGATGTATACCTGGGCGGGGCCGGAGATTGCCGTTGCTACTACGAAAGCATATACGGCGCAGTTGATTGCTCAGTATTTGCTGGCGATGAAGTTTGCGCATGTAAGAGGGCTGTTAGACGATATGGGACTTGCGGGAATGATTGAGGATTTGAAGAAGCTTCCGGCACAGGTGGAAATGCTTTTAAATAATAAGAACAGAATTCAGAGGTTTGCAAATCGATATCTGGGAGCGAAGGATATTTTCTTTATCGGCCGGGGTATTGACCATGCTATTTCGTTGGAAGGTTCTCTTAAGATGAAAGAGATTTCCTATGTGCATTCAGAAGCTTATGCGGCGGGCGAGATGAAGCATGGAACAATTTCCCTGATCGAGGAGGGGACTCTGGTGACGGCTGTCCTGACCCAGGAAGCGCTGTATAAGAAGATGATTAGCAATATGGTGGAAGTTAGGACCAGAGGCGCTTTTGTTATGTCTGTGACGAATGTGGATAATACGGAGGCAGAGCGGGCTTCGGATTATGTGATCTATATTCCGAAGACAAACAAATACTTTACCAATTCGCTTGCGATCATTCCGCTGCAGTTGTTCGGATATTATGTAGCAGTGGGCAGGGGATGCGATGTGGATAAGCCAAGGAATTTGGCGAAATCTGTTACAGTTGAATAAAAGCGGGTGAATGCGCGGCGTATTTGGACGGAGCCGTTGAAGCATTGCAGGAAAGATAGGAGAATGGAGAAGTCAGGATGAAATATGATTTTTTAATTGTAGGCGCCGGCTTATTTGGAGCGGTGATCGCACATGAAGCGATAAAAAGAGGAAAGAAGTGCCTGGTAATAGACCGGAGAGATCACATTGGCGGAAATATTTATACAGAAGAGGTGGAAGGGATTCAGGTTCATAAATACGGGGCTCATATTTTCCATACGTCGGATAAGGAAGTCTGGGATTACGTGAATCAGTTTGCAGAGTTTAATCACTATGTGAATTCTCCTGTGGCCGTGTACAAGGATGAGTTGTATAATCTTCCCTTTAATATGAATACCTTCAGCAAAATGTGGAATATCCGTACTCCGAAAGAAGCAAAAGATATCATTGCGGCGCAGATAGCGGAACTCGGTATCAAAGAACCGGCGAACTTAGAGGAGCAGGCGCTGTCCTTGGCGGGCAGAGACGTGTACGAGAAGCTGGTGAAAGGGTATACGGAGAAGCAGTGGGGGAGAGACTGTAAAGAATTGCCGGCCTTTATTATCCGCAGGCTGCCGCTTCGATTTACGTATGATAATAATTATTTTAACGACCGGTATCAGGGAATACCGATCGGCGGTTATACAGCCGTTGTAGAGAAACTTTTAGAGGGAGCGGAAGTTCGGACAGGAGTCGATTTTCTAAAAGAAAGAGAGCAGTATGAAGTTCTGGCAGATCAGATTATCTATACCGGAATGATTGACGAATATTATGGTTATCGGCTGGGCGCGTTGGAGTACCGCAGCGTTAGGTTCGAAACGGAAGTGCTTGACTGCGATAACTATCAGGGAAACGCCGTGGTTAATTATACAGAGCGGGAAGTTCCCTATACCCGCATTATTGAACACAAGCACTTTGAATTTGGGAAGCAGGAAAAGACGGTGATTTCCAGAGAGTATTCTTCGGAATGGAAGGTGGGGGATGAGCCTTACTATCCGGTGAATGATGAAAAGAATAGTGAATTGTATGCAAAATATCAGGAGTTAGCAGCCAGAGAAGAAAAGGTAATTTTTGGAGGACGGCTTGGAGCGTACAAATATTATGATATGGATAAGGTTATCCGGGCTGCGCTGGATTTGGTTTTCAAAATTTTTTGACGGTTTTGACACACTTTCAACACAATTTTCTATTAGACTACATGCATAGAAACGAAGAGAGCATCCGAGGGCCGGTAAGGCTTCCGATATAGAAAGGAGTTTTGAAAATGGAAAATCAGTATAATTACTATGATTCAGGAGACAGCGACAGGAATAATATATTTAATGAACCAAGCGGCGGTTACAAACAGAGTAATTTTGAAGGACAGCCGCCGAAAAAAAAGAGAAAGCTTCCCAAAGGCGCGGCAATCGTGGGAACAGCGGTGGTATTCGGCGTTGTTGCCAGCCTTACGTTTTTGGCGACCAACCGGATTGCAGGGAAGTTCTTTGGAGATTCTAACGGGCAGAATGTAATAGAAGAGGAGAAGGGAATTTCCGATTCTTCCGGTATCAAGCTGAAACAGTCTTCCAGCACGATATCGTCGGATGTATCAGACATTGTCCAGAAAAGTATGCCTTCCATGGTTTCGATTACCAATATGAGCGTGCAGGAGGTTCAGAGTTTCTTTGGAGGAGTCCAGCAGCGGAAGAGCGAGAGCGGGGGAACCGGAATTATTATTGGAAAGAATGATTCAGAGCTTTTAATCGTTACCAATAATCATGTAGTAGAAGGTGCAGAAACCCTGACGGTATCCTTTGTAGATGATAAATCGGTGGAAGGAATCTTAAAAGGAACGGATCCGTCCAAAGACTTAGCGGTGGTGGCGGTTCCCCTTGATCAGATTGAGAGTTCTACCATGGATGCTATTCAGATCATTTCTATTGGAGATTCCACGAATCTGCAGGTTGGCGAACCGGTGATTGCCATTGGCAATGCGCTTGGTTATGGACAGTCGGTGACCAAAGGAATTGTTTCGGCGCTGAATCGTGATTTGGAAATGGAAGGCTTTGACAGCAAGCTGATTCAGACGGACGCAGCGATTAATCCCGGCAACAGCGGCGGCGCTTTGCTCAATGCGAATGGGGAACTGATCGGCATCAATACGGTTAAGGTGAATGCAAACGCGGTGGAAGGTATGGGTTATGCAATTCCTATTTCCGATGCAAATGAAGTAATCGAGGCATTGATGAACCGCACTACCCGAACGAAGGTTTCGGAGAACGAACAGGGGTATTTAGGAATTCAGGGAGTGGATGTTACTTCCGATAGTTCCCAGATGTATAATATGCCTATGGGGGTTTATATTGCCGGGGTGGAAAAGAAAGGCGGGGCAGAGAAAGCCGGAATTACCAAGGGAAGTATTATTACAAAATTTGACGGAATTACCATTGACAGTATGGCTACGCTTCAGGAACAGTTAAGATATTTCCGGGCGGGCGAGGAAGTAGAGCTTGTCATACAAGTACCTGCAAGCAATGGCGAATACGAAGAGCAGAATGTGACGGTAACGCTGGGAAAGCGTTCCTAATATGAGAAACACTTGCGGGAAGCCGGAAGTGAGTAAGAAAGGATTAAAGGAGAAGAGTATGTACGCATTTGATGAAATTCAGGCAGTTGACAGAGAGAGTGCGGAGGCGATCCAGAGCGAGATGGACAGACAGGATTCCCATATTGAATTGATTGCTTCCGAAAACTGGGTGAGCAAGGCTGTTATGGCGGCTATGGGAAGCCCGCTGACCAATAAGTACGCGGAAGGTTATCCGGCAAAGCGTTATTACGGCGGATGCCAGTGTGTGGATGTGGTTGAAAATCTGGCTATTGAGAGGGCGAAGGAGCTGTTTGGCTGCGATTATGCCAATGTACAGCCCCACTCCGGAGCGCAGGCCAATCTGGCGGTATTTTTTGCTATGTTGGAACCGGGCGATAAGGTGCTGAGCATGAATTTGGATCATGGCGGACATTTGAGCCACGGATCTCCGGTCAATATTTCCGGAAAATATTTTAATATTGTGTCATACGGCGTCAATGATGAGGGATTTATTGATTATGAGAAGGTGCGTGAACTTGCGCTGGCGGAGAAACCCAAAATGATTCTTGCAGGCGCAAGCGCTTATGCGCGAATTATTGATTTTAAAAAGTTTCGAGAGATTGCAGATGAAGCGGGAGCATATCTGATGGTAGATATCGCGCATATTGCCGGATTGGTTGCCGCCGGCGTTCATCCGAGCCCCATTCCTTATGCGGACGTAGTGACAACTACCACTCACAAAACCCTGCGCGGCCCAAGAGGAGGACTGATCCTCTGCAACGAAGAGGCGGCGAAGAAATTTAATTTTAATAAAGCTGTATTTCCGGGAATTCAAGGAGGGCCGTTAGAGCATGTGATCGCAGCAAAGGCGGTATCATTTAAAGAGGCTCTGCAGCCGGAATTTAAGGTTTATCAGGAACAGATTGTGAAGAATGCAAAGGCTCTTTGCAGAGGATTAATGGAAAGAGGCGTAAATATTGTATCCGGCGGTACAGATAATCATCTGATGCTGGTAGATTTGAGAGACAGAGAAATTACGGGCAAGGAGTTAGAAAAGCGTTTGGACGACGCCCATATTACCTGTAATAAAAATACGGTTCCAAATGATCCTAGATCTCCGTTTGTCACCAGCGGCGTGCGTCTTGGCACTCCGGCCGTAACGTCCAGGGGAATGGTGGAAGAAGATATGGATCAGATTGCAAAGGCGATAGCTATGGTGGCGGAAAGCGAGGAAAATATAGAGGCTGCAAAGAAAATTGTGGCGGAACTGACAACAAAATACCCGTTAATTTAAATGAACAAGGGGCTGTCGGTTAATACCAATTTTTAGTCTCTGACAGTTGAAAATGAG